>NZ_JAYKSL010000036.1:0-31299 GCF_035481585.1 Salipiger marinus | reverse complement strand
GGAAGTGAGCTAAACGCTCTCCACTAAAGCCGGGCAAGTCCAGGATACCTCCCTGATCATGTGCAAAACCATAGTCAAAGAGTGTTCGAGATTGTGGCGCCGTCCCCCTGATAGAATAGGTCACACGTGAGCCCAGTGTGGCGACGCTCCCTGCCTCTTCTGTGGGATTCAGAATATGTGCATCCTGAAGCTTTGCGCGGATCAGGTGGGAGAGCAGAGGAAAGACACCGCCTTCGATAGCTGCGCATTCCCTCCGCAACTTTTGCAGGTACCAGAAATCCCTCTTGGAGAGGAACGATTGGATCGGCCGCATGTTCTCCACACTTCCGAACGCCCGGCTATCAACCCCGGCAGCCTCGTTGCCTGATCTTCCAGCGAGAGTCGCCATTTCATTTGATGTTCGCATATCTTCTCCTCGGCCTGCTCGACGCAAGCCTCAAGAATCCAAAGTTGTTGGTGAAGAAGATCCCCGAGCGTGGAGGTCAGCGCATGCGGCCCCCTGCCCGGGGCAGGGAGCGGTTCAGCAGAGATCCCGGAAACGATCGGCCTCTGATTATGCATGAGAACACAACCATCAGGCTACGCTATGAAGATTTCGACGCCAAGTCAAACTTTGCCGGGTCCTCGGAGCAGCAGATGCCGCCACCACCCGCCGGGCTGATCCTTTGATACTTTTCCGTGAGACGGAAAATGAAGACCAGTGAGGCTGAACCGCCTCCAAGCAAGCAGTTGATGCCAATAGTCCCCAGGTCGGATGCTCCAGTGCCGGCATTGGTTGCAACCCGTCACTACACGGCGAAAGGCACTTCCACTTGGGTTACCACCAATGACCGGGTGGTGCCGTCTTCGGACAGCAGAATAGTGCTTTGCCCGGCCGACATTCCGATGAGCGTGGCCCCCAAAAGAGAGTGAATCGGGATTTCTCCGGCACGCGTCGCAAGGCCGAAACTGAGAACCCCGCATTCGATATCTTTTTCGTCCACCACGCAGGAAATATAGGAGCCAAATGTGGCAATATCGGACGGCGCCGCGCCCTCTATGGCAACGGCCACCCGCAGTTTCTGGTGTAGAATATCCAGCATGAGCTGGGAGTAGGCGACGCTGCTGTTTCCGGCGAAGCTCAGAAATCTCTCGATTCTCAGACGATCGGCCTTCGTCAGGCGGCACTTGTCATCCCCGCCACCCGCTTCGGGCTTTCCGTGTCGCGGTATCGTTGATCCTGTAACGTCAGGCATGACCATTTTTCCCCCTGGAGTTACCTCCGACAATCTCAGTACTTTTCTCGAGATGTCCCCGGGAGATCGCTGCGCATAGACGCCCACGAACCGCCCGGGGCTAAGGGCGGTTCAGCAGAAGAAACCGAAACTTGATCTGATACCTGACCATAGATTGATCGTTGCTTGCCGCCCGAGGGGTGTCAATCCCGGCGCACTGACCGCGCTCGCGGAGTGACGGGAAAGCTTCCCCGCGACAGCACCTCTCCCTCTTCGTCGACAACCAGGCGGAACGCGCGTTCGGCGCGATAGAAGGTTATGCGCCAACGTCCTTCGTCTTCGCCCGACCCGCTCTCGGAGCGGCTGCTGATGAGACCGTTCCTCATCTCCTCCCGGACCTGATCTTGCGTGATCTTGAAAGCTCGCGCGATGGCTGCTGCTTCTACAACGAACCCACTGTCGGTCTTGGATACTTCGCTCATCGCACCATCTCCCGTTCCCTGATCCCGCGCCGATCTCCGCCAGTCCGCCTCTGCGCGGCTTCACCCGATTGCGCTCGACTTCAATGGGTATCTATAATACCACTTGAGGGGCATGCCCCGTCAATACAACTGCGAACAAGGTGCCGCACCGATGTCATCTATCCAGACCTCCTCATCGCGCAGCCTCTCCGCGCGACCGTCGATCACAGCCGCTCTCGAGGCAAGGACCGGGCTCGATGATGAGGTGCTGCGCGAGCTGGTCCATGCCTTCTATGGCAAGATCCGCAAGGATCCTGTTCTCGGCCCGATCTTCGCGGCGCGCATCGATGACTGGCCACCTCATCTGGATCGGATGACATCCTTCTGGTCCTCCGTTGCGCTGATGACAGGCCGTTATCATGGCGCCCCGGTGCCCAAGCACGTCGGCTTGCCGATTGACTGGAGCCATTTCGAGCGGTGGCTCACACTCTTTCGTGAGACCGCGATGGAGATCTGCACACCCGCTGGCGCAGCCCATGTCATCGAGCGGGCCGAACGCATCGCCCGGTCGCTGAACTTCGCCATCGAGGATGCCAAAGGCACCGGCATCCCAAAGCTTGTTTGATCCTCGCATGGCCAAGCAATCCGACATCGACATCGCCCGAGCTTTCGACAAGGCGTCGGACACGGACCGTGCGAGGCTGCTGGTGGATCGGATCTGGCCGCGAGGAATCTCGAAGGCCGATCTCGGACACGATGACTGGCTCAAGGACATCGCGCCGACCACCGAACTCAGGAAATGGTTCAACCATGACCCGGACAAATGGGGCGAATTCCGCAACCGCTACCTGCACGAACTGGCTGGCAACACGGACACCGTTGACCGCTGCCTCGCATGGTGCCGCGCCGGTCCCGTCACTCTTCTCTTCGCCGCAAAGGACCGGGAGCACAATCATGCGGTGGTGCTGCGGGACTATCTGGAACAGCGTCTCACGGGGGATACCACATGAATGCCGATCTGGGGTCCCTTCGCACCCCCCTGTGCGATCTTCTGGGATGTGATTATCCCGTCGTCCTAGCCGGTATGGGAGGCGTCGCGCGTTCCGAACTGGCCGCCGCGGTCGCCGATGCCGGCGGTTTCCCGACACTGGGGATGGTGCGCGAGGCGCCATCACTCATCATCTCGGAAATCGAAGCCTACCGCCGGCTGTCGGACCACCCCTTCGCCGTTAACCTCATCCCGGCAGCCACGGAGCCCGACTTGCTGCAGCAGCAGATCGAAACTTGCCTTGCGATGGAGGTGGCGGTCTTTTCGTTCTTTTGGGACGTCGTGCCCGAGGCCGTTTCCCGGGTGAAGACCGCAGGCGGTCTTCTGCTGCACCAGGTGGGCACGCTGCGCGCGGCACGGGAGGCCGAAGCCGCCGGTGTGGATGTGTTGATCGCACAAGGGCAGGATGCGGGAGGTCACGTGCACGGGCGCACCCCGACATTCGAACTGCTCCCGGCCGTGCTGGAAACCACGGCCCTGCCGGTTGTCGCCTCGGGCGGCATCTGCACCGGGCTGGCGCTGGCCGAGGCGTTGGCGATGGGGGCGCAGGGCGTGCAATGCGGCACTGCCTTCCTCGCCACGCAGGAATCCTTCGCCCATGACTGTCACAAGCGGCGCATCGTTGATGCAGGGCCGCAGGACACGGTCTTGACCGATGGTTTCGTGTTGAACTGGCCCAAGGGGTCGGCCGTGCGCGTCCTGCGCAACAGCGTTACCGACGGCTTCGGCACGGATCTGATGGGCCACGATCCCGACGCGATCCCCCGCGAGGTCATCGCCCATGACGACGACATTCCACGCCTACGCCAGAGCACGGATTCACCGCTGCGCACGACGACGGGCGCGCTGGAGCAGATGCCGCATTACGCCGGTACCGGTTTGGGGGAAATCGTCGAGATCGTGCCAGCCGCGCGCCGGCTGCTCGACCTTTGTACCGAGGCGGCGGCGCTTCGCGGCATCGCCGGGCGAGCACAAGCCCCGGGCGAGGGTGCAGCATGACCATCCTACTGCTTCTCATCCCCGTGACGCTGGCGATGGGCGCTGTCGGACTCGGCGCGTTCTTCTGGGCGATGAGACACGACCAATTTGGCGATCCGGCAGGCGACGCCCGCCGGATCCTCCAGACGGAGGACCGTCCGCTGCCACCAAGACATAGAACCGACCGGGAGGTTGCCAAATGATGGAGCGGTTGACAGGTGCCGAACGCCAGATCGCATTGATGATTTGTGTCTTCATGGCGATTGTCGGGCTGGTGATGGCCGCAGCGGGTCGGGGCGATCCGATGGGTAGCCACGGCGCAATCGTGCTGATTGCAGCCGCTATCATGACCTGCTGCGTCCTGCGTGCGATTGGCGAGCCCGAGCCGGCCGAGGATCGCACGAACAACTACTATGATGATCCGACCAAGGCCGGGCTCGTGATCGCACTGTTTTGGGCCGTGGTCGGTATGGGCATGGGGGTCTGGGTCGCGGCGCAGCTTGCTTGGCCCGACCTGCGCTTCGACGCGGCGTGGTCGAGCTTCGGTCGTATCCGCCCCGTTCACACATCAGGAGTGATCTTCGGTTTTGGTGGCAATGCTCTCATCGCCACCTCCTACCACGTCATGCAACGCACCAGCCGGGCACGGCTGGCCGGGCATGTCTCACCGTGGTTCGTGCTGCTGGGCTTCAACCTCTTCTGTATTATCGCCGCGTCAGGCTACCTGATGGGTGTCACCCAGTCCAAAGAATACGCCGAGCCGGAGTGGTATGCCGACATCTGGTTGGTGATCGTCTGGGTGGTCTACTTCGTGCTCTACATCCGTACGCTTGTCCGCCGGAACGAGCCGCATATCTACGTCGCCAATTGGTATTACCTCGCCTTCATCCTGGTCGTGGCGATCCTTCATATCGTCAACAACCTCGCCGTGCCCGCCAGCCTGACAGGAGCAAAGAGCTACTCGGCATTCGCGGGAGTCCAGGACGCGATGACGCAATGGTGGTATGGCCATAACGCGGTCGCCTTCTTCCTGACCGCCGGGTTCCTCGGCATGCTCTATTACTTCCTGCCCAAGCGGGCGGAGCGGCCGATCTATTCCTACCGCCTGTCGATCCTGTCGTTCTGGGGCATCGTCTTCTTCTACATCTGGGCCGGCTCGCATCATTTGCATTACACCGCCCTGCCGCAATGGGTGCAGACGCTGGGCATGACCTTTTCGGTCATGCTGCTGGTGCCCTCCTGGGCCAGCGCCGGCAACGCGCTGATGACGCTGAACGGCGCCTGGCACAAGGTCCGCGACGATGCCACGCTGCGCTTCATGATGGTGGCTGCGGTGTTCTATGGGCTGTCGACCTTCGAGGGCTCGTTCATGGCGGTGCGCGCGGTCAATTCGCTGTCGCATTATACCGACTGGACCGTGGGCCACGTCCATGCGGGCGCGATGGGCTGGGTGGCGCTGATCACCTTCGGCTCGATCTACTCTGTCGTTCCGCTGCTGTGGAAGCGCGAGACGATGTACTCGTGGAAGCTGGTGGAATGGCACTTCTGGCTCGCGTTGGCGGGCACGGTGATCTACGTCTTCGCGATGTGGAACAGCGGCATCATCCAAGGGCTGATGTGGCGCACCTACACCGACAGTGGCACACTGGCCTATTCCTTCACGGACACGCTGGTGGCCATGCATCCCTATTACGTCGCACGGGCCTGCGGCGGGGCCCTGTTCCTGACCGGGGCGATCCTGGCGGCCTACAACGTCTACATGACGATCCGGCACGCCCCCGAAAAACAGCCGGAACGCGACTACCCGACCTCGTCCGAAGCGGCAGAACCTGCCGTTCCGGCAGCGGAGTGACACGATGTTTCGCAAGATCCTCTCCCCCTTCGCCCGCCTGTTCGAGTTCCACGCCCGGACCCACTACCGCACCGAGCGGCACTCGATGGCGCTGACCCTCGGCATCATCGTCGCTGCCGGTGTGGGTGGGTTCGTCGAGATCGCGCCGCTCTTCACCATCGACGAAACCGTCGAGGCTGCACCGGACATGCGGCTCTACACGCCGCTGGAACAAGCCGGGCGCGACATCTATATTCGCGAGGGCTGCTATGCCTGCCACTCCCAGATGATCCGGACCCTGCAGGACGAGGTGGATCGCTACGGTCCCTATTCGCTGGCGGTGGAATCGCAATATGATCACCCGATGCTCTGGGGGTCCAAGCGGACCGGGCCGGACCTTGCCCGCTTGGGCAACAAGTATTCCGATGACTGGCACGTGCGCCACCTGGTCGATCCGCGCGCCGTGGTGCCGGAATCGGTCATGCCGCAATATGCTTTCCTGCTGGACGAGACGCTCGAAACCGCCAGCCTGCCGGATCGCCTTGCGGCCCTGCGGGCGGTGGGCGTGCCCTACAGCGATGAACAGATCGCCAATGCTGATGCCGACGCGCGCGGCCAGGCGCGGCCCGACACCGACGCGGCCGACGGCGCGACTGCGCGCTATGGCGAAGCGACCAACATCCGCCACTTCGATGGACAGCGGGACCGCGTCACGGAAATGGATGCGCTGGTGGCCTACCTCCAGATCCTCGGTGGGCTCACCGACGCCGCCTTCGCAAATCAGCCACTCGGGGAGGAGTGACAGGATGGATCTTACCCATGACCTGACCTCGGTGATCGCCAAGTCCTTCGGGCTGTTCTACCTAATCGCCCTGTCCGTGGGGATCACCGTCTACGCCTACTGGCCGTCGCTGGGCAAACGCTTCGACAAGGCCGCCAACAGCATCCTGGATGACGAGGACGGGCCATGTCGGTAAAGGAACGCGACCCACTGACCGGCCACCAGACGACGGGCCACGAATGGAACGGCATCACCGAGCTGAACACACGCGTGCCGCCGGCGGTGTGGTTCTTCATCATCGTCACGCATATCTGGGCGCTGGTCTACTGGGTGCTCATGCCGGCCTGGCCTCTGGTGAATACCTATACCCGCGGGCTTCTGGGTCTTGATCAGCAGGCACAGGTGGAAGAGCGCGTGGCCGCCGCGGATGCCACCCGTGGCATCTGGGCGGATCAAATCGCTGCGCTCCCGTTGGACAAGATCCGTGACGACACCCTGCTAATGACCCATGTCGACCGGACAGCACCCGCACTCTTCGGTGACAATTGCGCGGCCTGCCACGGAAGCCGCGCCGAAGGTGGCCCCGGTTATCCCTCTCTGGTCGATGACGCCTGGCTGTGGGGCGGCGATGACGCGACGATCCTCGAAACCCTGCGTGTCGGCATCAATGCACCTCATCCCGACACGCGCTATGCCGAGATGCTGGCGTTCGGCCGTGATGGCATGCTCGACCGGGACCAGATCCGCATCGTAGCGGACTACGTGCAGTCGCTGGCGGGCCTCGACAGCGGCGCCTCGCCCGAGCGGCTGGAGGTAGGCGCCGCGCTCTTCGCCGACAATTGTTCCAGCTGCCACGGCGCGGATGGCACGGGCATGCAGGACCTTGGTGCCCCGAATCTCACGGACACTCACTGGATCTATGGTGGCACCGATCAGGCGCTGTTCGAGACGATCTATGGCGGCCGACAGGGCTGGATGCCCGCATGGGAAAACCGCCTGACTGAGGTGCAGCGCAAGATGCTTGCCATTTACATCACCTCGCTGGCCGATGGAGGCCCGGAATGACCATTGAGCGGCCCCGAGTTCTGGCGATCTCCGCCGCGTTTCTGGTCGTGGCCATCTTCGTGGGCGCCAACATCCATCTCGTCTCGGTCTCGCTGTCGTCGCAACCGAGCTGCGTTGAAACCGCCAAGGGAGGCGCCGGTACCTATCGCCCGGCGAGACCATCATGCTGAGCCAGAACAACGCCCCTCCGCCGCCCGACAATCCGCAGGCAGGGGGCATGATCCCGAAGGTGGTTCCACCCCTTCCCCGCCCCAGCCCGCATGCCCGCGACCTGCCGTGGCGAACCGCCTTCACATGGCTGCGGGCCGGGTGGCGCGATCTCTGGACCCACCCGCTTTCGAGTCTGGTCTACGGCCTCGGCGTTTTCCTCGTCTCGGTCGTCGTGGTGTGGTTCCTGTTCCACCTGGAATTCGACTATGCCCTGTTCCCGGCGCTCGCGGGTTTCATGGTGGTCGGGCCGCTGATCGCCGGCGGGCTTTACGAGAAAAGCCGACGACTGGAAGCGGGCGAACCGGTCGGCCTCGCGCCGATGCTCTTCGTCCGGCTTCGGTCCGGCCGTGCCGGTGTCTTCATGGGGGTCATGCTTCTGGGGCTCTTCCTGCTGTGGATGCGCGCGGCGGTCCTCATCTATGCGCTCTTCTTCGGCATGGTGGCCTTTCCCGGCACCGAGGAGATCGTTCCGATGCTTCTCCTGACTCCTACTGGCTGGGCCCTATTGCTGGTCGGCTCTGCCGTCGGTGCGCTCTTCGCCGCCTTCTCCTTCGCCATCAGCGTCTTCGCCTTTCCGATGCTGCTGACGGAACGGACCGACGCGCTCTCCGCGCTCGGGATCAGCATGGCGATGGTCTGGAACAACCTCGGGGTGATGATCGCCTGGGGTGCCATCGTGGTGGTGCTGTTTGTCCTATGCCTACTCACGGCCGGACTGGGGCTGATCCTGGTGTTCCCGTTGCTGGGACATGCGACGTGGCATTGCTACCGCGCCATCCGCTCAGACGACGCTGCCGCGCATGAGGATGACCGCATGTTCATTCGTCCGGCCTGACCAGGAAACGGCGGGGCTGCAAAAGCCTGCGACCTGATGCGAGACCGGTCGCCGCAATGCAGATGTCTGGGGCATCGCCAGTGCTGCACCCGAAACCGATTGGCGTCGGCCTTGGAACAAACGCAGCGCAGCTTACCCTCACAGCATCCCCTTCGACTTCTCCTTCGGGATAACGGTTTGCACACCAGTCGAGGATCAAATAGTTGATTGGAAAATGGGCGCTCGTGATGCTGATGCACACATTTTTAGCATCCAACCAACACTCCCCTTAATGCGACGAGACACATGAAGAATATCGACGAAAAGCTACAACCGATCCTTGCCGAAGTGGCGCGGCGAAACGCGGGCGAGCCGGAATTTCACCAGGCGGTGCACGAAGTGATGGAAAGCCTCGGGCGCGTCGTGGCAAAGCACCCTGATTATCTCGAAAAAGCGCTCATCGAGCGGATCTGCGAACCCGAGCGCCAGATTATCTTTCGCATCCCTTGGGTTGATGACCAAGGGAATGTCCAGATCAATCGAGGATTTCGCGTCCAGTTCAACTCGTCCCTCGGTCCCTACAAGGGAGGGATGCGCTTCCACCCGTCCGTCAATCTGGGGATCATCAAGTTTCTCGGCTTCGAGCAGACCTTCAAGAACGCCCTGACCGGCCTGCCGATCGGTGGCGGAAAAGGCGGAACGGATTTCGACCCCAAGAACAAATCCGATGGCGAGATCATGCGCTTCTGCCAATCTCTCATGACCGAACTGCACCGCCATCTGGGCGAGCAGACGGATGTGCCGGCCGGCGATATCGGCGTTGGAGGACGTGAAATCGGATACATGTTCGGGCAATACAAGCGCCTGACCAACCGATATGAATCGGGCGTGTTTACCGGCAAGGACATCGCCTACGGCGGATCCCGAGCCAGGACAGAGGCTACTGGCTTCGGCAACACGTATTTTACCAAGGCAATGCTTGAAACGCGCCAGACCGACTTCGATGGCAAGCGCGTCGTGGTGTCGGGCGCTGGCAATGTTGCCATCCATACCATCGAAAAGGTGCAGTCCTTTGGTGGCAGGGTCATCGCCTGTTCGGATTCAAGCGGCTACATCATAGACGAAGGCGGGATAGATCTTGCCCTGCTTCAGGAGGTCAAATCTGTGCGCCGCGAGCGAATTTCGGAGTATGCTCGGTTACGTGGGAATGGAGCTCGTTTCATTCCTGCCGGAAAGAGCTCTGTTTGGGATCTACCCTGTGACGTGGCAATGCCCTCGGCCACCCAGAACGAGCTGACAGGCAAGGACGCGAAATCACTGGTCAAGAACGGCGTTCTGGCTGTCGGCGAAGGCGCGAACATGCCCTGCACCCCTGAAGCGATCCGCATCCTGCGCGAGGCCGGCATCCTGTTCGGGCCCGGCAAGGCGGCGAACGCGGGGGGCGTTGCGACGTCGGCGCTCGAAATGCAGCAGAACGCCAGCCGTGACCGATGGAGCTTTGAGCAGACCGAACAGCGGTTGGCTCAAATCATGAAGAGCATTCACGACAGATGCGCCGAAACTGCCGATGAATATGGCGCACCCGGTGACTACGTCCTGGGCGCGAATATCGCCGGTTTCGAGCGGGTTGCGAAAGCCATGCGGATGCTGGGTGTGATCTGAGCCGATGCCCTCGGTCATCGAAAGACGAGGGCGATCTCTTCCTTGCTCAGGAGCTTCCATCGACCGGGGGCCAGCGTATCGTGCAGGCAGAGATCGCCCAAGCGTTCACGTCGCAGAGCTTCGACGAAATTGCCGGTGGCAGCGAACATGCGGCGAACTTGGTGGTATCGGCCTTCCGTCACGGTGATCAGGGCTTCGGTTTCCGAGATGATCTCCAACACCGCCGGTGCCAGAGGTTTGTCATCGCCTCTGAGCGTGAGTCTGCCAGACGCAAACAGTGCGGTTTCCGTGCCGTCGAGTGGACGGGCAAGCGTGGCGCGGTAGGTTTTTCTGAGCCGGCTTCTGGGGCTGCTGATACGATGCAGAAGGTCACCGTCGTCGGTCAGAAGCAAAAGGCCGGTGGTCTGTTTGTCCAAACGCCCAATGGTTGAAATGGCGGGCTTGCGGCGTCGCCAGCGAGCAGGCAGCCTGTCATAGACAAGTTCGCCTGCCTCCTTGTGCGAGCAGGTCACGCCCAGGGGTTTGTTCATCATGACGACCAGGCCAGCAGGCGGATCAAGCGGCTTGCCCGCGACCGTCATGCGGCGGGGCAGGTCCGCGCTGACAGGGATTCGAACGGAGGCGTCCAGGATCTCAGCCTGATCGAAGACAATGCCACCAGCCCGCGCCAGCCGCGCGATGTCTTTGCGGGCACCATATCCCATCGAGGACAAGAGCTTGTCTACACGTGTGAATGAACTGCTGGACAAATCCGGTGATCCTCGTAAGCGAAATGCACCACGACGGGTTCTTGCGGCTCTATCGCCATGGTCGGTCCTATCCGGAAAGTCCAGTTTGTATGCTGGAGAATGACCGGCTTTCGCTCCATCGGAACGATAGTTTCAGGAGCCGGAGGGTGATAGCCCAGAGCGCCAAGGGGTCGCTTGGTGTTGTGGTGTTTCCTTCTTCACTCGATCGGAGCCAGCGCTTGGCTGGGGCTACAGAAGATTCCTCAGCTGAACACTTTTCGCCAGACCGGGCATTGAAGCTCACGCAGCACGCGTTTTCCCAAGGTGAGCTCAGTTCGGCGTACGCCGTCCCGGTTACGCTGGCCGAATCCAGTGCCTGACAGCCTCGACGGTGCTCTCAACCGCGAAGCGCGCGCTGCAACCTTTTGCGCTCTTCGAAGTCCTCGGTGACGTCGCGCATGATCGCCGCGACCGCCTGCAAGTCACCGTCCTCGCCGCGCAACGGGACGATGGAGAACTGGATCGAGATTTGCGCTCCGTCCCTCCGGATTGCTGGAACAGATAGCAGATCGCCTGCGCCATATTTGGTTTGGCCGGTCCGCATGGTGGCCTCGTAGCCGTTCCAGTGTCGCTCGCGCAGGCGCTCCGGCGTGATGATGTCCAATGACTGACCAAGCGCCTCACCCTCTGCAAAGCCGAATATCCGCTCCGCGCCCCCGTTCCAGACGCGGATGATGCCTTTGCGGTCGGCGACCACCAGCGCATCGGGCATGCCCTCGAACAGCTTTCGCGCAATCTGATCCCTGTGCATTGTTACCCTCCTACGTCGGTCCCACGCTCGGTGAGTATGACATCCATCGGGATATCGTGGGGTTGCGGATAGATTGTGGGTAGCTTCGCCGCGGCGAGACCCACGCCGATGCTGAAGGGGCGCGGCGAGAGCGCCGCCAGGGTTCGATCGAAATACCCTCCACCATAGCCAAGGCGATAGCCTTCGCTGTCCCATCCCATGAGAGGTGCGAGAACGACGTCCGGCATCACCTCCGGAGCGTCCCGTGGCGGCACGGGAATGTTCCAGTGTCCGCGCTCCATCCGGGTTTCCGGAGTCCACAGGCGGAACACCAGGGGCGCCGCCCGCGTCTCCACCAGAGGCAGAGCGATGCTGCGGCCAGACGCCTGCATCTCGACCATCAAAGGTCGCAGGTCCGGCTCATCCTTGATCGGCCAATAGAATGCGACGACTACGTCGCCTATCCCGGCAAAGTGCGCCGCAAACAATCTGTCCAGTCCTGCCATCATCGCTGCACTGGCTATTGTCCTCTGGGACGAGGAAAGCGTCCGACGCTCTTCGCGAAGCCGCTTGCGTTCCGCCGTGCGCCACCGGGCCACGTCGCGCGCTTGTTCGGGATCTACGGCCAAGGGGTCGAAATACCCAGGATCGACCTCTGCCGCCATGCAGGGCGGCGAGGCAAAGTTTCCCTCACTCTTGAAGCTGTTGGACCCATTTCCCATGTCCGGACTCCCAACTTCAGGTATAGTTATCCTCGTGGCAGGAGCTGCCTCTCTGCGCCGGGACTGTTCACTTCTCTGGATAAGCGCCATAATAGGCACTGTAAATACCACTTCATGGATGGCAGATGCGCCTTACCTCCTTCACCGACTACGGACTCCGCATGTTGATGCGCCTTGCCAGCGCGCCGGACCGGGCTTTTTCCACGGCTGATCTCGCCGAGGAATTCGAGCTTTCCCGCAACCATCTTATTAAGATCATGCAAAAACTCGGTCGGGCGGGGCTGGTGCAGACACGTCGTGGAGGCGGTGGCGGTGCCACCCTGGCCCACGCCCCCGAGGAAATCCGGTTGGGGGACGTGGTGCGAGTGTTGGAAGAGGGCCAAGCCCTTGTCGAGTGCTTTCAACCGAACGGCGGGGATTGCACGATCGGCGGATGCTGTCGCCTAAAGACCCGGCTTCGGGTGGCCGAGATGGCCTTTATCGAGAACCTCAACCGTTCGACCCTTGCCGATGTTGCCCTCCCCGCACCGGAACCTGTCTGACGCGGCTTCATGACGCCATGTTGGCGTACGTTAACTGAGACGGCACGTTACGTGCGGTTCCTTACCGTAGATCAGTCCGCTACTCGACGCGTCAGACCGGTTCCACGGTTTCGATCTTCATAACGTGGACAATGACAGTACTGCCGTCTTCCTTCTTTAATGGCTCTTTTTGGTGCCTTGACATACCTAAGAGAGTTGCACCCAGCAGAGATCCCACGGGAATATGGCCCGGCCGTTCTATTATACTCATGGTCAAAATGCCTTTCTGTACTGAACCAGTGCTTTCAGCATAAGTAATGCGTTTCATAGGCAATGCGATTTGGTCGATGCCTTTGCCAACCGCTTTCCCGGCCTTTCGCATCTTGTAGCGCAGGATCCCCTCTACTAGACGCGGCATGTTCTGTGCCGCAGGGTCATCTCGAGAAAGCAGCCACTCGATGTCGGCGCGGTCAGAAGGCCGAAGATAAAACTCTACATCGTTGAGGCGGTGTTCTGGCGCTGTGTCGTAAGCAAAGCTATTCGGCACCCGCGCATGTTGTGCGTTGGTCATGGTTGTCTCCCAGGGGCTGAACTCAGCAGACCCGATGTTTCTATCAAAATGTTCGAGAAATCCCCGGGTGGCCGTGAACGCGTTTACGCGCTCGCCCCCCGGGCAGGGAGGCGGTTCAGAAGCAGAAACCGGAAGAGGCTTTCGTTCGTAACCATGTACACAGGCTATGCAACAAATGGATTCTGTCAACCGTCACGGCCGCGGTGCGGCGAAGTGACAACACTATAAGAGTTTGTTCTCACTGCTGCGCGACAATAAAACCGAGGTCACCGAATTCCTTTGGCGGGGCATCATCCATGAGCCTCGTCCGCCTCTCATGGCGGCAGCGCCAGAAGGTCGCAGGCCACGCCGTGCTCTTGATATACGCACGCGGAATGCCGATATCTCAGTCATGACCATGTTCAGTCTTCATACGAGGTTCCTGCTCAACGCAGGAAACACACTGAACCGCCGGTAGCCCGGGCGGGATCAGGCCGCGTGCCGGTCCGCGCCTCGGGGTCTTCTCGATCTCTTACAGATCAGTCGAAGTGACAAACGCGCCAACCTGGCCGAAAGACCCCGGCTGACGTGGTGCGTGCGTCTCGGTTCAGTTTCTTCGTCATGGAGCATGACATGCACCCCCACGTCTTCAAATCCAATAACCATCACTTCCCACCCCCTCGAGCGGCCAGTCCGCGCAACCGCAAGCCCGGAGCGTTTCGACATTGGCTCCGGACCGCATTCCACCGCTGGCAACGCCGGAAAATGATCGAAACTCTTCGAGGCATGGACGATCGCCTGCTGCGCGACATCGGGATTGATCGCAGCGATATCCCGCGCGTCGTCGATGGTCTCACGGATCGCGAACTGAGCATGCGTCCAGTTTCTCCGGATGTGGAGGTCGATGCGCGGTGGCGCGGCGGCCGAACGGCATAGCCGATCCTATTCTCGAGAACGCGCACCACTGGACTGCAGTGGTGCGCAGCATTCGCGGTGTAGTTGCTCCCTATGGAGCGATGGAAAGGAGTGACAAAATGATGCTTTGCAAGGCAGATTTCGAAGAACTGTTTCCGGAGCTTTTCCGGCCGAGTGACATGGTGAGTTCGGTCGCTGAGCCGAGCGCCAAATGCCTGGCGCGTTGGGAAGACGATGGTGGTCGCACGACATCGGCAAACATCATCCCGCTGCCACACCGCCGGCCGATCCAGGAAACTCAACGTGGCTCAGTCTTCGAGCTGCGCCGTCGGTGACCCCCTGTCGTCGAAGTCCGCCTCGTGGACTTCGTCAATAATTCGCCTTCTTCACCTTTGCGGGATCTGTGCATCCGTGTCCGTTCCAAAACCCGCCCGGTCTCGAAGATTGACAGGGTGCGCCCAAAGACTAAGGTCTCCTCATGGTCACGCACGAAAACCTTTTTCGGTTTCTGCTTCTGAACCGCCCGGGTCCCCGGGCGGTCTGCGCATAAGCGCGTCTTCGACCACCCGGGGCATTCTCACATCCTTGCATCTGAGAACGCGGGCTTTACCGCTCCGGGAGACATATCATGACCATTACCAGGATCACCCACCAGCCTGCCGGCAGTGACTTTCGATCGGTCTTTGAACGCTCCGCTGTCGGGCGCGGCTTTCTTCTCACTGTCGAAGACCGGCTCGGCATCGAGCACCTGCTTCGCTATCGCGGAACCAGGAATTCGTCCAATCCCGCTCTGCTAAACGGGCTGCTGCGCCACAAGCTGCGGATCTCGCGCGGAACTCCCGAGCCGGCCTCGCCTGATCTTGTCGTGGCCGGATGCCACGTCACCTACATGATCAGCGGTGAGGGCGCTCGCAGCGGCGTGCTCTCCATGAACCCCACGCCGGTCCCGGGACATATTCTCGTTGCTTCATTGCTTGGAGCCACCCTGATCGGAATGCGAAAGCTGCAGAAGGTTCCGCTTCTGCGGGATGACGGTCAGATCGAAGTCGTCGTGGTGTTGGATGTGCATCCGTCTCCGGACCAAACCGCGGCCTGATGCTCTGATCCACCCCTGGCGGATCAGGGGCCATGGCCACCTATAGTTCACTCACACCACCAGTTGGTGGAAAGGAAACTACGATGAACAAACAACTCTCTACGTCACGCGGCACCGGCCGGCGGCCCAGGGTCGTCATAGGTGCAGACTGCCTGGAAAGGCTCGAGGCACTTGCGGAGGGCGCGATCCAGCGCAACCCGGACCTTGCCGACCGGCTGCTCGGCGAAATCGGCCGGGCGCGTATCGTTCCGGCGGCGAAACTCCCGCAGAACGTCGTGGCCATCGGTCGCGCGGTCACCTATCGGGATGAGTCGACCGGCCAGGAAAAGACGGTAACGCCCGTCTATCCAGAGGACGCCGACATCGCACGCGGGCGGATCTCGATCCTGACACCGATCGGGGTTGCCCTGATCGGACTGGCAGAGGGCGCATCGCTCCACTGGGATACCAGGGATGGAAAGCGGCGGGTTCTGACCGTGCTCCACGTCGCGCCCCAGGATGCCCCCGAAGGTCTGGAGGCACGATGAACGGACATTCCCTGGGCCCTGCCGAAGCCCATGCTCTGCCCGGAAGGAGCCGCTCGATGCGCTGACGAAGCCACGACGCTCCTTCCGGGATATCGGCAATCGCCGCTTCGGCGTCTTTTCTTCCCGTTGAAAGAGGGTCTCATGAATCGTCACCTTCCGCTTGCCTGCCCGTCCTGCAAGACATCGCTTCCCCGGGCGGCCGCCCATCGGTGCCCCAGCTGTCGGCACATTCTCGGGGGCAATACTCCCACTATCCGAATTTCCTGTCGTCGTTGTGGCTCTGCCGTCGAGCGACATGCCGGCGCTGCCGTGACCTGCCTCCAGTGCCGGTCTCGCCGACCATCGCGGCACCAGCAACAGGGCTGCTGACATGAGACGTCTCTCTTTTCTCCGTCGGCTGGTGTGGCCTTCCGTTCTGCTTATTGTCGCCGCCGGTCTGGTATTCTTCGACCAGGATGTCGAGCAGCGGGTCGGACTATCTCTCCGCCTGCTTGGCGGCGTTGTCGGCTGCCTTGCTGCGGCCTGGCTCGGTAGCCGACTGTTCGGTCTGTTCGCAGATCGCCGGAGACGCCACAAGCGCCCATACCCGCGCCTGTTTCGGGATCTCGTGGCGGTTCTGCTGTTCTTCGCCGCCATCGTTGCCTCTGCCGCGCTTTTGCTGGAACAAGGTCTCCTTGGCGCGCTTGCTGGATCGAGCTTGATACTCGCGGTGCTGGGGTTCGCAATCCGGAACGTCGTGGCTGACACGCTGTCCGGCATTGCACTGGGGGTCGAGGCACCCTACCGAATCGGGGACTGGGTCGATATCGAGCAGGTCGCACGAGGCAAGGTTATCGAGATCGGCTGGCGCACGACACGGGTGTTGACCTTGGACTCGACCTACATGATCCTGCCGAACAGCCAGATTGCGCGCCGACGCATCATCAACTATTCCGCTCCGAAACCGCAGTATCGTGCGCAGCTGTCTCTGAAGCTATCGCATGAGGTTTCCGTGGATGCCGCCAAGGAAATGATCCTGAAGGCGGTGAGAGAAGCGCGCCTGATCCAGACCGAACCGGCACCGGATGTCCGCGTTCAGGAGCTGGGAAGCGACGGCAATTCCTATGCGGTCCGGTTTTGGCTGTCGCGCTTCGAACGGGACGTCGACTGCCGGGACGAGCTTCTATCTCTGATCGACCGCGCGATGCGGCAAGCGAAAGTCCCGACCCCACGCATGCAGATCGAGCTGAACCGTCCCCTCGGGAAAGCCATGCTTCCCGTCGATCATGAAACGGAGGTCGCACGGATATTCGCAGCGCCGCCCAAGGCAGAGCACATCGGGGCGTGAGGAGCGGCTGACAACATGGCGAGACATCCGATGAAAACGGCCATGGAGGCCAGCACGTGGTCCTTTCCGGCTGCTCGGGAGGCAGGAAGTCGACGTTGCTGGCCGAACTTGCTTCACGAGGCTTCGAAACTGTCGAGGAGCCCGGCAGGAAGATCGTGCAGGAGGAGTTGAACGGCGCAGGTGTGGCACTTCCCTGGGTCGATCTCGAAGCCTTCGCAAGGCGCGCCATCGACATGGCGACCGGAGACCGCAACCGCGTCGCGTCTTCGCAGGGTTGGGTGTTCTTCGATCGCGGGCTGCTGGATGCGGCCATCGCGCTGGAACATGCAAGCGGATTGGCGGCGTCCGTCAGCCTGTCGGGACACGCCCGCTTCCATCACCAAGTGTTTCTAACTCCACCTTGGCCAGAGATCCACCACAGGGACAGTGAACGCCAGCAAGATCTGAAGGACGGCATCGCCGAGCATCATCGGCTGATCGAGGCTTTCGATTGGCTCGGATATGATCTGGTCATTCTGCCAAAGCTCAAAGTCGAAGCGCGAGCCGATTTCATTCTGAGCGCTCTTGCCTGACGTCAAGGGCCTTGCCAAACAATAAGCCAGAGAGCTACCTGCTCTCCGGATTGGACAAGTCCTTCGAAGACCCCTATATGCGCGTTGCAAGGCAGCATGCGATGGCGTCGCGCGTCCGCTGCCCCGCCCCGATATTTTCAAACGATGTCCTGAACGCCCGGACTTGCTCTCGCACATATCGTGCGGAGCCTGAAGTTATGAGGTGTCCTATGACTCTTGCCTTGCTCGACAGGTCGCAGACCATGTGGACTGGATCTTTCGCAGGAATGACCTGCATGGCCGCGGCAATGCTCCTGCTACCACTGGGCGACACGTTTTCGAAGCTGCTGACGGAGACACTGAACCCGATCGAGGTCGCGACCGTGCGCGTTCTCGCCCAAGCGGCCTTCCTCCTGCCGGCGGCGGTGGTGCTGCGGAACCGTCTCAGGGGCGCCATGTTCTCGCCGGTTGTCGCGCTGTCCGGTCTTCTGGTGATGATCACCCTCATCTGCCTGATCGGCGCCTTCGCGGTCATGCCGATTGCCACCGCAATCGCCGTCTTTTTCGTTGAGCCTTTGATCCTGACTGTACTGGCAGGTCCACTCCTCGGCGAGACAGTCGGACCGCGACGCCTCGCAGCAGTTGGCGCAGGGCTCGCGGGCGCGCTTATCGTGATCCGGCCGGGGCCCGAGTTCGAGGTCGCTGCGCTGCTGCCGCTCCTCGCGGCCGTCTCCTATGCGCTCAACATGATTGTCCTCCGCCGCGCCGCGCGCACCCGCTCCGGGCTGACCATTCAGTGCGGCGCCACAACCTATGCCTGCCTCGGCATGGTAGCGCTTTCTTCCGGTCTTCACGCAGCGGGAATTGTGACTCCGGACCCGAGCGCCCTTTCGACTTGGGCCTCGGTCCTCATCCTGGGTAGCGGCCTCCTCGCCGCTGCAAGTTATGTCCTGATCGCCGAAGCCTTTCGCCACGCCGAAGCCGGTCTCCTGGCGCCGTTCCAGTATCTCGAGATCATCGGCGCCACCGCCGCCGGCTACCTGGTCTTCGGGGAGTTTCCGGACGGGATGACCTGGCTGGGGGTTGCAGTCATCCTCGCCTCGGGCCTTTACGTCGTTTACCGGGAGAGATCACGCGCGCCGGCCTCCATGTTGCCAATCGCCCACAAAAGCCGGAGAGTCCGGCCTCGGTGATAGAGGCTTCATCAGCACGACTGCACTGGGTTGAGAACGCCCATGTCGATGCTGACAGTCTCGAGATGGTGGGCCATGGCATGATGAGCGGCTGTCCCGTCGCCGGCGGCAATCGCGTCGACGACCTGTTCGTGATGATCGCTATGCGCCTTGGTGAACTCTTCCACGCCAACTCGCCGATAGGTGCGGTCCCATTCCCTCTGCCAGACCGCACGGCATCGGGCACTCGAGAAATGACGCAGGAGGGCGATGAGGACCGGATTGCGTGCAACCTCGGCGATAGACTGATGGAAGGCGTCATCGGCACGTTCGCAGCCCGCGCGATCGTGTGCCTCACGCCCTTCGGCAACGCGCTTGCGCAGAAGGGTGATGTCATCTTTCTCGCGGCGCGCCGCGGCGGCCGCCGCCACCTGCGGCTCGAGCAAACGCCGCGCGTCCATCAGGTCCGCGGGTGTCGTTGCTTCAAGCAGCAGCGTGTCCTTGACCGGGCGGCCCAAGGGCGTGCGGCCCCGGAAGGTCCCTTGCCCAACATGCCGCCAGATCTCTCCCTCCGTTTCAAGAGTCGCGAGCGCGGTTCGGAGCGTCTCTCGACTGCACCCAACGAGATTCTTCAGCTCGCGTTCCGGCGGTAGTCGATCTCCCGACGCGGGCGCCCACTCCTCAAGAATCTGCCACAGTCGCGCGCGCACCGTATCCTTTGCTATCCCCATGGTCTCCCCCTTCCAGACCAAACTTTTAGACCAAAGGTCGTACTGGGCAAACGCGTCGTACTTCCGGGAGGGCGTCCACTTGCCCAAGCGAACGTCCTCCCGGATCGTCCGCTACCCGGAAATCAATCCAAGACTCTCGAGCTTCAGGATCACCTGATGCGCGCAGTTGTCGACGTCGGGACCTTCCGTCTGCACGCGCAACTCCGGTGCTTCCGGAATCTCGTAGGGATCCGAAATCCCCGTGAAACCCGCGATCTTACCTTCTCGAGCGAGTTTGTAGAGGCCTTTTCGGTCGCGCCGCTCGCATTCCTCCAAGCTGGTTGCGACGTGGACCTCGATGAAGGCGCCATGGCTTTCGACATCTTCACGCACCGCGCGCCGCGTCGCTGCATAAGGAGCGATGGGTGCGCAGATGGCGATACCGCCGTTCTTGGTGATCTCGCTGGCTACGAAGCCGATCCGGCGGATGTTCAGATCGCGATGTTCCATGGAAAACCCCAGCTCGGAGGAAAGGTTCTTTCGGACGATATCCCCATCGAGCAGCGTCACCGGTCGCCCGCCTAGTTCCATGAGTTTCACTCGAAGCGCATTGGCTATGGTCGACTTGCCAGCACCCGAGAGCCCGTTGAAGAACACAGTGAAACCCTGCTGCGCACGCGGAGGGCTGGTGCGGCGCAATTCCCGAACGACCTCGGGAAATGAGAACCATTCCGGAAGGTCGATCCCCTCGCGAAGCCGTCGCCGCAGCTCGGTGCCGGAAATGTTGAGCACCGTCACGCCCTCCTCGATCTCGTCGGCCGGCTCATACTGGGCCCGCTCTTGGACGTAGACCATGTGTTTGAAGGGAACCATCTCGATCCCCATCTCTGCCTCGTGCGTCTTGAAGAGTTCCTGCGCATCGTAAGGGCCGTAAAAATCCTCTCCCTGGCTGTTCTTCCCCGGACCGGCATGATCGCGGCCGACGATGAAGTGGGTGCAGCCGTGATTGCGCCGGATGAGCCCGTGCCAGAGCGCCTCGCGCGGCCCGCCCATCCGCATGGCCACGTTGAGCAGGCTCATCGCCGTCGTCGCGGCCGCATACTTGTCGAGCACCGCCTCGTAGCAGCGCACGCGCGTGAAGTGGTCGACATCGCCCGGCTTGGTCATACCGACGGTCGGGTGGAGCAGGAGGTTGGCCTGCACCTCCCTGGCCGCACGGAACGTCAGCTCCTGATGCGCGCGATGCAGCGGGTTGCGGGTCTGGAAGGCCACGACGCGATTCCAGCCGAGCTTGCGGAACATGGCCCGCAACTCATTGGGCGTGTAGCGGTGCCCTTTGAAATCGTAGTGCACAGGGGCCTCGATTCCGGTAACCGGCCCGCCGAGATAAACCTTGCCCGCCTCGTTGTGGAGGTAATTCACACCGGCATGGGCGATGTCGTCAGCCCCGAAGACCATTTCCGCCTCGCGCGACTTATCGGGCACCCATATGTCGGTTACGGCCATGGTTGCGAGGATGACGCCCTCCTGATCGCGGAGCGCAATCTCGTTCCCCTCTTCGAGAGCCTCCGCGAAGCGCTCGGACACATCAAGGGTGATGGGCATCGGCCAGAGAGACCCATCCGCAAGCCGCATGTTCTCGACGACCCCGACACCAAGGAGAGCACGGCAGACAGCAGGTTTTTCAGGCCGTTCATTCCGTGCAGGTTCTGGAAGCCGATCAGGCTGAACACCGCCAGTAGCATGATGCCAAGACCACCATTGAAATAGCCACCGTAGCCAGCAACGAGGAAGACCGTGAAAGCCGAGAGACCTGGTCCGATCTGCAGTCCCCTCGCGCGAACCAGCCTTAAGAGACCCGGACCGGCAGCAAAGAGCAGAGTGGCCGTGAGCAGGAGCCAAGGTACGATTCCGACAAAGGCGTCGCCCGGCGTGATCAAAAGTAGCCCCGCACCGGCCAGGCCGCCGAGCGCGGCGGTCAAAATGATGCTCCGAAGCCCGAGGCTTCCCTCGGCGGATATATCCTGTCTGTAGGCCCAAGCACTACCGACATAGCCGGGCAAGGCGGTCAGCGTCGCCGTGGCATTGGCCATGATCGGTGGTACTCCCAGCCAGACCAGAGCAGGAAAGCTGACAAGAGTTCCGCCACCGGCAATGGCATTGACCATGCCGGCGGCCAGACCCGCCACGACCAATATGATTATGGAAAGCATTCGCGCATCCTCGACTTGAATCATCGCGTCTCTGTCCCGTTACTCAAATGGTCTGCAAATTGGTCTACTTTTTCGAGGACCGCTCTGAGATGAGTGAGGATTGACTCGACCGCCGGGCTGAGGAGGACCGACCTCACAGCGTGATCGGGTACAACGTCCCGAGTCCCATGCACTATCCCGATGGCGTCACCAGCCCGTCATCGGGAGGCAGCTGGAAAAGTCCAACTTCGGGCGGTCCAAAGTTGGAAGCAGAGCACATCAACCCGCGGAACCTCGCCTTTTCGGAGGAATAGTTGGGGCTCAGGCCAGCGATCTCCGATGACTCGGGCGCAGCCATCTCCGCCATCACCGGCAAGCCTTCGCAACATCGCTGCCCTGGTACGCGATCACGCGTATCATGACTTGGACGCTGCTTTGCGCCCGATCTTGGGACTTAGGAGCCACGGCCCTGTGCGACATAGGTAGGCAAAGAAAGCCAGCGTCCAGAGAACTGCGGAAAGATCGACACCGTTGAGACCACCAAGCACTACGTTTTGGCCAGCAACACGCGCCAAAGTGGCACCACAGATCAGAGCAAATGCGCTCGTCAGCCAGGGTCCGGCAACCAATGGCCGGCCGGTATGGCCCATTGTTGCCCGCATCATGACAGCCAGGGTCATCCCGACAACAGAGCCGATGCCCAGCACATGCGCGCTGACGACCGGACCAACGAGACCTGCCGCTCCGGCCCCGATGGAAAGAAAGCCGAGCGGCACCATCAGGTATGCGACGTGAAGCATCAGAAGAAGTGGCGATTGCCAGGTCGCCAGTCCCCGCCAACGCAGCAGCCGCATCAGGTGCAACAAAGCTGCGGCGCCGCCGGCAAGAACGCTCGCGGTATGAAATGGCGCGATGGCCCAGCTGACCAGTGCGGCAGCCCCGATCAGGATGCAGACACCGTCGAAACGATTGAACGCCACCGGCAACCGCTCCGGCCTGCGTTGGGCAAGCCAGTTCCGCGTGAAGCTCGGCACGATGCGCCCCCCAATCAGCGTGATCAGGAAGATAAGCAGGGCGATTCCAAGCCGCCGACCGATGTCGGACACGCCCTGGGTCAACGCCTCGACGTGAAACAGGATATTCGCCCCCCAAAGCAGGGACACCGGGACAAGCACCTTCAGGTTCTTCCAATTGCGACCGGCGACGATTTCCCGTGCCATCATCGCGGCGACAGCCAACAGGAACATCTGGTCGATGATGGCGGCCCCGACCGGACCAACCGGCAACAGCCCCGCGACACTGGCCCTGCCCGCCAGCCATAGCGCCAGCAGGACAACCAACGGCCAACCTCGTGTGGGCATCCGCCCCGTCCAGTTCGGAACGGCCGTGAACAGGAACCCGGCTACCACAGCTGCGCCATAGCCGAAGATCATTTCGTGTATGTGCCAATCGGTCGATGCGAGGTGGCCGCTGATGCTGACATCTCCGCGCCAGACCAACCACCAGATCGGGATCACGACGACAGCAAAGACGCCCGCAAAAAGAAAGAAAGGACGAAAGCCATAGCTGAAGAGTGCCGGGCCTTCATAAATTTCGCGCGTTTTCATGGCTCTTACCTCTGGAATGCAATCGGGCGGCGCCAGTGGCACCGCCCGGATCGGTCATTTGACGCGGGACGCTGCGTCATTCGACCTGGGCGATCAGATCCGCCATGCGGGCTTTGGCCTTGCCCTTCTGTTCCACGGCGGTCGCCTCATCGAGGTTCACCGCCTCGCCGACCTGGATCAGCGCAACCATCCCCATGGCATAGTGCGGCGTGCACTTGATGCCGTAGATGCCTTCGGCATCGACGGTCAGGTCGAACTCCTCGTTGAACTTGGTCTTGAAGCCTTCAACCCCGTCTGGAAGCATCCCGTCGATATCCTCGACGTTATGGCCCTTGTCGGTTGGAATGAACCTCACCACGTCACCGGGCTGCGCCTTCACGAAGGCAGGTTCGAAAACCATAGCTCCGGCCTCCCCCTTATTCATCATGTGGATTTCGAACGTCTCCGCCCCGGCAGCGCCAGTGGTGAGAACAAGGGCGGCGGTCATCATCAGTTTCATCAGCATCGGAACATCCTTTCATTTGTCCGGTTGCGTTTGCTGACCCCGGTATGCGTTAAGGTGGGGGACAGAACGTTGCTCTTGAACAAACTCCGGACCCGAATTTTGCCCAAACTCGACGAAAGCCTTCTGAGCGACCTGCCCCCCTTCTCCCTTCTTGAGAGATCCCAGATTCGTGAGGTCCTCGACCACGCGGTGTCACGTCGATACGAGGAAGGGACCGAGATCTTTCGGGAAGGACATGACGCGGACCGGTTCTATCTGCTGCTCGACGGCTATCTGCGCGTGGTTCGGACAACGCCCGGTGGTGACCAGATCATCGTTCTGCATATCTCGCCCGGTCAGCTGTTCGGGATAGCCCCGGCCTTGCAGCGCGGCACCTATCCGGCAACGTCCATCGCTGCCGCCGAGTCGATTGCGCTCTCGTGGCCCGTCAACCTCTGGTCAGACTTCACCACGAACTACCCTGGCTTCGCGACCGAGAGTTACAAGACACTCGGTCAGCGTTTGGGCCAGATTCAGGATACACTGACCGAGATGGCGACGCAGGCCGTGGAGAAGCGCGTGGCCTGCGCTCTGTTGCGACTTGTGAACCAAACAGGGCGGAAGACAGAGGGAGGAATCGAAATTGCCTTTCCCGTCACTCGGCACGACATATCAGAAATGACCGGCACGACCTTGCACACGGTCAGCCGTTTGCTCTCGGCTTGGCAGAAGGACGGTATTGTGCAGTCGACGCGCAAACACATCGTGGTCACGGAGCCACACCGCCTCGTTGTCTTGAGCGGCATCGAAGGATAACCATCGCTTGAGGAAGGCGCTGCGAACGTCGTAGGGTGGAATGATCCTGGCGAGTCCTTACCTCGGTCACCTGTTTGAGCCGCGTTTCCCGGCGCCATCAGCCTTGGCATCGATGCGCGAGGATAACGCTGCCCGGAAAGCGTCTTCGTACAGGTCATATTCGAGACACGCATCTGTAATCGCGTGAAAGGGTGCAATCGGACAGCCAGGACACAACATCCGGCGATCAAAAAACACGGTTGCAACCTCGGGCCAGGCCGCAAACAACTCTGACAAGGGCAGATTGGGGTCGTCGAAGTCAGGCTTGCTCATAGCGGGTCTTTTCATACCCGCATGCTGCGCTCATCTTTCGTCCCGTTCTTTGCGATTTCGCAACAAGTGGCGAAATCGCAGCCAATAGACATCCGGTATCCGCAACAATTTGTCGGGACCGCGACATGTCAGAATTACTCACCAAATCGCGGGCCAGGAACGTGTTCTACGGGGGATCCATCTTCTTCGTCGTCGTGTTCGTGGCCCTGACGGCGCAGAGCCACCGCCACATCGTGGACAATGCCACCGCCGGAATGCCCCTCACCGACGAGGTTCGGCTGGGGAAGCACGTCTGGGAACGCAACTCCTGCATCAACTGCCACACGCTGCACGGCGAAGGCGCCTATTTCGCACCCGAGGTCGGCAACGTGATGACCCGTTGGGGCGTCGCCGACGACCCCGAGGGCGCCTTCGAGATGCTGGACGGATGGATGCAGGCGCAGCCATCGGGCATCGAGGGCCGCCGCCAGATGCCGCATTTCGAGATCACCGAGGAGGAGATGCGCGCGCTCGCCGAATTCCTCCGTTGGGCCGATCAGACCGACACCCAGAACTGGCCGCCGAACGACGCGGGCTAAGCCTTTTCCAGGAGAAAACCATGAAATACCAATCGCAAAAAGTGGCCTACGCCTATTTCCTCGTGGCCATGGCCCTTTTCGGCATCCAGGTGCTGGGCGGGCTTCTTGCTGGCTGGATCTACGTCTCGCCAAACACGCTGTCGGAAATCCTGCCGTTCAACGTCATCCGAATGATCCATACCAACGCGCTGATCGTCTGGCTTCTGCTCGGCTTCTTCGGCGCCGCCTACTACCTCGTCCCCGAGGAAAGCGAACGCGAGATATTTTCGGTCAAGCTGGCCTACCTCCAACTGGCGATCCTCGTGGTCGGCACGCTCGGCGCCGTTGGTTCTTACCTTGTCGGCATCCACGGCGGTCGTGAGTTCCTCGAACAGCCGCTTTGGGTCAAGTTCGGCATCCTCGTGGCGGCGGTGATCTTCCTCGTGAATGTCTCGCTGACTTTCCTCGCGGGCCGCAAGACGGCGATCACCAACATCCTCATGATGGGCCTCTGGCTGCTCTGCCTGCTCTGGGTCTTCGCCTTCATCAATCCGGACAACCTGTCGCTCGACAAGATGTATTGGTGGATGGTCGTGCACCTCTGGGTCGAGGCGACCTGGGAGCTCGTCATGGCTGCGATCCTCGGCTTCCTGATGCTGAAACTAACCGGCGTCGACCGCGAGGTGATCGAGAAATGGCTGTATGTCATCGTGGCCACGGCACTCTTCTCGGGCATCCTCGGCACAGGGCACCACTTCTACTGGATCGGCACACCGGGCTACTGGCAGTGGATCGGCTCGATCTTCTCGACCTTCGAGGTGGTCCCCTTCTTCGCCATGATGTCCTTCGCCTTCGTGATGGTCTGGAAGGGCCGCAAGAACCACCCGAACAAGGCTGCGCTTCTGTGGTCGCTCGGGTCCTCCACCGTGGCCTTCTTCGGCGCGGGTGTCTGGGGCTTCCTGCACACGCTGCACGGTGTAAACTTCTACACCCACGGCACGCAGATCACCGCCGCCCACGGGCACCTGTCGTTCTACGGCGCCTATGTGGCCCTCAACCTCGCGATGTTCAGCTATGCCATGCCGCACCTGCGCAACCGCGCGCCCTACAACCAGGTGCTCAACATGGCCAGCTTCTGGCTGATGACCGGGGGCATGTGCTTCATGACCTTCACGCTCACCTTCGCCGGCACCATCCAGACCCACATGCAACGGATCGTGGGCGACTACTACATGGACGTGCAGGACCAGCTTGGCCTCTTCTACCTGATGCGCTTCGGCTCGGGTGTGGCGGTGGTGCTGGGCGCGCTCCTCTTCATCTATTCCATGCTCGTGGTGCGCCGCGAGGTGGTCAAACCCGGCCCCGTGATCAAAGACGCGGCCGTTCCGGGAGAGTGATCCGATGAAAGACCTCAACACAGCCGACCTGCCGTTCTACCAGCCCGTCGCCGATGAGTGCGCGGTGTTCGAAACGGCCCATGCCAACGCTCTGCCCCTTCTTCTGAAGGGGCCGACCGGCTGCGGCAAGACGCGCTTCGTGGAACACATGGCGGCGCGGCTCGGCCTGCGGCTGCACACGGTGGCCTGCCACGACGACCTCTCGGCCGCCGACCTGATCGGGCGCTACCTGCTGAAGGGCGGCGAGACCGTCTGGATCGACGGGCCGCTCACCCGGGCAGTGCGCGAAGGCGGCATCTGCTACCTCGACGAGGTGGTGGAGGCCCGCAAGGATGTCACCGTCGTCCTGCATCCGCTGACCGATGACCGCCGCCGGCTGGTCATCGACAAGACGGGCGAGGAACTGGTGGCGCCCGACAGCTTCATGCTCGTCGCCAGCTACAACCCCGGCTACCAGAACATCCTGAAAAAGCTGAAGCCCTCGACCCGGCAGCGCTTCGTCTCCGTCGGGTTCGATTTTCCGACATCGGAGGTCGAGGTGCCGGTCGTGATCCGCGAAAGCGGGCTGGACGAAGGCCGGGCGAAGGCCTTGGTCCGACTGGCGGGCGGTATCCGCAACCTCTCGGGCATGGATCTTGAGGAAGGGGTCTCGACCCGTCTGCTGATCTACGCCGCCACGATGATCGCCAAGGGGATGCCCGTCGACCGGGCCCTTCAGGCCGCGATCATCGAACCGCTCAGCGATGAGCCGGACGTTCAACAGGCCCTGCGCGATATCGCCAGCGCCGTGTTCGGGTGATGCCATGATCCACGTTCTCGACCTCATGGAGCCGGAGGAAACCGTCGGCAACCTCTGGCACGACATGGCCACGCGCAGGGCGGCATCGGACGCCGGCCGCGCCGTCACCTTCGACGCCGTGCGCCCCAGCCTTGCCGCACTCTTCCGGGCCCTCGGCGGCCCGGCGGGGGTCGAGATCGTGGCATCCCCCCTCGCCTCCTCTGACCATCGGCCTGGCCTTTTCCGCCGGGTCGGCACTCCGCGCGAAATGGTGCATGTGGCAGATTTCGATGGTGACCGCCTGCGCCTGCCGCCGGTGATGGACTGCTTTTCCACGCGGAAGCTGAACCGCAAAGCCTATCTCTGGCTCGCCGCCATCGCCGCCTTTGCCGAGTTTCCCGTGCGGCTGGACGACCCCTACCGCAACGACCTCGCCCAGATCGCCGCGAATGAGACCGCAATGGACAGCGCCTTCCGCGCCTGCCCTGGCCTTCAGGAAGATTACCGAGCCCTCTGCGTCGAGACCTGCGCCTTACGCAAACGCGGCGCCCTGCCCCGGCACGAGGCTTCGGTCGAGCTGATGATCCTCGACCAGATCGGCTGTCAGCGCGGCGGGATCGAAGAAGTCGATGCCCCCGCCCCGCGCGGCTACAAGAGCTATGCCCCGGTGCCGATCTGGCTGCGGTTCCTGCCGCGCACCACTGGCAAGGGCGCGGCGGATACAGCGGAGGAACCCGATCAGGCCCCCGCCTTTGCCGTTCCCAACCGGAAAGAGGCGAAACGCGAAGACCGGGACCAAGCCAACCGCAACGACGGGTTCATCATTCACCGGTTCGAGACGATCATGTCATGGGCCGAGAGCCTGAACATCAACCGCATGGTGGATGACGACGATCAGGACAACGCCGCAAAGGCGGCAGAGGATCAGGATCACCTGACATTTTCCGAGAACATGAAGCGCGCGGCGACCCGTCTGCGCCTGTCGCTGGACCTATCGCCGCAGGACGCCGATCACGAGATGCTGGCAGGCAAGTTCACCTACCCCGAATGGAACCGCCGCACCGGCGACTACATGCCCGATCATACCCGCGTTCTGGAAGCCCCCGCGAAACCGCGCGCCGAATACGCCCCCGATCCGCGCCTCGTCGCCCGGGTCAAACGCCAGTTCGCGCCGCTGCATCCACGCCGCGTGATCCTGCCCCGGCAGATCGACGGTGAAGACCTGGACCTCGACGCCATCGTCACCTCGCGCACCGACATCGCCTCGGGACAGGAAGGGTCCGACCGGGTCTGGCAGGCGGGCCGCCCAATGGCGCGGGACCTGTCGGTGGCGATCCTGATGGACTGCTCCCGCTCGACCGAGGCCGCGATCGGCGACACCTCGGTCATCGAGGTCGCCCGCGAAGCCCTGTCATCGCTGGCCGAAGGCATCGACACCGCTGGGGATCGACTTGGCATCTGGGGCTTTTCGTCCCTACGCCGCGATCGCGTCTTTCTGCATCGCGCCAAGACCTTCGAGGAACCCATGTCCGGCGACATCACTGCCCGGATCGGCGGCCTTGCGCCCGGCCACTACACCCGACTCGGCGCGGCGATCCGCCATGTCTCGGCGCAACTTGCCGAGGAAGGCGCGACCCGCCGCCTGCTGCTGGTGCTGACCGACGGCAAACCCAACGACCTCGACCACTACGAGGGCCAGCACGGGATCGAGGACAGCCGCATGGCCGTCCGTGAAGCCCGCGCCCTCGGCCAGGCGGTGCATGGCGTCATCGTCGATCAGGATGGGCAGGACTGGTTCGCCCGCATCTTCGGGCGCGCGGGCTTTACCCTGCTGCCGCATCCCGAGCGACTGCCCCGCGCCCTGCCCGAAATCTATCAAACCCTGACCATGGAGAGCTGAGATGAAACGCATCCTCACCATCGCCCAGTATCTGACGACGATCCTGCCCACGACCGCCCTTGCGGAGGCCTTCGACAGACCCATCCCGCAACCCCAGACCGAAGCGGCGGAGTTCTGGTTCTTCGTCGGCTCCGTCGCGCTGCTGCTGTCGCTGGTCGCCGTACAGATGCTGGTGAGCCGGAGATGAGACCTTCGCCAAAGCTCTTTGCGGCGCTCTACCCGTTTGGCGCCGGAGCCATGGGGGTGAACCTCTTCTTCGCCTCGCTCATCGGGTCATGGATGGGCTGGCCGGTGCTGACGCCCTGGCAATCCGCAGCCGGGGGGCTGGTCATCGGCCTTCCCGCGACCTACGCCTTTGCCTGTCACATCGTGCGACTGATGGAGAAGGCCGAAAGCTGATGACCGGATGGACGGAATACACGCTCGCACTGACGATCTTCGTTGCCAGCCACTTTCTGCCGCGCATCGGCGGCCTGCGCGACAGGCTAATTGGCGCGGTCGGGCGGCGCTTGTATTTCTCGGCCTATGGGTTCTTGTCCCTCACCCTGCTCGTCTGGGTCATCGTCGCGGCAGGCCGGGCACCCTATGTCGAACTCTGGCCACAGGCACCTTGGACGAGGTGGATGCCCAATATCGCGATGCCCATTGCCACCGTGCTGGTTTTCTGCGGATTCGGTCTGCGGAACCCCTACACGCTTGGCGGCAAGCGCGACGCCATCATCGATCCCGAAAAACCGGGTTTCGCAGCCGTCTGCCGACACCCGCTGTTCCTTGCGCTGGCGCTGTGGGCCGGGGCGCATCTCGTGCCGAACGGAGACCTCGCCCACGTCATCCTCTTCGGCAGTTTCGCGATCATGGCCGTCGCCGCCATTCCCGCCTTCGACGCAAAGGCCCGCCGGACTCTTGGCAACGGGGCCGCGCCCTACTTCGGGGCCACCGCGATCCTTTCGCTCCGCCCCTTTGCAGACGAGAGCTGGCGCGCTGCCAACGCCCGACCTCTGGCGATCCGCACCGCCATCGGCCTGCTGATCTGGACCGCCGCCCTGCACCTGCATACGCTTTTGATCGGCGTCTCGCCTTTTCCGGCCTGAACTTGATCTTGCGCAACGTCGCGGGCGCGGAAAAGGCACACACGGGGCGCATGAAACAGATCGACCGCCTCAGATCCCTTGGCCTCTTTGACGCCCGGGTGCCCCGCTACACCTCATACCCCACGGCCCCTGTCTTCTCTCCCGAGGTCGGCGCGGCAGAGCAGGCCCGCGCCCTCACGGCACTGGACCCGGACGAGCCGGTCTCGATATATATGCATATCCCCTTCTGCGAGCGGCTGTGCTGGTTCTGCGCCTGTCGGACGCAGGGCACCAAGACCCTGTCCCCGGTCGAAAGCTATATCGGCACGCTGGAACAGGAGCTTGCTCTGCTGAAGGACACCCTGCCCGAAGGTCTGCGGATGGGCCGGATGCACTGGGGCGGCGGCACGCCGACGATCCTGCCACCGCATCTGATCCACCGGCTGGCCCGGGCTGTCCGGACCGTCATCCTGTTGGATGTCACTGAGAACTGACCCAGCATTGTCATCGAGA
>NZ_JAYKSL010000035.1:0-32461 GCF_035481585.1 Salipiger marinus | reverse complement strand
ATTTCGACGGCGCGGTGACCGCAGCGCTCCTTTATCTGCGCACCCCCGCCTGCGCCCCCGCAGGCCCGGTCGAATACCGCCTCGCGCCCCGCAATGTTGACAATGTTTCCGGCCCCACCGCCGGGCCACTCTCCACTCTTATCTTCTGAGGATAAGCCCATGCCCGACAACGGCGTCAGAACCATCGACCTTACCAACCTCGCCAGCGCCGAGGACCTGCTGGCGCATGACGGCGGCACGCTGGGGATGCTGCCGCTCGCCAGCCTCAGCACCCGGCTCGCCGCCTCTGGCGCGCTGGCCGACCGGTTCACGGCCGTCGAAACCGCCACCTCTTATGCCAGCCTGCTGCGCCCGAGCTGGGCGGCGCTGGCCGAGCTCGCCCCCAGCGGCATTGGCCAGCGCGCCGAAGTGGCCGACAGCGACACCGGCAGCCACACCGATCCGCAGAGCAGCGAGACCGTCGACAATGCCGGGCAATACACCGCCTTCGGCACCGGGGTCGGCGACTGGACCTGGCTGCAGCCCACCGGGCTTTCGGGCAAGCTCACCTCTGCCGCCAACCTGAGCGACGTGGCCGATCCGGATGTGGCGCGCGGCAATCTTGGCGCGCCGTCGCAGGGCGAGGTGGCGGCAGCAGCAGCAACGGCGCAGGCGGCGGCCATCACGGCGACGGGGGTGGATGCACGGACCGCAGGCGTGCTGGGTGGGGATGGCGAGACCATCCTTGTGCCGGCGGATGCGGCGCTGGCGGGCATCGAGGAGCTGGCCTTCGCGCTGTCGGATGGCGCGGGCAATCTTGGGCTGGGGCTGTCGCCGCAGGGCGAGGTGATCCTGCGCCAGCTGCTGACGCTGGGGTCACTGCGCGGCAAGGGCTACGAGGTCATCGGTGAGGAGACCTCGCACGCCTTCGCACTGGCCGATGGCAGTGACCGGGTCGGCTTTGCCGTGACCACGCGCGGCGAGCTTCTGGTCGGGGGTGGCGCGCAGATTGGCGGCAAGGCTGCGGACTGGGACTTCGCGGTGATCGATGCGAATGACCATGTCGGGTTCGGTTTCAAGGATGGCACCTTCCACTTTCCGGGGATTGGGGCAGAGACCTGGGCCGATCTGGATCTGCGGAACAAGGCGTGGTCGCAGGCCATGATCCAGAGAGCGCCGATGGTGCAGCTGGCCACGGCCACCTACAACACGCTGATGAACTACGGGCAGAGCTTGGGAGAGGGGAACGAGACCTGGCCGAGCCTGTCCAAGACGCCGCAGCCCGGCGCGCTGATGGTGGGCGACAACGTCGATAACCTGACCGCCGCCTCCTATACCGCCATGGGCACCGCGCAGTTCAACCCTCTGGTGGCCAATACCCACGACGGGACCGCCAACCTCAGCGGCGCAGAGGAGGCCGCTCTGACGCCGGGGGATCAGGTGAATGGCGAGCCGCCGGTGATCGGGTTGACCAACGGCCTGAAGCTCTGGCTCAATCGGCGCGGCCTGAGCGAGAACGATGGCCGCAATCTGGTGGCCATGTCCTCGGCGCAGGCGGGGCGCACCATCGCGCAGCTTTCCAAGGTCAACACGCAGGATGGGCTGGACCGCTGGGGCGGCATGCTTGACGGCATCCAGCTGGCCAAGGATCTGGCGGACGCGCTGTCAGAGACCTGTGTCTGCCCGATCATGACCTGGCTGCAGGGCGAGTGGGATTACACCACGTCAAATGGCTCGACCAATGCCACGCGGGCGCTGTATGCCGCCGCCCTGCACACGCTCTTTGACGACGCCAACACCGACATCATGGCGATCACCGGGCAGGCGCTGCCGCCGCTGAAGCTGGTCTATCAGACCGGCGCCTCCTACACCCGCGATGTGGACGCCAATGGCGATCCCGATCTGCATGTGGGCATGGCGCAGCTTGAGGTGGTGCTGGCGCGGGATGATGCGGTGATGGTGGGGCCGATCTATCCCTATACCGACAAGGGCGCGCATCTGGACGCCAATGGCGCGCGCTGGTTCGGATGCCAGATGGCCAAGGTGGCGGCAAAGGTGATGGCCGGGCAGGCCTTCCAGCCGGTGCGCCCGCTGCAGGTCACCGCCAGCGGCACGGCGATCACGGTAAGCTATCATGTGCCGGTGCCGCCGCTGCGCTTCGCCTCGCCCCGGGTCGTGCTGGCCGCCGCCACCTATGCCGACCGGGGCTTCCGCGTGACCTCGGCGGACGGGCTGACCACCTATCCGATCACCTCCGTGGAAATTGTGGCGGACACGGTGATCCGCATCGTCACCACGACGCCGCCGCCTGCGGATGCTCTGCTCTGGTATGCCGACAAGACCGTTCATAATGGCAACGGGATGGTGTTCGACAGCGATCCGACCCTGGCGCCGGAGCTCTACGACTATGTCCCCGAGCGGGGCATGTATGCCGGGGCCAATATCCCCGAGCTCGTGGGCAAGCGCTACCCGCTGCACAACCCCTCGATCGCCTTTGTCCTTCCTCTCTCTTATTCGGAGTTCTGAGCCATGCTTATCAAGCTGCCCAATGCCGACTTCTCCGCCGCCGGTCTTGGCACGGTCACGCGCCTCGTCTCGGGGATGCCTGTCGCGGACCTCGTAGGTCTGTGGCTCTTCGAAGATGGCGATCCCGATGATGAGATCACCTCGGTCGCAGATGCCTCTGGCAACGGCAACACCGCCACGCTCAAGGCTGGCTGGTCTGCGGGGATCAAGCGGTCCTACGGGGTCGAAACCCCCAACAATGACGGCATGGTCTACGAGACCTCGCTGCCGATCAATCCGGCGGGCCGGGAGATGACGGTCTTCGTCGCCGGGATGAACACGCTGCCCGGCAACTCGGCGGGCGACTACAATAACTGGATCGGCCTCAGCAACTCGACCGACATGGAGACGCCCGGTGCGACGCACCCGAATGACCATGCCGTTGTTCTCAACTATGACGGCTCTGATGCCGTGGGGCACTGGCAGCTCTTCGACAACGGCTCGACGATCATGGGCCAGACCACTGTCGGGGCTACCGGTCCTGATACATATAATGAGGCCGGTGTCGCGGGCATCGAGATCGACGGCGCGGCGGGAACCGTAAAACTCTATCAACTCGGGCACGCGACCGCGACACGCACGGATGCCGGAATTTCCAGCCACTACGATGGCGCAACGGATCGGGGCACCATGTCCTTCGGTCCGTGGTCGCATGGCGTGAGCCGCAGCCCCAACCCCTCTATCGCACAGACCTATGCCATCGCCGCCTACCTGCGCAGCTTCACCGAGGCCGAGGCGCAGGCGCACATGACCTACCTGCGCGACCGCGTCGCCCTGCGTGGCGTGACCTTCGGGTGAGGATGGCCGGGCTCAGGGAGTAGGGGGAGCCCGGCGCGCGGGCGAGCGAATCACCCGCCCCGCGTGACCATCAGGTTGAAGGGCTGTTGAACCGGCCGTTCAAGCCNAGGGGGAGCCCGGCGCGCGGGCGAGCGAATCACCCGCCCCGCGTGACCATCAGGTTGAAGGGCTGTTGAACCGGCCGTTCAAGCCGCCCAGCGCAAAAATGCTTTGCTGTAAGTTTGGCTGTAAATCACTGCAAGTTTGGCCGTCACGCTACAGCTGTAGGGTGACACTCATTATTACAGTGAACCCGGAAGAGACCCGAAGAGGTCGGAAGATGCCGGAAGGGCAATAAAGTCAGTGTGTTGCGGGGCCTGTTCCGAACGCGGGGGGCGCGAGGGCTTATTTTACAGTAGAAGCCAAAACGAGGGATTTTAGGCCTGCCTGGCAATTTTGGCGGCGCGAAGTGGGCCGTTGGGTCCGAAAAGGCTAAGCCCTTGTGAAACAGCCTTGAAACACCTCTGCACAGGGCCTTTAGCAGGCGATTTTACCCAAGGTGCAAGCTCCGGAAGTGGGACGGCACCGGCCCACTTAGCTCTCAGCCGTCCCACTTGCCGATTACCCAAATAAAAACAGGCACATGGGGAAACATGCGCCTGTCAGGATGGCCCAGCTAAGTGGGACCTGATTTTGTGCTAGAAAGCTGCGTAGGCGGCGGACCTATTCCACCACTCCGATCGCTGGGCGCAGCCGATCAGCTGGATACCAGTTCTCGAACTCTTCGTGTTGAACCTTCCACATTGCAATCCCGCTCCTGATCCCGCCTCTGAAGACGGGACCGCCGATTATCGTTCCAGGCAACTCGCCTTTGTCGTCCAATAGTTGGACGATGACGCGGCTGCCGAAGGAGTAGCGTGACGGGGGCATTGTGCTGTTCCTCGATTGACCTGTTGCTCGGGACGGAACCCGGTGGACAGAAGGCGATCAGTCCGCAATTCCCGTGGCAGCAGCGGTAACTGCTTGTCGCATCGTTGGGATACGGTTGTTTTCGAACCCCTCCGAGAGGCAATCTCGCCGATCAGACCCTTGAACAAGCTTCCATGTGTCGGGCGGATCATCTGCGAGGTTAAATCCGTTCCGCTTCAGGCCACTCTCAAAGCGGATCGCGTGGACGCTGCAGCCGCACCCCCAACCGTTTGGGGGCAGGAAGTTTTGCCAAAACGAGTGGCTCCAGGCCAGAGCAAGCCCATCTAGACATAGATGAAGCTCAATCTCACACTGGGAGGAACTATAACCCAAATATCTGGGGTTGAACTCGATAAGCTGCGGACGACGTTCTTCTTGGTAAGCAAGAGTATGTCGGTGACGGTAAAGGAACATGCACCGTCTCCGAAAAACAGGAGCTTCTGGATCGCCAAGCAACCCTGTCCAAGAGAACTGTTCAACATGCTGTCGCATGACCTCTAAGTAACGGTCAAAAGACGCAAGGGCTGCCGATGCCGGTTCGGCATGAACAAGTTCGAACGCGGCCCAAGCCTCTTCGGAAATACCATAGGTTGACATGATCATGGCCTATATTGATGCCAAGCTGGGGGAGCCCCTGCCCAACCAGGGTGCGCAGTCATCGCCGTGATTTTCGGCTCGCGACATAGCGATAGGCCTGCTCCAACTCGGGGTTAGATAGCTCGGAAATGCTGGTCACCTTGAACTTCTTCAGGATGTAGGCATCCAGGGCTGCGGCGTCTTCGGGATGTTTTGTGTTCACTTTGATATAGCTGTATCTGCGCCTGCGGTAAGCGTCGCCGTTCTTCACCGGGGCACTTTTCATGCTGTTCAAGCGCCCGAGCCAGCTGTTCAGATAGCCGCGTGCCGTTTCGAAATCTTCGAGAGCGATCAGGTGGTACGAAGTCACCCCGCATGTCTTGTTAACAGCACTCCAGACCGCACCGTGGCTTTTGGGAGACTTCTTCAACCGAGCCTCGGTCGCGACGACGTCGCTGACAATCTGCTTCAGAGTCGCTTTCTGCGCCTCGGTGATGTGGTCGATGCCGGGATGCGCTGCTACGGTAACGCGCGGTGCTCTGCGCCCTTCTTGGCCGATGCTCACATTGCCAAAAGCGATGATGTTGCCGGTGCCACTTTGGACGATCGAGGGGGCTGCGGCTGGTTTCGGAACCGTCTGCTCGAAGAGCCGCGTGATCTTCTTCCTAGGATCGCTGTCATCGGTCATCTGCGCACTCCTTGATGTTATGCAGTCCTTACCAATCGAATAATCTGTGCAGCGGCCTTTTCGCCCTCGGTCTGGAGGAGCTCGTAAGCCGCAGCGACCAGTCCAGCCTTGATATCGGGTGAGGCGACACGCCCAAAGGCGTCGAGCCCCTCCTCCACCGCCTCGATCGAGAGGCGCAAACGGTCCAGGTCTCTCCGGACAGGTTGGTCGCCTCTTCTTGGTAGGGGGCCTGGCAAAATTGGCTGTGAATCATCTAGCAGCCAGTTCAGATCTATGAGTGTCTCTTTGGACAAATGAGATAGAAACTCGTGATCAGCCCTCTGGGAGCCGATCTCGATCTTCTGGATTTTTCCTTCGGCAACGCCGATCAGGTCGCCCAAAGCACGTCGAGAAAGCTTCATTTCCTCTCGGACGTGCCTGATTTTCTCTGAAAAATCAGACATCTATCTCAATCTCTTCACTTTCTATCTAATAGAGCTTGAAAAATCACCTCTATTAGATAGATTGGGCATTGTAACGACACAAGTAAACCCTGCGATGCGAGGCAGTATGACAAAGGCGGATAAGATGTTCCAGCCTGGCACGATTCTTCACGGAGTGATCGTGGGCGCGTTCCGGTCCAATGGGACAAGCTTTGAGGCGTGGTGCAAAGCGAACGGCGTCAACACCAGTGTTGCGCGCAGCGCGACCTACGGGCAGGCCGGTGGAGAGGTTGGCAGCGCGCTGCTGGAACGTATCATTGAAGCGGCGGGCCGCGAGATGGTGGAGATGGGTTACGCCCATCGGATGAAGCGTGAGGCTGATCGCTTTGACCGCGTGCGGAGGGCTGGGTGATGTCCGCATCCATCCCGTCCGAACTGTTCCTGACGGTCGATCGCGACCAGACGAACGGCTTGCCCCGTGTGCGGGTCGCGCCCGAAACCTTCCCCGGCAACGCGCTGCAGGACGTGGCGCTGTACTTCCATGACAAGCGTAGCTGGCGGTCGGCCTGGCGGACGATGCGCGCCATGGTCGAACATGGTTTTCAGGCGATCCCGGCGGAGGTGTTCTTGGGGCCTGACTGCTCCCACGATCTGGCCACTGAACGCCCCGGCGCCACCGTCGCGGAGGCAGAATGATGCTCAGCGGTTGGTGGTTCTTGCCCGCCGCGTTCGTCGGGCTCTGGCTGTGGATTGGCCTGTTCAAGCTGATCGGGGTGCTGTGATGGCGCCGGAGATCATTACCTGTCAGGCGGACGTTGTCCGCCCTCATGCTGAGGCATGCCCTGTTCAGAATATGGCGATCGCTGCCACCACTCACGGATCTTGCGATCGTCATCTCGGCGCCGACACCGGCGCCGAAGCCCCCAAGCCGCGCGTCTATATTTCCTCTCTGCGCGCGGCTTGGGTCGGGCTGAAAGTGGCCGAGCGGCGGTTTTCGGACAGCATCTGGGGTGATGCGCTCGCCACCGCTTGCGTGGTGCTGCTCTCGATTGTGCTGTTCGTTGTCGCGGGGGTGCTGCAGTGACCGAAGCTTTCGACACCATTCTCGCCTTCATCATCCTTGGCATGGCTTTGCGCGTCGGCTGGGGCATTGGCACCGCCATTTTCGACACTGCGCGCGACGTCCGCGAGGCCCGCGCCGATCAGCAGGAGCTGTGATGCAAGCGGCGCGGCACTACTACATGAAAGGGCCACGACAGAATGGCTGACCTGCCGAAGTTTGAAGAGATCCCGGTCGCCGAGATCGTGATGAGGGCGCGCACCCGCAGCGTTTCCGCCGATGCGGTGGCGGTGCTGCGCCAGTCCTATGAGGACCATAGCGGCTTCACCACGCCGATCCATGTGCGCAAGGCCAAGACCGGGTTCGAACTGATCGACGGCGCGCACCGGCTGACGCTGGCGCGGGATCTTGGGCTGGACACGATCCTTGCCCGGGTCTGGCAGTGTTCGCAGGAGGAGGCGCGGTTTTTCGAGACCGATGCCAACCTCGCGCTGGCGCATCTGACGCCGGTGGCGCTGGCCCGCAGCCTTGCGGTGCGGCACGAGGCCTATCTCAACCTGCATCCGGGCACCGCGCCCGGTGTCGCGGGCGGCAAAGCGCGCCAAAATCAGCAAACGACAGAAATGTCGTTTGCTGATTTCGTCGGCGCGGTGATGGGCGTGACACCCCGGCAGGTCCAACGGATTGTCCGCGCCGGTCGCGCGCTGACGCCGGATCAGGCTCAGGCTCTGGAGGCCGCGCCGAAGCGCGTCACGATGGACGACCTCTATGTGATCAGCAAGATCGGCGAGGCGGGCGAGCGGTCCTTCGTGATCGACACGCTGGCCCGGGGCGGGGCGCCGAAAGCCGCCGCCGCGCGCAAGCTGTGGAAAGCCGAGCAGGGCATGGCGCCCGAGCCGCTTACCAACACCGACCAGACCCTGCTGCGGCTGATGGATGCGTGGAAACGCGCGCCGAAGATCGCGCGCCGCCGCTTCCTCGAGGAGAAGGGCGGCGAGGTTCAGGCCCTGCTCGACGAGATGCATGATGACTGACCGGCCGCAACAGGACTGGTGGAGTGCGGCGGAACTGGCGGCGGCCGGGTTGCCGGACATGCCGGGCAGCAAGCGCAAGGTCAACGAGATGGCGGCGCGCGAGGGCTGGAAAGCCCGGTCCGGTAAGGTGCGGCGGCGCAAGGGCGTCGGCGGTGGCATGGAATACCATTGGTCGCTGCTGCCGACCCGCGCGCGTCTTGCGCTGATCGAACGCCGCGAAGACATGTCCGAGCCGAAGATCAGCCGCGACGAAGCATGGGCGGATTACGAGAGCGCCACCGCGACCGCGAGGAAGAAAGCGGGCGAGCGCCTTGCCGTATTGGCCGAGGTCGAGGAGATCGAGGCGGCGGGCATGGTCCGCTCGCTCGCGGTGACCACGGTTGCCACGCGATCCGGCGCTTCGGAGAAGTCTATCTGGAACTGGTTTGCGCGGGTCGAGGGCGTCGCCCATGCCGACCGCCTGGCCTATCTGGTCGACCGCCGCAGCCTACGCAAGAAGGCTGTGCCCGTCGCGCCGAGCGCCGAGTTCTGCGAGCTCGTGAAGAGCGATTTCCTGCGACTGTCCGGGCCATCGCTGACCTCCTGCTATGACCGTGCCGTGCGCATCGCCGAGAAAGACGGTCTGCCGGTGCCGCCGATCCACCAGGTCCGCAACTGGATCAAGGCCACCATCTCCGAGCCGGTGCTGATCTACCACCGGAAGGGTGTCGAGGCGCTGCGCCGCTTCTACCCGCACCAGACCCGCGACAAGTCAGCGATGGTGCCGCTGGAATGCGTCCAGGGCGACTATCACAAGTTTGACGTGTTTGTGCGCTGGCCCGGCGAGAAAGACCCGGTCCGGGTGCAGATGGTGGTGTTCTCGGATGTGTATTCCGGCAAGATCCTCGCGTGGCGTCTCGACATCAGCGCCAACAGCCACACCGTGCAGCTTGCCCTTGGCGATCTGATCGAGCGCTATGGGGTGCCGCAGCACGCTCTGCTCGACAACGGGCGCGAGTTCGCGGCGAAAGCGATCACCGGCGGCACGCCCACGCGTTTCCGCTTCAAGATCGTCGACGAGGACATCCCGGGTCTGCTGCCGCTGCTCGGGGTCAAGGTGATCTGGGCCACGCCTTATTCCGGGCAGTCCAAGCCGATCGAGCGCGCCTTCCGCGATCTGTGCGACCGGATCGCCAAGCACCCGGCCTTCGAGGGCGCCTATACCGGCAACCGGCCCGACGCCAAGCCCGAGAACTATGGCAGCCGCGCCATTCCGCTGGAGGACTTCCGCGCGGTCGTCGCCGAAGAGATCGAGGCGCATAATGCCCGGCCCGCCCGGCGCAGCGAGGTGGCCTTTGGCCGGTCCTTCAATGACGTGTTCAATGAGGCTTATTCGCGCGCCCCGATCAGCCAGGCCACCGAAGAGCAGCGCCGCCTCTGGCTGCTGCGGGTCGAGGGGTTGCGAGCTGACAGCAAGAACGGCGAACTGAAGCTGCACGGATCGCGCTATTGGGCCGAGTGGATGTATCGCATCGCCGGGCAGAAGATCGCCGCGCGCTTCGATCAGGACGATTTGCACGCTGGTCTGCATGTCTACGATCTGGCGGGCGGCTATCTTGGGCACGCCCCGTGTATGGAGGCCGCGCCGTTCCTTAGCGTCGAGGATGCGCGCACTCATGCGCGCAAGCGCAACGCCTTCATCCGGGCAACGAAGGAACTCGCCAAAGCCGAGCGGCAGCTTGATCATCACGAGATCGCCGCGCGGCTGCGCGCCGCAGGCAAGCCGGTGGGAGACGAGTTGCCCAAGGCTGATGTGGTGCGGCTGGTGCCCGCGCATCCCAAGGCGCCAAAACCTGCCCGCCGCCGCGATACCACCGACCAGATCGAGGCTGCGGCCCGGCTGGAGGCGCAGATCACCCGGCTTTCCGAGCGCCGCGCGGCCCCCGCCGAGGATGATCCGCGCGTGCGGTTTGAGCGCGCCCTGACGCTGGAGGCGATGCTGGCCGAGGGCCAGCCGATGACCGCCGAGCAGCGCAGCTGGCTCGCGGAATACCAGCAGTCCGCCGAATACCGGGGCTTTGCGCGCCTGCGCCGGGCCTTCGGACAGGAAGAATAAAGAGAAGAGGAGCAGAGCATGACACCGTCCATCGCCCCCTTGCGCAACGTCGCAGCCCTTGTCGGCCTTGTCGATCGCGTGCAGACCCGGACCTTCGGTCTGCCGGGAATGGCAACCTTCTACGGCCCCTCGGGCTGGGGCAAGACCACTGCGGTCACGGTCGCGGGCAACGAGTTTCAGGCCCATGTGGTCCAGGTGAAGGACTGCTGGACGCCGACCTATCTGGCGCAGGCCATCATGCGCGAGATCGGCGCGCCGCCCGCGCGCGGGGTGCCTGCCATGGTCGATGCCATCGGCGCCCAGCTCGCCCGCTCCGACAGGCCGCTGATCATCGACGACGCGCAGTATTTGCTGCGCAAGCGCATGATCGAGCTGGCCCGCGACATCTATGAAAGCAGTCAGGCGCCGGTGATCCTCGTCGGCGAGGAGAAGCTGCCGCAGGATCTGACCAACTGGGAAAACATCCACAACCGGCAGCTCGCCTGGGAACCGGCGCTGCCCTGCGATCTGGGCGACGCCGAACAGCTGGTCGGCATCTATTCCCGGGGCGTGGATGTGGCGCCCGACCTTTTGGCCGCGATTGTCGAGGCCTCGGGCGGCTCGATCCGCCATGTGGCCACCAATCTCGACCGTGTGAAGGAATTGGCGCGGACAGCTGGCAAGCGCACGGCTGATCTGGCCTTCTGGGGCGACCGAGCCTTCCAGACCGGCCAGCCGCCGGAACTGCGCCGGGTCGCTGACTTCCGGAGCAGCGTGGCCGCCCTGCGCGGAAAGGCGAAGCGGGCATGACACAGGATTTTCGCTCCGAGATGGAAAAGCACGCCTGGGGGCTGGTCAAAGGTCTGGCGGAGATCCACTGGACCGACCTTGCCGACAAGGGCATCGCCGAACGCACCGCCAAGAAGTTCCTGCAGCGCTGGGAACGCAATGGCCGCATCCGCTTCTCCCGCCGCGACGAGCAGCACCGGAAGTTCTTTGTCGATGTGGACAAGGCGATCCCGGTGATCCCGACCACATCGCCCGGCGATCAGGCGGCAAGCCCCGAGGGCAACATGTGGCGCGCCATGCGGCGGCTCGGCATCTTCTCCCCCACCGATGTGGCGGCACATTCCAATGCGGGCGGGGTGGAGGTGAGCCTCGACAAGGCGCGCGCCTATTGCCGCCAGCTGCTGGGGGCCGAGTATCTGCGGGTGCGGGTGACGGCGATCCCCGGGCGGCGCGATGCCCGCTACCAGCTGATCCGCGACACCGGCCCGCTGCCGCCGCGCTCCACGCTGGTGCGCGGGGTGCTCGATCCCAACGAGCTGAGCTTCGTGCCTGCCCAGCGGGATCTGAAGTCATGAGCGCGCTCGAGACCGCCCGCGCCGCCTGGGGCGCGGCGATCCCCGACTGGATCGAGACGCTGGCCCGGGAATGCGACCGGACCTCACAGAATCAAGTGGCCCAGCGTCTGGGCCGCAGCGCCTCGCTCGTGTCGAACGTGCTGCGCAACAAATACGGCGCCGGGCTCGAGGCGGTGGAGGACGTGGTGCGCGGCGCGCTCATGGCCGAGACCTTCGACTGCCCGGTGCTGGGCGAGATCGGCAAGCAGAAGTGCCGGTTCTGGCGTGCCCGCGCCAGAACCTTCGAGAACGTCAACAGCCAGGCGGTGACGATGTATCGGGCTTGCAACCGCTGCCCGCGCCATATCGGCGCCGATCCCCTGACCCCCAAAGGAGAGCAGACATGACGACATCGACCCATATCCCGCAGGGCTTCTGGCAGAACGCCCGGGGCGAGCTGATCCCCGAGGCGCGGGTCAAGCCCGTCGACAAGCTCGAAGATCAGCTGGTCCGCAGCATGTGCCAGACCGCCCGGGGCGTGCACGAGCAGCTGGCGGCGCTGAAGGCACTGGCGCTGGGTGAAGCGCAGGCCTTCAAGGCGCTCGTCGCGCAGGAATACGGCGCCGAGAAGGGCGGCACGAAGGGCAACATGACGCTGCGCAGCTTCGACGGCACCCTGGAGATGCAGGTGGCGGTGGCGGAGCATCTCAGCTTCGGCCCGCAGCTTGCCGCCGCCAAGGAACTGATCGACGCCTGTGTGACGCGCTGGAGCGAGGGCGCCAATGACAACATCCGCGCGCTGATCGACCATGCCTTTCAGGTGAATAAGGAAGGCCGGATCGACACCCAGCGGGTGCTGGGCCTGCGCCGCCTCGACATCGAGGATCCCGACTGGAAGCGGGCGATGGACGCGATCTCGGATGCGGTCCGGGTCACGGGTTCCAAGACCTATGTCCGCTTCTACCAGATCGACGCCGAGACCGGCCAGCGCGAGGCCATCACCCTCGATCTGGCGAACGTCTAAGGCGGCTGACCGTGGACTTCAAACAACGGAGAGCACTATGACCTTCACACTCGAAACGGTATCGGGCATCCGGACCCGGATCTTCACACTTCCGGATCGTCCGCCCTTCATGATCGCTGCCGATCTGGCCGAGGTCTATGCCACGCGGGTGGACGCGATTACCCAAGCCATTCGCCGCAATCCGGAGCGGTTCCCCGAAGATTTTGTCTTCAGCTTCACGGAGGCGGAGATGGAGGTGTTGAAAACACAGAATGTGTTTTCAATGAAGGCGAACAGGGCCCTTCAACGCGGCTTCACACATGCGGGAGCCTACGGCGTCTCTGCCGTGCTCAAGACGCCGGTGGCTGCGCGGGTTTCCGTGATCGTCCATCGCGCCTTCGCCGAGATGGAACAGCGCGCCATCCGCGATGCCCAGAGCATGCTGGCGAAGTTTCAGAGCCATGTCGCGAGCAAGGCCCCTTATGCGCGGGTCAGCACCTTGGCGAATGCCGGACTGTCTGTCGACGAGATCTGGCGGGCGACCGGATACCCGCGCCGAAAGGTGGAGGACCTTCTGCGCGAGTGCGCGCGGCTGCAGATGATTTCGTCCACGCCTGTCGGCTCTCAGCCCGACCTGTTCGCGCAGCCATAGCGCCACATCCTGAGCGAAACGCCCTTCGGGGCGTCGTCCCGGCGTGGTGGCCGGGGCCTGATGAGCAGCCGGAGCGTCCCGTGAAGATACATGACGATCAGATGATTGCAGAACGTGTTGCCGTGCTTGAGGCCGCGCTGGAGAAGTTGCTCGACCGGGACAGCACCATGTCGGTGGAGCTGTCGGGCGATCCCGGCACCATGGCGGTTTACGTCTCGTCGCGGTGTTGCCTGTGCGCCGAGCATCGCTCCGAGCGAAGCAGTTTCTCACTGAATAAGCTCGCGCGTGAACTGGAGGTGCTGCTGTCATGACCGACCGCAACCTCCAGCGCATGATCCATGCGGGCTGCAAGCAGCTCGGCCTCGATGCCGAGGCACGGCGGGCGCTGCAGCAGCAGGTCACCGGCAAGGCCAGCCTGTCGGAGATGACGGCGGCAGAATTGCGGCTGGTTGTCGACCGGCTGAAGAAGGACGGCTTCAAGGCCAAGGCGGGGGGACGGCGCAAACCCGCACCCCGCGCCGATCTGCGGCTGATCCATGTGCTCTGGCGCAAGCTGGGCGAGGCGGGGGCGCTGGAGCGGCCGGATCGGGCCGGGCTCAACACCTTCATCCGCGCCCGGTTTGAGGCGCGCTGGGGCGCCGTGCCCGCCGATGTGGACATGCTGCGCGACTGGCACCAGATCGACGCGGTCCTGCAGGCGCTGATCTCCTGGGGCAAGCGCGCCGAGATCGACTTCGATTGGAGCGAGATCAGCAAATGAAGAAACCGATCCATCCCGTCACAGATCACGCTGTCATCCGCTATCTCGAGCGGGTGCAGGGCATGGACGTGGAAGCCCTGCGCCGCGCGATCGGGCACCGGGTGGGGGCAGCGATGCTGGGAAATGATGGTGCCTGCGGTGTCGTCATCGACGGGTTCAGCTATCGGATCGGAGATAGCGGGGCCGTGGTGACCGTGATCAAGGCCAGCAGGCCGAGTCGCAGCCAAGGGGCATCGCGGCTGCGGGAGATCGATGATGATTGACCGATGCCATTGGGTGCGTGAGCCGGAAGGCTTCGAAGTCTTGATCCCGATGTGCCATGGCAGTGCCGCCTATGGATCGTCCGGATGCACATGCACGGTGCCTTCAAGCCGCATTGAAAGAGCGGAGCGCGGACGCGCAGAGGCCGAGAGATACGTCATGAAGCTGCGCGAGGCCCGTGACGAAATGCTTGACCGTCAAAAAACCAGTCGGCGGTTTCAGGCACAACTTCACCAGCGGGTCAGACAGCTGGAAGCGCTTCTGAAGGGGCAGGGCGATAATGCCTGACCTGCCGCGCGCGCCTGCCCATGTCGCCCCCTATGTGGAGGTGCTGGGCTACGATCTGACCGTGGATTTCCTTTTGGAGTTCGGCGGCGCGCGGCTCTATTGGGCGCGCAATCCAAAGGGTCGCAGCGAGGCCGAGGCGCTGATTGGGCCTGAGAAGCTGCGGGAACTTGGCCGGGTCTGGGGTGGTGAGGTCTCGCGCGTGCCCACGGCCCGGGTCTGGCTTGCGCATGCGCTGCATGCCCGGGGCTTGCCTGTGAACCAGATTGCGCGCAGATTGCATGTGACCGATGTGGCGATCGGCAAATATCTGCGGCAGGCGCCCGACAACTCTACCTCGGAAGCGCCGCGCCGGGGCGATGACCGGCAACTTTCCCTCTTCTGAGATTTCCTGTCCAACTTGTTGGACATGATTTTCCATGGCGCGCTTCGCCATTCTGCTCTGGACCGCGCGGGCACAGGCCCCGCCGCAATCCTCCGGGGGCAGCATGCAGACATCCGCACAAGGCATCGGCTTTCTCGAACGGCACGAAGGGGTCGTGCTCAAGGCCTATCGCGACCCGGTCGGGGTCTGGACAATCGGCGCCGGACTCACCGCCGCCTCGGGCGTGGTGAAGCCGCGCGCGGGCATGGTGCTCTCCCGCGAGGAAGCCTCCCGCCTGCTGGGGCAGGCGCTGCGGCGCAACTACGAGCCTGCCGTTGCTGCCGCCATGCCGGGGGCGCTGCAGCACGAGTTCGACGGCGGGGTGAGCTTCCACTTCAACACCGGCGCTATCGGGCGCGCCAGCTGGGTGCCGTTCTGGATCACCCAGAGCTGGGATCAGGTGCTCGAGCGCCTGTCGCTCTGGAACAAGGGCGGGGGCCGGGTGCTGCCCGGCCTGACCCGGCGCCGCCGCGAAGAGTTCCACCTGATCCGCTCCGGCGCCTACAGCCTGCCGGTGGATGACGCCCCCACCGCCACTGCCGCGCGCATCGTGCTGCCGCTGACCCGGGCGGAACTGGCCGAGATCCACGCGGCCTTCCGGACGCTGGGCTATGAGCCGGGCGACGATCCCGCAGCGCTTGCCAAGGCCGAGGTGCAGCGCTTCCAGCAGGACCACGATCTGACCGTGGACGGCATCCTTGGCCGCGCCACGCTCTCCACCCTGCAGCGCCGCCTCGATGCCGCGCGCAAGGCCAAGACCGAGGGCGCAGCCGCCACGGTGCTGGGCGGCGGCTCGGCCGCCGGGAGTGCCGCGCCGGGGGTGGAGGCGCTGCCCTGGGCCGAGGCGCTGCCCTGGATGGTGGGCGGCCTGATCCTGCTCTGGGCGCTCTGCCGCGCCTGGACCTATCGCGACGCCCTCGCGGCCAAGCTGCAGGGCGTGGCGCCCGGGCTGGCGCGCATTCTCCGGAGGGTCTGACATGTCCGCATCTGCACTTATCTCTCTGGCCGGGGCGGTCGGCGCGCCGCTGATCGAACGGGTGCTGGCCCGCCAGATCGGCGCGGGCCGGGCCGAACTCGTCGGCGACGTGCTGGCCGAGCTGGCGGGCGCCCTCGGCGTGGCGCCCGAGGAGGTGGAGCCGCTGGCGCGTGCTGAGCCCGACCGGGTCGAGACCGCGATGCGCGACGTGGAGGCGACGCTGGGCGCGCGGGTGGCTCTTTATACCGAAGGGCTGGAATACCAGCTGGCGGCGCTGAAGGTGGGGCAGGGCGATCCGGTCTGGATGCGCGCCTGGCGCCCGGCGGGCATGTATGTGCTGGGCTTCCTGTGGCTCTGGGCCATCGTGCTGCTGCATGTGGCGAATGCCATCTGGCGCATCGCCCTGCCGCAGCCCGACCTCTGGGTGCTGTTCCAGCTCACCGCCCTTTACATGACGCTTTATATGGGCGGGCACACCTTCAAGGATTTCGTCTCCACCCGTTGGGGCCAGAAGGGCGGTGCCGCATGAGGACGCCCCTCGGACGCGCTGCTCTTGGCGCCACGCTGGCGCTGATCCTCTTCGCCCTGACTGCGGCGGCGGCGCTGGCGCAGCAGACTGTGACCTGCGCCGCGCAGGATCAGGTCATCGATCAGCTTGATGACCTGTATGGCGAACGCCTGCGCGCCACCGGGCTCGCTGGGCCGACAGGCCTGATGCAGCTTTTTTCTGCAGAGACCGGGACCTGGACCATCCTGCTGGTCACGCCGGAAGGCATGGCTTGCCTGCTGGCCAGCGGCACCGACTTCGAGGCGGTGATCACGCCCACCGGAGAGCCCGCGTGATCGTTGATCTGGATCTTCTGCTGAAGCTCGCCTCGTTCGGGCTGTCGGTTGGGGCCATGGTCTTTGCCTTCTTCGCCAACCGGCAGAAGGGCAATGACGAGCGCTTCAAGGCCGGGACTGACCGCATGGACCGGCACGAGCTGCGCATCCAGACGCTGGAGCAGTCGGTGCGAGTGCTGCCGACGCTGAACGATATGCATGAGCTGCAACTGCAGCTGGTCCGGCTAAACGGCAACATGGAACGCATGGACGCCCATCTGGCGGGCCAGCAGGAGATCATGAAGCGGGTGGAGACTGTGGTCGCCCGCCATGAGGACCACCTTCTGAAAGGACAAAAGGGATGAGCTACGCCGAGGAACTGCGCGAGCACGCCCGGATCGCCATTCTCCGCCTGCTGGAGGATGCGCCGCGCTACACCTCGAACGTGTCGATGATGACCGATCTGCTGCGGCGCTTCGGCATCGGCTACACCCGCGATCAGGTCACCGCCGAGGTGCACTGGCTGCAGGAGCAGGGGCTGCTGAAGATCGAGGATCACAACGGCTTCATCATCGCCACCGCGACGGTGCGCGGGGTGGAGGTGGCGCAGGGCATCGTCACGCATCCCGGCATCCAGCGCCCGCGCCCGAGGGCCTGAGCCATGCCCGCTCCGGCCAAACTGGACTTGATCCCGCCCGAGCTGCGCGCCTGGCTGCGCGAGGCGCTGGAGGCGCGGGGCTTTGCCGAGATCGTGGCAGTGACCGAGGAGCTGAATTTCCGGCTGCAGGAGTGCGGGCTGGAGGTCAGCATCGGCAAGACGGCGGTGGGCCGGTTCTCCAAGGCGCTGAAGGACCAGCGCGAGGCTTTCTCGATCGCCGAGACGCTGCTGTCAGACATGGACATCGCGGCGGAGGGCGAGCTGCACAAGGTGCTGGTGCAGATGATCGCCACCTCGGCGGTGCAGATGATCCGCGCGGTGCGCGAGGAGGACGGCCATCTGGAGCCCAAGGACCTGATGGCGCTGGGGCGCATGGTCAAGGATCTGATGGCGAGCTCCGGCCTGCGGGAAAAGCTGCTGGCCGACGAACGCGAGCGGGTGGCCCGCGAGGCGCGCGAGGCGCTGCAGACCGAGCTGGCCGCAAAGCTGGAGGCGGGCGTGGCGCGGGGCTCGGTCAATGCCGAAGCCGCCCGGGCCGCGCGCGAGATCATGGGCTTCGCATGATCCGGGCCATTCACTTTGCCGACCGCACCGAGTTCCGCGCCCGCCGCCTGCCGGGCAGCGTCCACTTCACCGATCCGGGCACCGACCACGTCTCTTACATGTGGTTCTTCTGCCCCTGCGGCTGCGGCGAGCTGGACCACATCCTGACCGGGGTGGAGTTCAAGCCGCTGTCCGGCGGGCCGTCATGGTTCTGGAACGGCTCACGCACCGAGCCGACGCTGCGCCCCTCTGTGCACCGCCAGCCGCACTGGCATGGCTGGCTGCGCGACGGCTATTGGGAGGCCTGCTGATGGCTACCGATGCCGAAATCGCGAACGACATGGCCGCACAAGCGCGCTACTGGCAGGGCCGCGATCTGCTCGTCGAGCGTGCATGTCGTGACGCCGCGCACATGCTCCGCTCGTTCATTGAGGGCAAACGCGTGGATGGCAGGACCTATGGCGGGCTGTGCCGGCGGCTGCTGAACCTCGAACTCTCGAAAAGACACAAGCAGCCCGACCTCTCGTTCAAGCTGGACCGCGCCCGGCTTGCACTGGAAGCTCTGAATTGCAGGGCACGCGATGGATAATCCCGTCATCACCTTCCTGCCGTATCAGAAGCGCTGGCTGCAGGATGCCAGCCGCTTCAAGATCGGCATGTTCACCCGGCGCGGCGGCAAGACCTTCGGCGCCTGCGGCGAGATCGCCGATGACTGCTTTCAGGCCGAGATCGCCGGGCGCAAGACGCGCTGGACGATCCTGTCGCGCTCGGAGGCCACGGCGAAGGAGGCGATGGAGGATGCGCTGAAGCCCATCGTCCGGGGCTTTTATGCCGCCTATAACCGCATCGCCACGCTGGGCGCGCCCGAGTTTGAGGAGGGCGAGTTCTACGCCCCCGAGCTCGATGCCACCTACAAGACCCATGAGGTGCGCTTTCCCACCGGCTCGCGCATCACGGCACTTTCGGCCTCGCCGGATGCGGCGCGGGGTTTTGGCGGCAACCTGCTGCTCGACGAGTTCGGCTTTCACCGCGACAGCCGCCGCATCTGGGGCTCGGCCTTTCCGGTGGCAGCGCGGGGCGGGCACAAGATCCGGGTGATCTCCACGCCCAACGGCAAGGGCAACAAGTTCTACGAGCTGATGACCGCCGAGGACAATGGCTGGTCGCGCCATCACGTCGATATTTATCAGGCCGTCAAAGAGGGGCTTGAAGTCGATATCGACGAGCTGCGCGCGGGCATGGCCGACGAGGATGCCTGGGCGCAGGAGTTCGAGCTGAAGTGGCTCGATGCCGCCTCCAGCTGGCTGGATTACGACCTGATCGCCTCCTGCGAGGAGATGCTGGCGGGCGATCCCGGGCGCTATACCGGCAAGCCGGTTTATGTCGGGGTCGATATCGCGGCGCGCACTGACCTCTTCGTGATCGTGGTGCTGGAGGATCTGGGCGACCGGCTGATGACCCGCGAGGTGATCGCGAAAAAGCGCATCAGCTTTGCCGAGCAGGACGCACTTCTGGCCTCGGTCTTCGAGCGCTATCACGTGCTGCGCGTGGCGATGGACCAGACCGGCATGGGCGAGAAGCCGGTGGAGGATGCCACCCGGCGCTACGGAGCCTCGCGCATCAACGGCGTGCTCTTCACCGCTTCGCGCAAGCTGGAACTGGCCACCGTGCTGAAGGAGCGGATGCAGGACCGCGAGCTGGCGATTCCCGGCGGTGATCCGGTGCTGCGCGCCGATCTGCACGCCATCCGCTCCCGCGTCGGGCCGACCGGCATCCGCCGCCTCGTGGCCGAGGGCGAGACCGATGGCCATGCCGACCGGTTCTGGGCCTTTGCCCTCGCCACAGGTGCGGCAGAGGCGGCGCCCACGGAATACGCCTATCGCCCGGTGGGCGACGGGCGGGGCCGCGATGTTCTGGGCGGCCCCGATGACAATGAAAGCCGCAGCTGGTGGCGCCCGCCACTGGGCACGGGCTTGCGAGGGGGTGTCTGACGTGGCGCGCAACTTCTGCCCGCATGAACTGATCCAACTGCACGATGGCCAATGGGCATGCCTTGCATGTGGCCGCCGCGTGCAGGGTTCTCACGAAAGGAGGCGCACATGAACCCGCGAGAGAAGAGGCTGATGGAGGCGAAGACGGCTCTTGCGCGTGACATGCAGGCGTGGTGCGAGCGGTTCGACCTGTCGCAGGTCGAGGCGCTGGCGCTCTGCGCTCACATCACCGGCGCCGCCATCGCGATGCAGGACCAGCGGATCATGACGCCTGAGAAGGCGATGGAAATTGTTTCTCGCAACATCGAGGCCGGGAACGCCGCCGCGGTGTCCGTGGTCGCCTCGGCCGACGGGCGCAGAAACTGAATTGGGAGCAAAGGTATGTTGCTTGACCCAATCGACCCGCGCGCAAACCGTGGTGAGCCGCCGCATCGGGATGCGGGGCGCGCGTGGTGGCAGGCAACGGCCCAATCGGGCGAGACCATGCATGACGTGTCGCTGCGCCTCGGCATGAGGGTGTCGGAGATCAGCGCGATCAAGAACGGGTGGCAAGCGCCGCCCGAGACCAAATAGGAGCGAGGCGATGAGAAGAGGAAGTTTCCGCTGGTGGGTCGAGTGGCGCTCGTGGGCGCTCCCGCTGCGCGTTGGAATGTGGGCCGATCATATCGACCTTGAGGTGCAGGTCGGGCCGTTCGGCTTCACCTGGCTGCGGTGAAGATAGGAGGTATCTGACATGGCGCGGCAACCGCAGCTTCTCGACCAATGGGGCCGCCCGGTGCAGCGGTCTTCGCTGCGCCAGGAGGTGTCAGCGCCCACGATCGGCGGGGTGCGGTCGCCGCTCTCGGGCTATCCGGCGGACGGGCTCACGCCCGACCGCCTCGCGGTGATCCTGCGCGAGGCGGATGCCGGGGACCCGGTGCGCTATCTGGAACTGGCCGAGACGATCGAGGAGCGCGATCCGCATTATCTCGGCGTGCTCGGCACGCGGCGCCGCTCGGTCTGCCAGATCGACATCACGGTGGAAGAAGGGGGCGACACGGCCCATGACCTCGCCATGGCCAAGCTCGTGCGCGACTGGCTCGATCGCGACGAACTGGCCGACGAGACCTTCGACATCCTCGATGCCATCGGCAAGGGCTACAGCTTCACCGAGATCCTCTGGGACACCTCCATGGGACAATGGCAGCCTGCGCGGCTGGAATATCGCGATCCGCGCTGGTTCCGGTTCGCCCGGCACGATCTGGCCACGCCGCGCATGATCGGCGCGGGCGGGCAGGAAGAGGCGCTGCCCGGCTTCAAGTTCATCTTCGCCCGCATGCGCGCCAAAAGCGGGCTCGCGCTGCGCTCGGGGCTGGCGCGGATCGCCACCTGGGGCTGGATGTTCAAGGCCTATACCCAGCGAGACTGGGCGATCTTCACCCAGACCTATGGCCAGCCGATCCGCATCGGCAAATACGGCCCCGAGGCCGACGAGAAGGACCGCGAGACGCTGTTCCGGGCAGTGGCCAATATCGGCGGCGACTGCGCGGGCATCATCCCCGACAGCATGCTGATCGAATTTGTCGAGGCCAAGAGCATCGGCAGCTCCACCGACCATTACGAACGCCGGGCCGACTGGCTGGACCGGCAGATCTCCAAGGCGGTGCTGGGCCAGACCGCCACCACCGATGCCGAGACCGGCGGGCTGGGCTCGGGAAAGGAGCACCGCGAGGTGCAGAAGGACATCGAGGCGGCGGATTGCAAGGCGCTGGCGGCGATCCTCAACCGCGATCTGGTGCGGCCGTGGATAGATCTGGAGTTTGGCCCGCAACGCGCCTATCCTCGGATCAGGATCACGCGGCCGGAGCCGGAAGACCTCAAGGCCTTCTCCGAGGCCATCGGTCCGCTGGTCGATCGCGGGCTGCGGGTGGCCACCGCCGATGTGCTGGCGAAGTTCGGTCTGCCCGAGGCGGCGAAACAGGCCGAGATCCTGCATCCGCAGGGCCAGACCCCGGCGCAGATGCCGCCGGACCCGGCCCCCGGCGACGGAATGCCCCCTGAGAGCGAATTTAAATACCGTTTGAATACCCGTCCCGCCCCGGCATGGGGTCATGCCGCCCTGCAGACGGATCGGCGCTCTACGGGCCGCACAGCGGCTCTTGCTCCGGCGCAGGACCGGCTGGCCTCGGAGGCGGCACTTCCGGTGGGCACGATGATCGAGCGGATCGAGGTGATGCTGGAGGCGGCCAGTTCGCTGGAAGAGGCGCGGGAGATGATCCTTGCCGCCTGGCCGGACCTCTCCACGGACGGGCTGGTGGAGGTGCTGGCCGAGGCCTTCCTCGCGGCCCATGCCGGGGGCCGCGCGCTGGTAGAGGACGAGGCCGATGGCTGATCTGGCGCTGGTCTTCCGCCGCCCGTTCCGCCAGCAGGTCGCGGCCTTCCGGCTGCGGCTGCGCAATCTGGTGCCCACGGCGCGCTGGGATGACCTGCGCCACGCCCAGCACGACCGCGCCTTCGTGGTGGCGGGAGCGATGAAGGCCGATCTGCTCGCCGATCTCGGCACGGCCATGGACAAGGCGATCTCCGAGGGCACCTCGCTGGAGGAGTTCCGCCGCGATTTCCGCGCCATCGTCGAGGCGCGCGGCTGGCACGGCTGGACCGGGCAGGGGACCGAGGCGGGCGAGGCCTGGCGCACCCGGGTGATCTACCGCACCAACATGCGCACCAGCTACATGGCGGGGCGCTTTGCGCAGCTCACGGAAGGCAACTTTGCCTTCTGGGTCTACTTCCACGGCGGCTCGGTGGAGCCCCGGCTGAACCATCTCGCCTGGAACGGCGTGGCGCTGCCGCCGGACCATCCATTCTGGCGCCAGCACTTTCCGCCCAATGGCTGGGGCTGCAGCTGCTCTGTCTCCGGTGCGCGCAGTGCCGCCGGGGTGCGGCGGCTCGGCGGCGATCCGGCCAAGGGGCTGCCCGAGGACTGGCAGGCCGTGGATCCGCGCACCGGCGCGCCGGAAGGTATCGGCAAAGGCTGGGACTACGCGCCCGGCACCAGTGCGGTGTCCGAGATCCTGCAGATCGTCGCGGACAAGGTGGCGGCACTTCCGCCCGAGCTGGCGCAGGCTTTCCTGCGCGACCTGCTGGAGCGCTTTGCGGACAGCGAGCTCGCCAATGCCCTGCGCGAGATGCTCACCCGGATCAGCTGAAAGGAAAGCGAAATGCCCGAAGTTTATGATGCGACGCGTGATCCTCAAGAATTGGCAGTTGATGCCTTGCTCCGAGCGATCGCACTCTACAAAGCATGTGGCTGGCGGCGCGAAAACATGGAAAACTTCTTGCTATCGACATGGTCGATGACTGCGCCTGCTGTCCCCGAAGTTCCGTCTCCCCAGAATGGTATTCGCGCAGCACTTCGAGATCTGCGGCATCTGCAAAAGGGGCGGGAAGTGTCGATCGTGCAGACAAATCTGGAGCAGGCCGAGATGTGGTTGGCGAAGGTTCCGGTAGAAGGCTGATCGATGTATCGCGTCACCGTCACCACTGACGAACTGAGCGCCGCCCTTGCCCGGGTGCAGGCGGCGCTGACCGACACACGCCCGCTGATGCAGGACATCGGCGAGTTTATGCAGCGCAGCACCCAGGCCAACTTCGCTGCGGGCACCGATCCGCAGGGCCAGCCCTGGGCGCCGCGCTCTCCAGTGACGCTGGCCCGCTACGAGAAGAATAAGGACAAGCCCGGCCCCCGCCCGCTGATCGGGCCGAGCAAGTCGCTCTCCACCACCATCAGTTACGAGGCCGAGGCCGACGAGGTGAGCTGGGGCTCGAACATGATTTATGCGGCGGTGATGCAATTCGGCGCCCAGCAGGGGGAGTTCGGCGCCCGCATGGGCATCAACAAGAAAGGCCGCCGCTACTTCTTCCCGATCCCCTGGGGCAACATCCCCGCACGCCCCTATCTCGGCATCGGCACCGCCGACCAGCAGGCCATCGGCGAGATCATCGCCGAGTATCTGGGGGACGCTGCGGGGGATTGACGCCTTGTTCGCCCCGTCGCAGTCTCAGCCTGCGCCCTATGCGCGCCTCCTGACAACATGTTGGACATGTTTTTACCCCTGATCTGCGGGGCAGGATGGCGGCATGAACACCGCCCTGATCACCCTTGCCACGATGGAACTGCCCGCGCCCGCTGAAGGCGCGACCGTTCCTGACTGGATCCATCTCGTGCCGAAAGGCGCGTTTGCCGCCCGGCCCGAGGATGGCCGGGGGCCTTGGTCCTATGACGATGCGCGCGCGGTCATTGCGGAGAGCTTTGCCCGCCGCCATCGCATCCATATCGACGAGAACCACTCCACCGACACCGCCGCGAAGATGGGGCTGTCGGCCCCGGCGCGCGGCTACATCACCGAGATGGAAGAGCGCGACACCGGCATCTGGGGCCGGGTGGACTGGACCGAGAGCGGCCGCGCGCTGCTTTCGGACCGCAGCTACTGGGGCATCTCGCCCGTCCTTTCCTACGACAAGCTGTCCGGGCGGGTGCTGGCGATCGCGCGCGCCGCCCTGACCAATGACCCTGCGGTGCCGGACGTTCTGGCGCTCAACAGCACGGAGACCCCCGACATGTTTCTGACCAAGCTGGCCAAGATGCTTGGCCTGCCCGAGGACGCCTCCGAGGAGGCGGTTCTCGAAGCCCTTTCTGCCCGGATGGCGAAAGCCGATCCGGAGCCGGAGAAGAAGGAAGACACCGAGACGCTGAGCACGATCGGTCGCGCACTGGGGCTGGAAGGCGAGGTGAGCCTGACCGCCGTGCTCGCCGCCGCCCGCGCCAGCTCCAGCCAGACCGAGACGCTGGCCACGCTGCAGGCCGAGGTCAAGTCCCTCAAGGCGGAGGGGCAGCGCCGCGCGGCGGAAGAGTATGTGGATCAGGCGATCCGCGACCGCCGCTCCGGGCTGAAGGCCTCGCGCGAGGAGTTCGTGGCGCTGCACATGGAAAACCCCGCCCGCGCCCGCGCGATGATCGAGAAGATGCCGAAGCTCGATCCCACCAACACCACGCTGGTGCCGCCCGCGCCCGCCGAAGGGCAGGCGGTGCTGAGCACTGAGCAGATGACCGTCGCCCGCATGCTGGGGATCGACCCCGAGGCGATGGCCAAGAACCTCACGCAGGAGACCCGCTGATGGCCGCGCTGACCCAGGACCGCAACACGCCCCGCGCCGAGGGCGAACTTCGCCAGGGCGGGGTGGCCGCCGCCACGCTGATCTATGCGGGCGCGCTGGTGATGCGCAACGCGGCGGGCTTTCTGACCAAGGGCCAGACCGCCACCGGGCTGGTGGGCGTGGGCCGCGCCGAAGAGCGCGTCGACAACAGCGCGGGCTCTGCAGGCGACGAGGTGCTGACCTACCGCCCGGGCATCTACCGCTTCGCCAATTCCGGCGGCGCGGACGAGATCACGGTGGCCGAGATCGGCGACGTGGTCTTTGCCGTGGATGACCAGACGGTCGCAAAGACCGATGGCTCCGCCTCCCGCTCCCCGGCGGGGCATGTCGATGCGGTGGACGCCCAGGGCGTCTGGGTGCGTCTCGACGAAGCCCTGACCAAAGCGTCCTGACAGGAGACAGACCCCCATGCTGGTGAATGCCGCAAATCTCGAAGCCCTGCGCGCGGGCTTCGCCACCAACTTCCAGAACGGGCTGGGGCAGGCCTCGGCGCTGTGGTCGCGCGTGGCCACCGAGGTGTCCTCGACCCAGAAAGAGCAGAAGTATGGCTGGCTGGGCAAGATGCCCAACGTGCGCGAATGGATCGGCCCGCGCGCCATCCAGAACCTGATGCAGCACGATTACGCCATCAAGGAAAAGCCGTGGGAGCTGACCATCGGCGTGGACCGCGACGATATCGAGACCGACAATCTTGGCATCTACGCGCCGATGTTCACCGAGATGGGCCAGTCCACCGGCGCCAAGAAGGACATGCTGGTCTTCGGCGAGACGCTGAAGGCGGGCTTCAGCCAGCCCTGCTATGACGGGCAGAACTTCTTCGACACCGACCATCCGGTGCTGGGCGAAGACGGCGAAGTGACCACGGTGGCCAATACCGATGGCGGCTCGGGCACGCCGTGGTTCCTGATGGACACCAGCCGGGCGCTGAAGCCGATCATCCTGCAGCGGCGCAAGGACTTCGAGTTTGTCTCGATGACCGATCTGACCGCGCAGAACGTGTTCATGAACAAGGAGTTCGTCTACGGCGCCGATGCGCGGTTCAACTCGGGCTTCGGCTTCTGGCAGATGGCCTGGGGCTCGCGGCAGACGCTGAACGCGGCGAACTACGCCACGGCGCGGGCCGCGCTGTCGGGGATGAAGGGCGATTATGGCCGCCCGCTGGGCCTGATGCCGAACCTGCTGGTGGTGCCGCCCGCGCTGGAAAGTGCCGGTCGCAAGATCCTCAATTCCGAGCTGGCCTCGGGCGGGGAGACCAACGAGTGGAAAGGCACGGCCGAGCTGCTGGTCGTGCCCTGGCTGGCATAAGGCGCGGGCAGATGGGCGAGAAAACCCCCGAACGGATCGCGCTGGAAGAGAAGGCCCTGAAGCTGGGCCTCTCCTTTCCGGTCAATATCGGCGAGGAGAAGCTCGCCGAGCGCGTGGCCGAGGCGGAAGCCCGCGCCAAAGAGACGCCGCCCCCGCCTGCCGCATCCCCGGCGGCGACGGGGGCGGCCCCGGCGGGGGTGAAGGACGGCACCCCCGCCGATCCCCCGCAAGAGGACGGCACCCCCACCGAACCCGCCATCACGCCCGGCCTTGCGGCGATCGAGGTGCATGGCCCGGCGCGCGGGCGCTGGCGGGCGGGGCGGCACTTCGGCCCCGAGGCGGTGGTGCTGGATCTGGCCAATCTGTCCGAGGCCGAGCTGGCGCTGATCCGCGCCGACCCGATGCTGGTCGTGGTCGATCGCGTGTCGCCCGCCGCCTGAGTTCTGCCCCCTGCCGCCCCGCGCGGCAGACCTTCCCGGCGGTGCGAGCCGCCGCCGGGCTTTTCCCCCCGGAGACTGCCATGCCCTATTGCACCGAAGCCGACCTGATCGACCGCTATGGCGCGCCGCTGCTGGTCGATCTGACCGACCGGGGCGAGACCGCCACCGGGGAGATCGACAGCGCGGTGGTGGCGCAGGCGATCGCGGAGGCGGATGCGCTGATCGACGGCTATCTGGCGGTGCGCTACCGCCTGCCGCTGAGCGTGGTGCCGCCGCAGATCGCGCCGCTGTCGCGCCAGATCGCGATCTACCGGCTGCATGTCTTCGAGGCCAATGACAAGATCACCGAGGAGCATCGCGAGGCGCTGCGCCAGCTGCAGCAGATCGCGGCGGGCGCGGTGCGGCTGGAGGCCGAGGGCGTGACCCCGGCCACCACCGGCGGCGGCGGCGCGCGCATGGTCGATCGCGCCCGGCCGATGACCGCCGAGAACCTGAAGGGCTTCATCTGATGCTGGACGTGGTCAAGACGCGGCTTGGCGCGCGGGTTCCGGATCTGGCCGGGCGCATCGACGGCGCCGCAGAGTTCACCGCGCTGATGGAGAGCATGGTGCTGCCCTCGGGGGGCGTGCGCGCCTACCTGCTGCCCATGGGCATCGAGGCCGGGCCGGGCGAGGCGCTGGCGGGCATGTTCAGCCAGCCGGTCACCCGCCGCCTCGGCGTGCTGCTCTTCACCCGCTCCAGCGATGCGGCGGGCAAGCGGGCGCTGGACCGGCTCGACGTCTTTGTCGAGGCGATCCTTGCCGCGCTGGCGGGCTGGGCGCCGGGCGATGAGGTCGGGGTGTTCGAGCTGGCCCGCGCCCGGATCATCCCCGCCGGGGCGGGGCTCCTGGGCTACCAGATCGAGTTCACCATCGCAGACCAGCTGAGGATCAGCGCATGAGCAAACCTTCCCGCACAGCCCCCAAGGCGCCTCCCGCGCCAGCACTGCCCGCACCGCTGGTGCTGCCCGCCAGCGGCGGACGCTTCCTCCGTGACGCCACCGGCGCGCTGGCCCCCGCGCCGCAGCCCGTCGCGCCGCAATCCGGCGCGCAATCTGATGCCCCCGATCAGAAGGACCCCGAGGCATGACGCTCTACTTCCGCAAGAAGCTGCTGCTGGCCAAGATCGAGACGAGCTATGGCATCGACGCGACCCCGACCGGGGCGGCGAACACCATCCGCGCCTCGGAGATCCAGATCCGGCCCATGGAGGGCACCGATCTGGAACGCGGCCACGAGACGCCCTTCCTTGGCGCCTCGGGCACGATCCCGGTGGATCTGCATTCGGTGATGACCTTCAAGGTGGAGCTGGCAGCCTCGGGCGCGGCGGGCACCGCCCCGGCCTGGGGGCCGCTGCTGCGCGCCTGCGGCGCTGCCGAGACCATCGAGGCGGGCACCAGCGTCACCTATAATCCGATCTCCTCGGGCTATGAGAGCGCCACGATCTGGCTCAACATCGACGGCACGCTTTACGCGCTGGTGGGGGCGCGGGGCACTGTAGACTTCGTGGTCAATGCCTCGGCCATCCCGCAGCTGGAGTTCACCTTCACCGGCCTTTGGGTGAAGCCGAGCGCGCAGGCGATGCCGGTGCCGGATTATTCGGAGTTCCAGAAGCCGCGCGCGGGCTCCAAGGCGAACACGCCCGTCTTCAGCATCGACGGGGCGGCGCATGTGCTGCGCAGCTTCAAGCTCGCCATGGGCAATGACGTGCAGGGCCGCTTCCTGATCGGGGAGGAGGAGATCGTCATCGCCGACCGCGCCGACATGGTGGAGATGCAGATCAAGGCGGTGGCGCTGGCCACGCTCGATCCCTTCGCGCTGGCCCGCGACCAGAGCGCCGTGCCGCTGGTGCTGACCCATGGCGTGACGGCGGGCAATATCGCGAGCTTTGGCATCCCGCGCGCCCAGATGCAGCGCCCCACCGGCCTCACCGAGGCGCAGGGCGTGACCGAATGGCCGCTGAGCCTCGTGCCGCTGCCCGAGGCGGGCAACGACCAGTGGACCCTCACCCTGACCTGATCTGACCCGAAAGGACCGTTCCCGTGGAGAAGTTCCTCCTCAAGTTCCACATGATCGGCGGCGCGACCGTCACGGTGCCAAACCCGGATCTCGCGATCGCGGATGTGGAAGAGCAGCTTGCCGAGCATGGCAGCCTCTCGATCTTTTCCGCCAATGGCGACGAGACCCTGATCTTCCGGCAGGGCGTGGCGGCGATCTGCCTTGTCCGTGACACGCCCGCCGCCGCGCACTGATCCAACCGAAAGGACCGTTCCCATGGCATTCCGTCTGGCCACCGACCGCCGTTTTACCGCCGATGTGCTGATCCGGAGCGAGAGCTTCGCCGCCACCTTCCGGGTGTTGTCCGATGCCGAGCTTGCGGCGCATGACTTCGAGACCCGGGAGGGCCAGCAGACCTTCCTGCGCGCCGCCATCACCGAGGTCTCGGGCGTGCTTGATGCCGATGGCACGCCGATCCCGTCCAGCCCGCAGCTGCTGGACGAGATGCTGGGCTATTCTGACCTGCGCTTTGCGCTGCTCTCGGCCCATACCAAGGGCTTTCTGCAGGCCAAGACGGGAAACTGAGCTGGGCCGGGCGCGCCCTGGCGCTCGGCACCCTGACGGACAGTGCCAGGGCAGACGAGCTCGCGGCGGATGCGGCCTTCTTCGGGATCCCGGCCGGGCTGGTGCAGGACGAGGAGGAGGAGGACGGGCTCTGGCCCGAGCATCTGCCCGCCGTCGAGGCCTTCATCGCGGTGCAGGACCAGTGGCGGGTGGTGGCGGGGTTTGGCGGCGCCTTCTGGCTCGGGCTTGATCACGCCGCCTGCGAGGCCTCGCTGCGGCTGGCGGGGATCGCGGTCACCCCTGCGCTCTGGGCCGAGCTGCGGGTCATCGAAACCGGCGTTAAAGCCGTCTTGAACGGGTCATGACATGGCATTCCGCTTTGCAGCCTTCCTCGATCTGAAGGGCGCCCGCGAGGCCGCACGCGAGCTGCGCGGCACCCGCGAGGCGACCGAAGATCTGGCGCAGGCCACGCGGGAGCTGGACCGGGCCACCGTCGATCTGGGCGCGGGCACCGAGGCGACCCAAGGCGCGCTGGACGGGCTGGGGCAGGGCGCGCGCGAGGCGGCGGGCGATCTGGGGGCGGCGGAGGCGGCGGCAGACCGGCTCACCGTGACCACGCGCGGGCTCGATGCCCGGACGGGGGCTGCCGGGGAGGCGCTGCGCGAGACCGGGCGGGAGGCGGCGCGCACCGGCGGGCTGCTGGACCGGCTGCGCGGCGGCTTTGACCGGGTGCGGCAGGTGGGGGTCGATGCCTTCAATCGGCTGCGCGGCGGGGCGCAGGGCGCAGGCGACAGCACCCAGATCGCAGCGGGCACGGTGGGCAACCTGACCTCGCAGCTCTTCGACATCGGGGTGATGCTGCAGGCGGGGCAGAACCCGCTGGTGCTGGCGACCCAGCAGGGCTCGCAGATCGCGCAGGTGCTGGGGCCAATGGGGGCGCGCGGGGCGGTGATCGGGCTGGGCCGGGCCTTTCTGTCGCTGCTGAGCCCGGTGACGCTGATCACCATGGGCACGATCGCGGCGGGGGCGGCGATGACCTCCTGGCTGACCTCGGCCTCGGAAGAGGCGCAGAGCCTCGACGATGTGCTGCAGGGGCTGGGCGAGAGCATCGACGGCTTCCGCGACCTGTCGGACATGAGCCTCGAGGACATGCGCGCGCGCTGGGGCACGGTGACCGAAGAGGTGCGGCAGCTGCATCGCGAGATGCAGGCGGCGGCGCGCGATCAGATGATGGCCGAGGCCACCGCCAGCGTGCGCACCCTGCAGGCCGACATGAAGCCGCTCGAGGTGCGCCAGATGTTTGGCGGCGCGGTCGGGGTCGGGCCTGCCGAGATGACCCGCGACCGGACCTATAACCGGATCGTGGAGGGGCTTTCCATCGTCGGCAGCGCGGCTTCGATCGAGGAGCAGATCGACGCCCTGCGCGACATGCAGGCGCTGCTGCGGTCCAATGTCGGCGGCACGGCAGAGCAGGTCAGCCAGCAGAAGGCGCTGCTGGCCACCACCAATGAGGTGCTGGACCGGCTGCTGCAGGTCAAGGCGGCCTCCGAGGCGATCCCGCCGTCGATCCGTGATCAGGCCGATGCGGCGGCGCAGGCCTATCTCGCGCGGCAGCAGGAACTGGAGACCGCGCGGCAGATGCTGCTGGATCAGCAGGAACAGAACGCCCTGCAGGCCGCCGCGCTGCGCTTCGGCGAAGACAGCGTGGACTATGCCGAGGCGCAGGCCGAGGCCAGCCGCCGGGCGCTGGAGGCGCGGCTCGAGGAACTGCCCGTCGCCGAGGACCTGAAGGATCAAATCCGCGAGGCACTTGAGCTCAATATCCGGCTGTCGCAGATCGACATCGCCTCGGGCATCCGCGACGGCGCCAATGCCGCCTCGGTGCTGGCGGGCAATCTCAGTGCCGCCATCGCCGAGCTCGACACGCTGCAGGCCCGCGCCACCGCGGCTGCGGGCAGTGAGGCACGCCGGGCGCAGATCAGGCTCGACACGGTGGGTGATCCGGTGGCGCGCGCCGGAGCCATGGCGGTGCAGGATCTGCGGGACGAGCTGCCCATGGGCGGCTATGAGCTGATCGCGGGCGGGCGCGCTTCGGAGCTGAAGGCGGCGGAGGATCAGGTGCGGCGCCGGGCCGAAGAGGCGGCGGCGCTGGAAGAACAGGCCGATGCCGCCGATGCCGCCTGGCGCAAGCTGCAGGCCGGGTTGAACGGCGGCGGCCGCAGCGGCGTCCGCAACGGCGGCGCGAGCGGCAGCCGCGCCACGCGGCAGGAGCGCGACGGGGTGGCCGATCTGATCGCCACCCAGCGTGCCGAGCTCGAGATCCTGCGCGAGCTCGATCCGGTGCAGAAGGAGCTGATCCGCAACCGCGAGGTGCTGGCCGAGGCCACCGAGGCCGAGCGGCAGGCGGTGGCCGGGATCATCGCCGAACGGCAGGCCGAGCAGGCGGCGGTGTCTCTGGCACGCGAGCAGTATGACGCCTTCCGCTCGGTGGGCTTTGACGCGATCACCGGGCTCGCCCGGGGCGGGGACGAGGCCGCCGCCGCCATCTCCCGGCTGGGCGACGCCATCTATGATGCCGCGATGAAGGCGCTGCTGCTGGGCGAAGGCCCGCTGGCGGGGCTGCTGGGCGGCGGCGAGGGTGGGCTCCTGGGGATGCTCTTCAGCGCCATCGCGCCGGGCAGTCCTGCGGCCCCGGCAGCGGCGATCCCGGCCAATGCCGATGGCGGGATGCAGTATTTTCCCGGCGGCAGCCGGGCCGACAAGGGGCTGAGCTGGCTCAGCTCCGGCGAGTTTGTGGTCAATGCCAATGCCACCGCGCGGCATCGCGCGCTGCTGGAGGCGATCAATGCGGGCGGCATGCCGCCGCTGGCGGCGTTTGCCCAGGGCGGGGCGGTTGGGCCTGTGGGGGCGGCGATGCTGCCGCAGAACCCGCAGATCACCTTCATCGACCAGTCCGGGCGGGGTGTCGACGTGAAGACCGAGGAGCGCCTCGAGGGCGGGCGGCGCCAGATGCGGTTTGTGCTGTCGGATGCGGTGGCCGATGCCATGACCACGCCCGGGG
>NZ_JAYKSL010000034.1:0-32975 GCF_035481585.1 Salipiger marinus | reverse complement strand
TGGTTCCTCAGTTGGTGCTCTCCACTTTTTCCGGGCAAGTCCAGAAAGCGATCCGCGTGCCTTCGGGGCAGTGCACCTCGGTCTCCTTGCGACGCTTGGCCGAGAGATAGGCCCGGCTGTCCACCACGGCGGAGGTGAGGCCGCGATGTGAGACCTTGGATCCGGTGCGGGGGAGCCAGGGCGAACCGGTGGCGGCCGAGAAGTGGTCTACGGCCAGATCGCGCATCTGCTCGAAGGCGTCGCGATGGTCCCAGAGCTTGAGCCCGATCATCTGGAGGCGCTCGAGTTCGACCGAGGCGACCTCGGAGCCGTCCTGTAGCCCCAAGCTTTCCCTGACCTCGAATTCGTTGTCGTCGAGAAGCTTCTGGATATGGGTGAGCCGACGATGGAAGATCGAGGTGAGGGACCAGAGCATCTCTTCGAGATTGTCTTCCAACTGGCTGCCAGTGAGGAGGCCGATGGTGGTGTCAAAGAGGGTCGCCATGGCGAGTTCGACTTCGTCGGGCTGGGGCAGGGGGCGGTGATCGGTCTCGCCGGGTCCCGGTGTTGCGCCGTGAAGTGCCAGGTGGTCGAGGATGCCGGAGGTCACGCCGGTCTCCTCTTGGATGTCTGTCTGATGGGGCATTGTCTGGTTCCTCTGTTTGATCTGACCCGATTTGGATGGGGCGATATCAGGACCGGCGGCGACCGGGCCGCATCCGTCAGGATCGGAGCGCAGCGGAGAATGCGCCCAAGGCCGGAAAATTGCTCCCGCGAGGAATGGCCCGAAGGGGCAGGGGAATTTTCTGGTTCGGGGGGCATTGCTGCCCGGGCGAGGGGCACTCTGCCCCGACCCGCCGGTCCATCGCTCCCCTTATCCAAACGGGATCAGATCGAACCCGCGGAACCTTTGCCCTGTCCGGCATCACCGGGGAGACTGGCGCTCATCCGTCCTCGATCTCCAGACCGTTTGCCTTCATGGCCCCTAACAGAGACCGGCGCAGCGCATCTCTGCCAAATGTCCGCAGATCATCGTTGAAATCGCCCAGTTCAGGGACGAGATAACCGCAGGAAATTCCTCGATATTCCAGTTGGTTACGCAATCTTATGGATGCATTGCGTCCGGCATCGTCATTGTCCCGCGCGATCCAGATGCGCTGAATCCCCGGCGATGGAATGAAGAGGCCGAGATGGGTGGCGGTGAGACAGGAGGCGAGGTCGAACTCCGGGAGAGCCGTTCCGATTGAGAGGGTGTTTTCGAGCCCTTCGCCGACGATGAGATCCGAGCGACCCGCGCCGGCCCAGAAGCGGATGGCATGGCCGTGCAGCTGCCCAAGGATCCGTTTGGGTCTCTCGATCGTGGCCAACCCGTCGGTAGACGGGTCGAGATAGACCCGCGCGCATCCGGTGATCTGGCCCCGTTTGTCGGTGATCTTTGCGAGCAGGGCAGGGGCCCTTCGCGGCTGATCGGGATCGTCCTCGCCCTGCCGCAGGAAGACTCGAGGGTGATAGCGCAGGGCAGGTCCAAGCCGTGTGATGCCGCGCCCCTGCAGATAGGTGGCGGCCGGGGTGCCAAGCACCGGCTTGCCAGCGGCAAAGAGCTTCCGCGCCCGCGCGATGCGTTTGGCGGAGGCTGCATCAGGGCGCTCAGCCCTTTGGGTGTCTCGAGGTGCGGCAGGGCAGGGGGCCTCGCCGAGAAAGGACCGGGCCTCCCTCAGCGTCTCCTTGAGCGTGACCGACCCAAGCCGTTCCTGCAGCAGGTCGATGAGATCGCCATATTCACCCGTCGCGAAATCTTGCCAGGATCCGGCCTTGCGCTCACCTTGAGCTTGCAGACGGATGGCGAGGCTTTGGCCCTTTGCACCGGACGTGTCGCCGACCTGCCAATAATTGCCCTGCTTACGACCCTCGGGGAAATACTGGCGGCAGAAACTCTCGGCACGGTCTGCCAGAGCGGCCGAGAGGTCTGCGATGCTGCGCCGCGCGCTCATGCGGCGACATCCGCTGCGCTGGCACCCACCGGGTGCTCAGCCAGAACCCGCGCCAGCACGTCAGTGCCATCCACTGGGATGAACACCCGAGTCTTCCACTGGATCACCTCGGCAAAACAACCCATCGCTTTCAGACGGGGCAGGGCCGCGCCCGACGCGCCGATCAGCTCAAGTCTCGGCTGTCCCATGACCAACGACCGGCGCAACTGGTAGCCGCCGAGGAGGTTCAGGGTCGTCCTGGCTTCCATCACCGCGCTGAGCACTTCCTGCGGCGACATCTCGATCTGACAATCGAGACCAAGGCGTGAATAGACATTCAGGAGCTGCTCCTGACTGACGAGACGGCCGATAGCGCGCTCCCCGTCCTCGGCCTGCAGGCGGTAAATGCGCATGTTGTCGGCAGGAAGCCGGTCCCAGATCGGCAGGAGGAGGCCGCAGATCAGCGTGATCTTCGATGTGGTGAACTGCGGCACCGCGTCGACCTCAGCCTGCCAGAGCTGTTCGAACATCGCATCGTCTATCTCTTCCCAGTGCGATTTCGAGAACTCGGTGAGGGCGAGGATCTCGGTCGCCATGGGCCGTAGCAGTTTCACCCGCAGGATCGGTACGCCATCCTCATCCATGAAGGCCGGCGCCTTCACCATCAGGGCCGCGCGTTTGGAGGTCTTGTTCCAATAGAGCGTCGCGCCTTTGTTATCAGCGCAGATGGCTTTCACGCGGGACAGGGTGAGCGGATCGTTTCGATCCGTACGCTCAACGGTCAGGGCGGTGGCCGTCGCCCCCGTCGCCTCATGTTCGAAGATCACCTTGCGGTCGACGATCTCGAATTTTTCGGCGCGCAGGGTCTCTAGCCCGACGTCCAGCGTGCCAGCCTGCCGTGCGTCCTCGATGATGGCCGAAAGTAACCCGCCGAAAGCCTCGAAGATCGCGTCCTGCATGTCGATCCGCAGTGCCAGACAGCGGTTCAGGAACTGCTGGATAGGCGGCAGATTCTCTTTCATCGTGCCATCCGCCTCATCGAGTGTCAGCCCGGTCATCTCCTGGAACCTGGCATATGAGCAGGCGTCGATCTTGCCCGCCCGCAGCTTGTAGAAGAACTGTCGCAGCGCCGCGCGTGCGTAGGGGCTCTCAAGATTGTCCTCGGCGCGGAACATGTTCTGGCCGCCGGTTTCGCGCTGCCCCTTGGTGATCGCCCCGAGCGTGTCGAGGCGGCGCGCGATGGTGGAGAGGAACCGTTTCTCACCCTTCACGTCTGTTGCGACGGGTCGAAACAGCGGCGGCAGCGCCTGATTGGTGCGGTTGGTGCGCCCGAGCCCCTGGATCGCATTGTCGGCCTTCCAGCCGGGCTCAAGGAGGTAATGCACCCGCAGGCGCTGGTTCTTGGCCCCGAGATCGGCATGATAGCTGCGCCCGGTGCCACCGGCATCGGAGAAGATCAGGATGCGCTTGGCATCATCCATGAAGGCCTGGGTTTCTCCGAGGTTGGAGGAAGCGGGACGCTTCTCGACCTTGAGCCGCCCCTCCCGCGTCTTCACGATGCGCCGTTTGCGCCCCGTGACCTCGGCCACAGCCTCCCCTCCGAAATGCCAAAGGATCTGGTCGAGAGCACCCTGTACTGGGGCGAGGGCACCGAGATGCTCGACAAGCTCGTCCCGCCGCCGCTCCGCCTCGCGGCAAATGATGTGATTGCCATCGCCATCGACGGCCGGGCGCGAGCGCAGATCCCCGCTCTCGTCGGTGTAAGGCTCGAAGAGCCGCGTCGGGAAGGAATGCATCAGGTAGTCCATGATGTTCTCGCGCGGCGTAAAATCGACCTGCAGATCATCCCACTCCGAAGGCGGGATCTCTTCGAGACGCCGTTCCATCACCGCCTCGCTGGTCGACACCACCTGGATCACCGCCGAATGTCCCGCCGCCAGGTCCGCCTCGATGGCGCGGATCAGCGAGGGGCATTTCATGGCGGTGATGAGGTGGTTGAAGAAGCGCTGCTTGTTGCTCTCAAACGCCGAGCGTGCGGCGGATTTGGCCTGAGGGTTCAAGGTGCCTGTCTCAGACGAAATGCCAGAGGCTTGTAGGGCAGCCTCAAGGTTGGTGTGGATGATCTGGTAGGCATCAGCGTAGCTGTCGTAGATCGCGACCTGGGCGGGCGTCAGCTCATGGACCAGCATCTCGTATTCGACCCCGGCATAGGAGAGGGACCGCGCGAGATAGAGCCCAAGCGCCTTCAGGTCGCGGGAAATCATCTCCATGGCGGCGATGCCCCCGGCCTCCATCGCGGCGACAAATTCTGCCCGCGTCACGAAGGGGAAATCTCCCGTGCCCCAGAGACCGAGGCGCGAAGCATAGGCAAGATTGCCAACGACCGTCGCCCCGGTGGCCGAGACATAGAGTACGCGGGCGTCGGGCACGGCGTTTTGCAGCGCGAGGCCCGCAAGGCCTTGTTGAGAGGCCTTTTTGTCGCCGCGGTCGGACTTTTCGCCGGCGGCATTGGCCATGGCGTGGCTTTCATCAAAAGCGATGACCCCGTCGAACCCCTCGCCGAGCCAGGAGGTCACTTGCTCGAGGCGGGCAGCCTTGCCCTCACGTTCAGCCGAGCGCAGCGTGGCGTAGGTAACGAAGAGGATGCCCTCGGGCAGGCGTATGTCGCTGCCTTGGCGGAATTTTGAGAGCGGCACGATATCGCTTTCACGCCCGCCGAGCGCCATCCAGTCGCGTCGCGCATCCTCGATGAGCTTGTCGCTCTTCGAGACCCAGACCGAGCGGCGACGCCCCTGCAGCCAGTTGTCGAGAATGATACCCGCGACCTGTCGCCCTTTACCGCATCCAGTGCCATCACCGAGGAACCAGCCCTTGCGCAGGCGGAAGGCGCCTTCGTCACCCTCAGCCGCTGCAATCAGTTGGCCTTCGATCTCGCCACGCTTGAACAAGCCTTTGAGATGCGTCTCGTGTGCATTGCCCGCGTAGATCACGCTTTCGAGCTGCGGCGCAGAGAGGAGACCGTCTCGAACGAGGGTCTTCGGCAGAACGGGGCGGTAGCTCGGCACGGGCGGCGGCACCGAGGCCATGGCGGCGGATTGCACAAGTGCTGTCGGATGCTCCGCCGCGCCGTCGATCCGGATCGCCTGCAGGTCATAGACCTCGTAGACCGTGTCCTGCAACGTGCCATAGGGTTCGCTCCAGGCTTTTGGCAAGTAGTCGAGCGGGGCCGTCTCGATGTCGTCGAACGGATGCTTCGCGCGTTCCTCGGCGAGCGCACGGGTTTCTTTGCGTGCTGCGTTGCGCAGGGCGTGGAGGTTGGTGCGGGTCGGCTGAGACGGGACCGAAAGGGCCGATGTGGTGGGGCAGGGCGGGGGGCTGCGGCGTTCCGGGCAATGGGCGAGTACTACGGAGAGAAGATCACTCGTGGTCGCGCAGATCGGATGATAGGCGGCGTCAATATCAGCCGGTGCGGTCTCTTCAGCACCAGCCGCGCGCTTATCGATTACCGTCAACCGCGTGTCGATCGTGGTGCCATGCCGTGCGAAGACCTTGCCGTCGATGGGGGCCGAAAACACGACATCGGCGCTCTGGCCGATCCGCTGAAATGTCGACTGGAAGGATTTCAAAGAGGGACGGAAGCTTTCGCCGGTGATGACGACAAGCCGCCCACCAGGCGCGAGGCGTGCCAGGGCGGAAAGCACATGCTGACTGGTCGCTTGCCTAAACCGGCCCTCGACATGGTTGGCAGCGGAAAACGGCGGGTTCATCACCACGACCGAGGGCGTGATCGAGCGATCAAGACGATCGTCGATCGAGGCAGCATCGTGGTCAGATACGGCGGCATCGGGGAACAACTGCCCCAGTAGGGCGCGGCGCGTGTCGGCAAGTTCATTCAGCGCCAACCGTGCACCAGCGATCTTTGCAAAGATGGCCAGCATGCCCGTGCCCGTCGACGGCTCGAGCATCAGGTCGTCGTCCCGAAACCCGGCGGCCTGCGCGACGATGGCCGCGAGGGGCAAAGGCGTGGAAAACTGTTGCAGACGGATACTGTCTTCGGAGCGGCGCGTGTGAGACGGGGCCAGAGCCGTGAAACGTTCGATCATGGTGAGGAAGGCCTGCGGCGACAGTGCCTGACGCTGCATCAGCGCGCCGTAGCGCGAGAGTATAAGGATTTGGGCGACCTCGGCCGCCTCATAGGCGTCTTTCCAGACCCAGGCACCACTTGTGTCACTGGCACCGCAAGCATCTTCCATCGCGGCGCGAAGTGCGGCGGCGTCGATGGACCTGCCTGCCTCGAAAACGGGGACGAGGATTTTCGCAGCCTGCATCAGGTTTTGGGCGAAGCGTGGGGCATCCGGCAGGGCAGGGGCTTCGGGCTCGGTTGCAAGTTGGACGGAATGGGGGTGAGCGTTCATCGGCAATCTCCGGGGTTGAGGGTTGGCCCCGAGCCCCGCGTGCACTCTCTCACCCGGGAGGGGTCACCCCTCCCGCCCTGTCTCTCACTCTTTCATGGCCTCGAAAACTGAAGTCTTGGCAGCGAAAACTTATCCACAAAATCTGGGGATGACGCTGTGGGCGTTGTCGCGCAAACCCATGCCAGGCTGCTGGGACACGGCCGTGCCTGCATTTTGGGCACCTCCAGCGAAACGGACCCGACACACAGCAAGCTCGGGGACCGAATGGTCAACGAGGAGAAATCGCAAGAGCTCAGAATGGGGATCTGCAAATAAAAAGGCGACATCCGGGAGGAGGTGGATGCCGCCGATTATTCCGGATCGGCTCAGGGAGGAGGAGAGAACCGATCACAAGAGCGAACATAGGAGCAATGCTGCAGTCGCACAATGGGCGGGCTATGACTTTTCTGCAATGCAGCAATGCATGTCCGCGATCGGGTGCTGCCCATAGTTCCGGTGTGTGGCGGCGAGTTATTCTATGGATATGCGGTCAATGCACCGGTCGCGGGTGGCGCATGGGGATCGGACCGAGGAACGGCATTCCGCGCCTCCGGCAAACAATGCGTCTCATAGGCGCCAACAAACCCCCAGCAAGCGTCGATCTCCTCGCCACCCTGTTCGACGATGTAACCATAGACACGCCCACCAAGGTAAGAATCGTAGTCGGCGGTCTCACCACGTAAGATGTCTACAGCCTGTTCGCGCAGGGCCTTGGTCACGCGTTTTACACCGAATTCCTTTCGGACCGCTTCGAGCGTCACGTAGACGTAACCGACCTGCCCAGAATCCCACGGGCAGTGGAACCCGACGGTGTTCATCGCGAGACCGGAATGGTCATAGAGAAACACAGGCAGAATGATTGCCTTCCGCTCGGCGCGGTCCCGCAGACGATCCATCGAGAGATCGCTCTGATCCGAGACGCCCGCAAGATCGCGCAGGAACGCCTCAGGGCTGTCGTACTGATGGCTGTCACCCAGCCGATAGCGGCGGTGCCAGCAGATCAGCGTACCGAGGTTGCACCACTCTCGTGGGTCCTCAGCGTCGGGGTCGTGGTAGATCTTGATCGTGTGGCCCTGGTGGACCTCCTCGTAGACGGGATCTTGCATGTCCATGTCCTTTCTCGAAACGCAATCGACCCGCCAAGCCGGTTGTGGCGCAGGCGGGTCGATCTGGATGGGATCAGATGGTTGGTGAGTTTGCCGCCCGGCGGATCAGGCGGCGGCGCGATTCTGGCGATGCTGGACGTGCTCGACAGAGACCTTGAGAAGCCAATCCTCAAAGCCAAGAATGGTCTGGTGACCCGCAACCGCCTGGACCCAGGCCGCACGCGGATCGCTGCCGATCTGCGTCGGGTCGTTGTCGATCCGGCCATTGGCCATCCACGGTTCGGGTTGTATGCGTCCGAGCCAGTCAGCCAGTGACGGGATACGCCCCTGGCAGTCTTCGCGCACATGCTGCTCGCCGATCCAGCGGATCGGAACGACCCGGCCCGCGCTGTTGATCAGGCTGCGACCGAACACCCGCTCGGCATCATAGATCCCGACCGTATGATGTTTTTGGGCTCTGTGAACAAAGAGACCTAGGTGCTCTTTAGATGAGTCAAACCAGTCATGCACATGTTGGTAATCATCTGGAACACCGCCAAATCTACGGGCCGAGCTTTCGGCGTGGTGGAGAGGATGTGCCATGTCAGAGCCCCTCATGTTCTGTGGTGTCGGTCTCGATGAAGCGGTTCGAGTGGCTGACATCGATCTTGTCCGTCTCGAGCGCCCAGGTCAATTCGCCATAGCCGCCCTCGTTGTTTTCGAAGCCAGGGCTCAGCGCATAGGCAAAGTCCCAGCCGAAATCTTCGACCCGTCGCCGCAGCTCTTCTGTCAGGGTAATCGTGTCAGGCGTCACGACGACCTCCTCGACATTGCCGGAATCGCCATAGCCTTCATATTGCACGTCGAGGCCGGTCACGCCGAGGCCGCGCAGTTCGGTGAGAAGGGCTGCGCGGGTCTCGACCCGCTGTTCGGCTGCCCGTCTCTGGGCTTCGAGCATCTGCGCGTAGAAATCATTTGCTTGTGTCATATCTTCGGTCCTTTGGAATTGAGGGAGGGTGAGGGCGACCGTCTTGCAGGCCGCGCCCCGGAGGTTTCCTTTGGGGGGCTTCAGGCCGCAGCGTCGCCGCGTTTCTCAGCCGTCCGGTCAACCAGGTTGAAATACAAATTCTCGGTCGCGCGCTTGAACCCCGGCGGTTTGCGCGGAGCGAGGCAGCGCACCGAGGCGCTGCAGCTCTCGCCGTGCTCCATCGCGAACTGCGTCACTTGGTCGATCAGATCATCCATGCCCGCGGCCTCGATGCGCTTTTCGGGGTAGTTCGCCAGCATCTGGAACTGGGTGACGACGAAGGCGCCATCGCGATGTGCGGGATAGAGGGTGATCTGGTAGTCGAGTGTCTTGGCCATCTCTGGTCTCCTGCGGCAGGCCGGACACGATCATCGCGCCCCTTGGAACCCGCCAGCCCGAAAGGACCGCCCTTTGTGCAAGGGCGATCCGTGGCGATGTCGGTGAAAAAGGGGCGTCAGTATTCCGACGGCAGAAGCAGGGTCAGGACCCGGCGCGTCTGATCAGGATCGGAGGGCTCAGGCGAGCCATAGGTGTAGTCGACGTCGTACAGGTCGATCTTGAACCAGACCTTCGTGCCGTCGAGGTCGATGACGCCCATCTCGTGCCATCCTTGCGGGTCGCTGTCAGCGTTGAACGCGTCAAATGAAGCCACGCTGCGGGTGAGAGCAAGCTGGGCATCGGGCCCAAGCGCTGCAACGCCACGGGTCATCACGAACTGGCCCTGCGGGGCATCGGTGACGAGGATATTGCCAAGGATAGAGCGACGAAAGGCGTCATTCTGCGAAGCGACGAGTGCGGCTTCCTTAACGGGATCGAGGTCAAGTGTGGTGGTCATGGGATATCTCCGGGACGGGCCCGCCGATCCGATATCGGCTGTTGGTAACCCGTCAGCCGGAAAGGGCCGCCCTCGATGTGAGGACGGCCCAAGGCTCATGTCGTGATCAGGTCAGCGTGCGGCTCGTCAAGCCGCATCCTCGCTGAGGAAGGCGGGCAAGGACGACGGTTCATCGCTCTCGGCGTCGCTCAGAGAATCTTCGGCGGACACATCCCCCTCCTCGGTCTCCGGCGCTTCGCCTGCCATGTCGGCAACAGCCTCCGCCGCACCGGCAAACACCATCCCGTCGGGCAGCCAGCGCGTCGTCCTGACAACCGTTGCGGCGTCGAACCCTTCCGTCTCGCCGGCCGTTTCCGCGAAGGCCCGCTCCATCGCGGCCGCGATATCGCCCTTACGCTCGCGATTGCGATCTTCGGCGTAATCGTCGCCAATGAGCTTGCGCGCGGTAGCGACCGCATGCCCCTTGTTGACCCGACCCCAGTAATTCTGAGCAGTCGGGCGCCAGCAGGCCGCCACATCGACGTCAAGACGCGCGCCGATCTCCTCGATGATCGGGGAGGGGCGATTGTCGGAGGAAAGCTGCGGCTTGACTGCCAGACCCGTCGCCCAGGCGAAAAGCGCCTGCTTGGCGGCAATGGGCAGCGCCGACATCGCCCGGAAGTTTTCGGGCTTCTCCAGCGTAATCCAGTCGGTGGCGAGGCCCTGCTCCAGCGCCTCGAGCATCTTCTGGGCAACAGTATCCGAATGCAGCACCTCGCGGTTCTGCGCCTGGAAGGGCCGGATCGAGATATCGAGCGCCTCGTTGTTGTAGGACCGCCCCAGAGCCTGCTCGCAGAGCGCGTAGAGCATCGCATCGAACGCCACCTCGAAATCCGCCGCCAGATGCGCCCGAAGGATATGCTGACGCGTCGCGCGCAGATCGTCGGCGAGGCTCGCCGAAATCCCGTTCGCCTTGCGCAAGGTCGCGGCCGGGTCGGAGGTGGGCACCGGTGTCGAGGAGGTTGGCGGCGTCACGTTCGGGCGGACAGGAGACGGGGCATCACCCGCGTCAGCACTATTTTCGCTCGGGACGACCGCAGCGGGGATATCTTCTGGCCGCACGAGGCCTTTCTCGACACGCAGCGCGCCGTCATGACCGATGGTCAGAACCACGCCCGCGATGGCACGATCTTCGTCCGCGTAAGGCTGCCGTTCGCGTTGCAGGGCCTCGATCTCGCGCAGGCGCGGCTCGATGGCATAATATTCTTCCGTCTCCGCGTCCGTCCAGTCCTCGCCGTCATTCTTCGCCGCCAGTTCTTCCTCGCGCGCAATGAGACGTTCTTCTTCGGTGAGCAGGTCCGGATCGGGGTCGATGTCCTGCGGATAGACCCGCCCGAAGCTGCGAAACGCGCCGTAATCCACCGAGAGATGCACCTCGACCCATTTCCACGTTCCCTCGAAGGTTTTCGCCGCAGCCTGCAGCTTTTCGATGGCGAGACGCTCTAGGAGTTCGGGGTTCTCCATATGGGCGCTGGCGCGGTCGTCGAAGAGATCGCGCAGCAGAACACCACCCGCCGCCTCATAGGCCTCAATGCCGACAAAGCGCCCGATGGCCGAGTTCGCCGAATGGGCGGTCTCGGTAAGATGGCGTTTGATGCTTTGCGGATGGATGTGATAGCCGCCCTTCACTGCGTTCCAGACCGCCAGCTGGCGATCATGGTCGTCGGTCAGTGTGAAAGCCATCACGCATTCAAGGGTCAGATCACCCGCGCGGAACTGCTCGATGATCTCGGGCGCGACACGGGCGAGTTTGAGGCGGCGGCGCACCAGGTCGACGGAGACGCCGAATTTGAGCGCGATCTCGTCTTCGCTGCGGCCCTCGGCGATCATCGCCTCAAAAGCCTCGAACTGGTCGGCGGGGTGCATCGCCGCGCGCTGGAGGTTTTCAGTTGCAGAAGTAAGGATGGCGTTGCGCTTATCATCGACGAGGCAGGGCACGGGGTGATCGGCGGGGATGACGCTGTCCTCAGCGAGCTGCTTCAGCGCCTTGAGGCGACGACCGCCGGCATCGACTGCAAAACGTGTCTCTGACAGCGCATGAACCACCAGATTCTGTTTAATTCCGGTCTCGCGGATACTGACGAGGAGCTCAGCATCGTCGCTGGCGCTGGCCGCAACTTTTCGAACGTTGAGCGGGCTCGGCTCCAACTGGTCGAGCGGGATCATCCGGATGTCGGTCCCGCCGCCAGGCACGGACAACTCAGTGGCTTCGGTTTTCTTCGCAGTGGCGGGTTTCGGGCGGGTTGTGGTCTTGGCCATGGTCAGGGTCCTTGTCACGCCGGACCCGGAAGAGCCTCTCTCTATCCTTTCAAGCCCGGCACCCGGGCTTCCCTTTCTCTGGCTTTTTCTTGTGTTCCCTTACATGAGATCGTTTTGCACAGGCTTTGCTGTCTCCAAAGCCTACAGGCCTAGCTCACTGTTTGATTTTCCGAACCCACTTCCGCGAGCAAAATCTGCCGAATTGAGCTTTCAATTTTGACTTTACCAAATGTTGAAGCATCTCGGAAAACTGACTTCGTTTCGCATTCGAAGCAAATCAAGTCATGCTGACGGCCGACAACTTTTAGACCAACTGAACTTTCCCCGACATGGACCACATAGACCTCGCATGCTAGGTTCGCGCCTGCTTTCACCGGCGCATGGAATTGTAGGTCCATAGAGACAAAAGGCATGGCCGTGTTTCTTTCCGTGAGTAGAAAAAGCCAGCCCCGGCCTGAAAGCAAATCGTCCCAGAAAGTCTCGATCGCTTCCAGCGCGAAATTCGTAATCCGGCCAGTAAAGGCGATTCCCAGCTGGTCACAGTCGCCAAAGAAAATCCTGCGTTCGAAGGCAAATCGTGGTTTAAATTCTGTTTCTGGTACATTCATTGCAGCGTTACGGGCTCAACATTTCTTTGTCTCTGGTGCGTGACAGCGATAGGAAGGAATAGTTTTCCGGTCATTATGCCATGCGCCGGAATTCGGCGGGGGTCGCGCCTGTCATTTTTCGAAAAGTTCGACTAAAATGACTCTGATCTGCAAAACCGCAGTCAAGCGCGACCACTTTCAGGGGGGCATTACCCTTTCTCAGCATCTCCTGGGCCTTCGATATTCGCTTGCGCAAAACATATGCATACGGTGCCAACCCAAACTCCGCCTTGAACTGACGCGAAAAGTGAAACTGGCTGAAACCGATAGATGCGGCCATGTCTTCCAGACTGAGGTTTTCACCTAAGCAGCTTTCAACGAGATCGATGATTCTCTGCCTTTGAGCAGGGCTGAAGTTCGAGTTTGCGTCGCTGGTCAAAGAGACCTTGGCGTACTGACGCAGAAGGTGAACGGCGATCTGGCTGCGCAGGGCGTCGATGATCAATCTCTGGCCGATTCCACCGTTCTTTAGCTCATTCTCTAGCAATTGGATGCAGTTCAGGATACAGGGGTCCTTCGCAGATAGCCAATCATTGATCTCAATGGACTTCGGGTCACGATCAAAGACCGAAAGGGCCGTGTTTTCGAGTTCGCTGTGATTGAGATAGACGTGTCTAACCGTGATAGGCTCGGACCAACTCCAAGTGGATTCCTCTGCACGCGTGAGCAAGGAAATCCTACCTTTCTCTACGCGCGCGCTTTGCCATGGGCCGCCACTCGTGCGGCGCATAGTGGTTGGCGCGCCATCATATGCAACAATCATATAGTCGCGCATGGGGGGAATTGCCGCGTCTTGTCGCTCATAACGATAGCCCTTCAGGGTAATGCCGTTCCAGTTGCACCCGGAACTGTCCAACGTAGTCGTGCCGGGAATCCATTCGGGTATCCGGTCCGGTGATATGAGCAGTCTTTCCATCTTGGCCTCCCTGAACTTTTTCACGATCGTCCGCTTGAGCTGAAATTTCGGCTTAGGTCGTCTCGCGCATCCGCGGTTCTTCTCGAACGATATCCGCTTGAGTCAATCTATCGATTTCAGCTTCTGTCAGTCCAGCCTCGCTAAGCAACTGCCTACTATGCTGCCCGAAGCGAGGCGGTGCCGCGCGAACCGCTCCGGGGGTACGCGACAAGCGTGCTGGCACGCCGGTGCCGCGGTAGGTACCAACTGATACCACCATGCCGCGATGTCGGGTGTGTGGATGCTCCAACGCTTCATTCACATTCCGAACGACTCCGGCGGGAATCCCAGCTTTCAAAAGCACCGGCTCAAGTTTGAAGGCGTCATGTTGCACCAGGCACTCTGACAAGACCTCTGTCATCTCTGACCGATGCGCAAGACGCGCGGCATTGTCGGCAAATCGTGGATCGCAGGGCACCTCAGGTAGGCCAAGCACGTCACAGAGTTTTGCGAACTGACCATTGTTACCGATAGCCAGATAGAGTTTGCCATTACTTGTTTCGAACATGTCGTATGGTACGATATTTGGATGCCCATTGCCGGTCGCCATTGGTATCTGTCCGGACATGAGGGAATTAGCCGCTTGGGGATGCATCATGCTGATCGCGCAATCATATAGCGGCACTTCGATGGCTTGGCCCAATCCGGACCGGCCCCGTTCCAAAAGTGCGGCGAGAATAGCGTTACAGGCGATCAGACCGGTGCCGATGTCCACGATGGGCGTACCCATGCGTGTCGGGCCTTCGGAGGGATTGCCGTTGATGCTCATGAGGCCCGTCATAGCTTGTACCACGGCGTCATAGCCGGGAAAACCGCCAAGTGGGCCATCGGAACCAAATCCAGTCACGTGGCAGAGTACCAGTCTAGGAAAACGTGCCCTGAGAACATCATCATAACCAAGCCCCCATTTTTCAAGAGTACCAGACTTAAAATTGTGAACTAAAACATCTGCATCCTGAAGAAACCGCAATATCAGGTCGCGCCCTTCCGGTTGCTGCAGATCGATAGCGATGGACCGCTTGTTGCGGTTGGCGCCAGAGAAATAGGCGCTGAGTTCATCATTGAAAGGCGGGCCCCAACTGCGGGTCTCGTCGCCCAGAGGCGGCTCCACCTTGATGACCTCAGCGCCATGATCCGCAAGCATTTGGGTGCAGTAAGGCCCGCCCAGCACGCGGCTGAGGTCGACCACCTTGATCCCGTCCAATGAGCCAGCCATCAAAGCGCCTCCTGATAGAGGCGCGACACATCTTCGGCTGTCATGTCGCGCGGGTTGGTCTCCAGCAATCGCGTGATACCGGTCACGACCTCATTAGCCATTCCGGGAATGGCTGCCTCGGTCACTCCGACACCAGAAAGTCGAGACTCAAGTCCGCTTTCGACTAGCATCCGTTCCATCTCGTCGATCAGGCCATGGGCCGCAGCCGCATCAGAGTTAAAAGGCCGCGAGGGCAGTAGTAACCGCGATAGACGAGCATATTCAGCTTCTGCAACGGGCATGTTGAACCTCATCACTGGTCCTGCGACCAGAGCGTTTGCGTGCCCGTGAGGAACCTTGAAACCTGTTCCCAGTGGGTATGACAAGGCATGAATCGCCCCCACGCTGGCATTAATGAAGGCCATCCCAGCCAGTGTCGCCCCCAACAGCATGGCCTCTCGCGCTGACAGGTCCGAAGGCGTTTCCATGACGATTGGTAAGTTCTGACCGAGAAGCACCAGCGCTTTGTCCGCCATTCCATCGGAAATGGGATTCTTTCTGGTGCGACTGGTTACTGCCTCAATGGCGTGAACCATTGCGTCTAACGCCGTGGCCGCTGTGATGTGACGAGGCATTCCCAATGTTAGCTTTGCATCTAGCAAGGCAACGTCAGGCAGAAGCTGCGGTGCATATACCGCTTTTTTTTCGTGGCTTTCCGAAGTCAGCACGGACACCCATGTTACCTCTGATCCGGTCCCTGCCGTGGTTGGCACCTGAATCAGTGGCAAGCGTTTATCGGTGACCTGATTGATCCCGATCATGTCCGTAATCGGTTGATCGTTGGCTACCGCCGCTGCGATGACCTTGGCAGTGTCCAGTGAACTGCCGCCGCCAAGTCCGATGATTCCGTCAGCACCAAAGGCCCGCGCGACCTCTACCGCGGCCTCGACGACAGCGATCGGGGGGTCCGCTTTGACTTTATGAAAAATCTCAACCTCGATGCCAGCAGCCCTAAGTGAGGCGGCTGCCTCGTCCGCAAAACCACAGGCCAATATGCCCGGGTCCGTCACGACCAGCGCACGGGTGCAAGACAAATCTTGCATCAGGCTGCCGATCCGGCCAAGCCCACCGCTCTCGCAGACGATCCTCGGGGTGGAAAGGAAATTGAAGTCCATAGTTTGTCTTCGCTCCTGTTAAGCTGCTGCAGTGCGGATCATATTCCGCGCGATCAGTATTTGCTGAATCTGGGTTGTCCCCTCGTAGATGCGGAAGAGACGCACATCGCGATAGAAGCGCTCGACCGCATATTCGGCCATGTATCCTGCACCGCCGTGGATTTGCACTGCGCGATCGGCCACTCGACCTACCATCTCACTGGCAAACATCTTGCAGCAGGCAGCATCAGTCGACACGTTCTGACCAGCGTCCTTGCGGCGTGCTGTTTCTTCGATCATGCAACGCGCTGCGAAGGCCTCGGCGCGACTGTCAGCCAGCATGGCTTGGATCAGTTGCTTTTCAGCGATGGGTTCACCGAATTGTTTGCGTTCAATCGCATAGGATAGGCTGTCACGGATCAGCCGTTCGGCGGCGCCCACACAGACGGCAGAAATATGCAGTCGGCCCCGATCAAGGACTTTCATTGCCGTTTTGAAGCCCTTGTTCAGACGGTCCGGCCCGCCGATGATGTTCGAGGCAGGCACGCGGACATTGTCAAGGATGACGTCGCATGTGTGCGAACCCTTCTGCCCCATCTTCCTGTCAGGCTGGCCAAGCGTTATGCCCGGCGTCCCTGCCTCGACGAGAAAAGCGCTTACGCCGGCAGAACCTTTCACCTCTGGACTGGTCCGGGCAAAAACCGTGAATAGATCGGCACGCGGCGCATTGGTAATGTAGCGCTTCGTGCCGTTCAGTAGGAAATCGTTTCCATCACGCCGCGCAGTGGTGCGCAGACCGCCAGCATCCGAACCAGCATCTGGCTCGGTTAGGGCGAAGGATGCGATCATATCTCCGGAGGCGAGAGCTGGTAGATACTTCGCCTTCTGCTCGTCGGTTCCATCGATGATGATTCCCTGCGAGCCGATCCCGTTGTTTGTGCCAACTAGCGACCGGAACGCAGGCGAAGCCTGGCCAAGAACGAAAGCGGCTTGCACTTCCTCTATCATCGACAAGCCAAGCCCGCCGAAATCCTCCGGGATCGACATGCCGAAAAGGCCCATCGTGCGGATTTCATCGACCAGCATAGGCGGAATCACATCTTCATCGGCGACGCGATCCTCGTAAGGGATTAGTCGCTCTTTCACGAAGCGGTCGAGCGCGTCGAGAAACTGGGAAAGGGTATCTGTATCAAGGGCCATTATGCTCTCTATTGTTCAGGGTGCGACCGCCGCAACGCGGCGGACAAGATCGACAAGGCGGTGCGCGACGTCGCTTTCGATCCAATCGCGCGTAAGGGTTTGCGAAGGACCGCCGCAGTTGAAGGCAATGATGGGTGAGCCGTCCGTCGGCACGAAGGGCACTGCTACTGCGTTCACATCACGCTTCCACTCCGTGAAGGACGTGCAATAACCGTACTGTTGGTAGTCTTCGATAGCTGCTTCGATTCCGGGCTGCACATTCGGCCAGTTGTCACCCTCATGTTCCTCCACAAGGGCCAGAATTCTGGCCTGCTCATCCGGGCCGTGTGCCGCTATGCAGGCGCGACCAACCGCGGTAGTGGCCAGTTTAATATGGGCACCAACCTCAATCGCCAGCGTGACGGCGTTGGTGCCCTTGCACCGCTCTAGATAGACCATCGATAGTCGGTCACGACTGGCCATGGCCGCCGGCATACCTGTGTAATCGGCTAATTCCTGCATAAAGGGCTTTGCGAGTTGCCGCAGCGGAATCCCTGCAAGGCAGGAGAAACCCAGCGAAAGCACTGGAGGGGCCAGTCGATAGCGTGCTGTATCCGGATCGTAGCTGAGGTATTCCAGCTTGTTCAGTGTATAGGCCAGCCTTGAGACCGTCGATCTGCTCAGGCCAGTGCGCTCGGCCAACTCACCATTCCCCAGAGCTTCCCCTTCCCGCCGAAAGGCCCGCAACAGCTCCAAGCCGCGCGCCAACGCCGTGACAAAATCGCGGTCCTGTCTCTCGGCGTCCTTGGTGCGGTCTTTCCTTGGTCTCACGACATCCCTCCTCGGGAAGAATTATGCGTCTTGAAACACATCTAAACGATCGATAACGTCCGCGTCAATACTGCGGTAAACTTTTCCGCTATGCGGAAAACTAAAGTCGTCCATCTGGTCCCCTTCGTGCCGGATCCTGCGGATGACACAACTGAGCGAGGGCATAACGCCATGAAAGAAATGAATTATCCGACCATCCAGCACCTCATCGGACGGGACTGGATCGCTTCTCCCACGCCGGAGGATCGTGCAGTCATAAACCCTGCAAACGGGCAAACTATCGGACAGATTCCGCAGGCTAGCGCCGCAGATCTGGACCATGCGGTTCACTCGGCCGAATCAGCTTTTCGCCGATGGAAAAACAGCTCTCCCATGGAACGAAGTGCAATTTTGCGACGGTTTGCCGACCTGCTGCGCCAAAATGACAGACTGATCGCTGGCTGGATCACTCTCGATGAAGGCAAGCCGCTGGCTGAGGCCTTGGCTGAGGTCCGCGCCTCAGCTGACCACGTCGACTGGCACGCCGAGGAATGTCGGCGCATTTATGGGCGCATCATTCCATCGCGCAGCCCGGGGGTACAGCAGCTTGTCGTGCGCGAACCGATAGGCGTCTGCCTTGCCATCACGCCTTGGAATTTTCCGCTGAGCCAAGCGGTACGCAAGGTCGCGGCGGCGCTTGCGTCAGGTTGCACGATGATCTTGAAAGCCCCGGCAGAGGCTCCGGCGGGCTGCATGGCAATTGCGCGCTATCTGCTGGATGCAGGCTTGCCCGAAGGCTGTCTGAACCTTGTCTGGGGTAATGCGGCCTTCATTTCGGAAACTCTTATTGCGCGCCCCGAGGTGCGCAAGATCACCTTCACCGGTTCGGTCGAGGTGGGCAAGCATCTGGCAGAATTGGCTGGCCGCCACATGAAGCGGGCGACGATGGAACTCGGCGGTCACGCGCCCGTATTGGTGTTCGACGACGCCGATGCCACGGCCGCGGCGCGCGCCTTGGCGGGCAACAAGCTGCGCAATGCAGGCCAGGTGTGCATCGCCCCAACCCGGTTTTACGTACAACAAGGCATCTACGACCGATTTCTGTCCGAGCTAGTTTCAGCATTTGAGAGCGTAAAGGTGGGCGATGGTTTAACCGAGGGCACACAGATGGGGCCATTGTGTCATCGCGGACGCGTGAATGCGATGGAAAAGCTCGTCGAGGATGCCCGCGAAAACGGTGCACGGGTGTTGACGGGAGGCAAAAGGGTTGGGAATCATGGTAACTTCTATGCCCCGACAGTCGTCGATACGCCCAACGACGACATCGACTTGATGCGCGAAGAACCCTTCGGCCCGATTGCTGTCGTCTCGTCTTTTCGTGAAATAGAGGACGGACTGTCGCGGGCCAACGGGCTACCCTTCGGGCTGGCGTCCTATGTCTTTACCAATTCGTTGGAGCGTGCAGATAAAGCAGCTGCGGGTTTGCAGGCAGGTATGGTAAGCATCAACCAGTTCGGCCTGGCTCTGCCCGAGACTCCGTTTGGCGGCGTAAGAGACAGCGGCTATGGGACTGAAGGCGGGACAGAAACCTTCGAAGGCTATCTCAATACCAAATTTATCTCGCGCAATCGAGCGCCAGTGCTGTGAGGATGCCCATGCCTGTTGAATTAAGCTTCTCAAATGGCGCAGCAATTCTGACCATAGACAATTCGCCGCTTAACCTAATCAACGCGGAGGTTCGGGCTGGAATACAACAATGTATCTTCCAAGTCCTCGAAACTGGCGCTACCAGGCTGATTATCACCGGCGCAGGAACGACGTTCGTCGCGGGCGCGGATGCGAAGGAATTCGGACAGTTGCCTGTTGATCCACAACTAAATGACGTGCTGTTGCAACTTGCGCACCTTCCGATTCCGACTATCGCAGCCATCAACGGGGCTGCGCTTGGTGGGGGACTAGAGATTGCTCTGGCTTGCTGCTATCGCATCGCCTCAACTTCTACCAAACTGGGCCTGCCAGAGGTAAACTTGGGGATCGTGCCTGGCGCAGGGGGAACCCAAAGACTGCCGCGACTTATCGGTATTGAAGCTGCGCTTGACATGATCGTCACCGGGAAGGCTGTTTCCGCCGAGCAGGCACTGAAAATAGGACTGATCCAGCTGCTAGCCGATGACCCGCTTGGCGCGGCCATAGCTCTCGATGACGCTGTTCTAGAGGCGGCACAGGCACCCGACAATCTTCCTTCACCAATGCCAAACCACTTCGCAGCGGAAGTCGCCCGCGCGCAGGTAGCGCGGCGTATGCCTGGCCAGAATGCCCCGCATGTTGCGGTGGACCTGGTCGCGGCCAGCGCGATGACGCCGCTGCACGACGCACTGGCCAGCGAGCGCGCTGCGTTTTTGGACCTTCGTGCCTCGGATCAGGCGCGGGCCCTTAGGCACGTTTTCTTCACCGAGCGTACCGCAACCAACAAGGGGCGCACCTACCCCCGACCTTCCCGAGATGCTGAAACCGCCATCGTGGTCGGTGGTGGTAATATGGGAGCAGCTATTGCGTACACGCTAGCGACCGCAGGGATCTCGGTGACTGTCGTCGAACGCAGTGCCTCGTCCGCAGAGTGGGCCAGAGAAAACCTGCAAAAGCTGATTGATCAGGGTATCAGTCGCGGCATTCTGTCCCCCGATGCGGGAAAGGCGGTTGAGGACCGGCTGGTTACGGTCTCAGGCTATGACGCTCTGCCACCAACCGATCTAGCAATCGAGGCGGCCTTCGAGGATTTTGCGGTCAAGAGCGCGATCTTGACCGAACTCGAAGGTGCTCTGCCGCCCGAGACGATTATTGCCACAAACACATCCTATCTCGATGTAAATCGGCTTTCTGATGGGTTGAAGCACCCAGCACGCTTTGTAGGGATTCATTTCTTCAGTCCTGCGCATATTATGAAGCTTCTGGAAGTCGTCAGGAGCGACCGAACGTCAGACGATACATTAGGTGCAGCATTTGTGCTGGCGCGCAGGCTTGGTAAAATCCCGGTACTGTCTGGTGTTTGCGATGGCTTCATCGGAAACCGAATTTTGTCTAGCTACCGTCACGCCGCTAATCGCCTTCTGGTGAAGGGGGCTATTGTCGACGAGATCGACGCGGCTATGCGCGGATTCGGTATGGCGATGGGTCCATATGCTGCACAGGACATGTCGGGGCTGGACATCGCCTACGCGAATATCCGTCGCAAGGCCGCTGCAGAAGGGAACTGCTGTGGTCACATGCCCTTGGTCGAGCGGCTGGTCGAAAAGCACAAACGCCTAGGACGCAAATCGGGCGCCGGATGGTACGACTATGGGCCGGACGGCAAACCCTCACCTTCGGAGCTGGTCGCTAGCGAAATACTCCGTGTCTCAGAAGAAATGAACTTCACTCGCCGGGAGTTCTCAGCTGACGAAATCGTAGAAAGGCTCTTGCTCGCAATGGTGGCGGAAGCCTGCGATATCCTTGACGAAGGCGTCGCAGAAAAACCGCAAGACATCGACCTAGTAATGATTCACGGCTACGGATTTCCCCGCTGGCGGGGAGGCCTGATGCACCACGCCAAAAATATCGGCAAGGATCGGTTGGCCGCGCTGTTTAGCGCGCTTGTCAAAGAGGACCCTTGCGACTGGAGGGTGCCTCGTTATTTAGAAAGGGTTTTCGCGACCTGACGGTCAAAGTCCCGCGCCATAAGGCGCTGCCCCAGCAACTTAACACAGTGCATCTTCGTCTCGACGCGGCTTAGGCGGTGATGGTCTTCCAAGACTTTGCGTTCTTACCTGGTGGGATAACGGCGTGGACGCCACGGTCCGCAATCGCGTCCTGGCATTTTCGTGTGTCATACGCACCGTCAGCCGTGACACTGCTGGTCTGCCGGGATCTGTTCAAGAAGGTTGGGTAACACTGGAGCGTCACCGATGTGGCTCCCGGTGATCTGAACAGCGCGCACTTCCAACGTTTGCTCGTCGATCCCGAGGTGGATCTTGCGCCAGACCCGTCGCTTGGGGCCGCCATGCTTGCGGGCATGCCACTCACCTTCAAGCTTGATCCCCGTGCTGTCCACCAACAAGTGCAACGGCCCTTTGGAGCCGCGATACGGGATGTTCACGGCCAGGGTCTTCTGGCGCCGGGACAGGGTGCTGAAGTCGAGCACCGTCCAGTCGAGACCGATCAGCCGCAACAGGCTCTCGACGAACCCGGTCGCCTGTCGCAAGGCCATGCCGAACAGGACCTTCATCGAAAGACAGGTCTGGGTCGCGGCGTCGCTGTAACTCTTCTGCCTGTCGGCACGGCCTCCCAGCTCATCTCGGGGTCAAACCAGATCGTCAGCGAGCCACGGCGCTTGAGCGCTTCGTTATAAGCGGGCCAGTTCATGGTCTTGTATGTCGGGGTTGTCGGTCTGCTCATGCACCTCAGCTACCACGCTGGATTCATAAGATGAGTCCGACACGGGATTTGTGCATGCATGCCCCCATTGGTGCAAGTGATTTTTTGAACGGCGCGAGCGTGTGATCGGGTGCGGTCATGTATCAGGCCTCTGTGTGCGGCGCTGATGTAACCGCGGGCCGGTATGGCGATGCGCGGACCAGAGGCATATCAACAAACCGAGCTCGGTGGCTCCTGCACAAATGCTGCTTTCTCTGACCCGGATCTGATCGATCCTTCGCCCTTACTTTTCAGTGACCTCCTCACACTCCCAACTTACCGGGACGTCGTGGCATGCCGTCTTCGCTATGCCATCGCCGCCACCGGATTCCGGTAATCCTCTTGTTTCATTATGATGGCCCAGAGGCCACGCGCCATCTTGTTGGCCAGCGCAATCGCGGCGACCCATGCGCGGCTTGCGGGTTAGTAGGCGTTTCAGCCAGCCATTATTCGGTGTGTTAAACCGCTCGACAGCCTGGAGGACAGCCATAGCGCCAGAGACCAAGAGTGTCCGGAGTCGCGCTGTCGCATCTTCGAGGTCTTCCCGAGCCGGGCTTTGCCGCCCGTCGAGTGCTGCTTCGGCACAAGCCCAAGCCAGGCGGCAAAATCGCACCCGCGCCGGAAGGTGGCCAGGTCACGGGCAAATGTCTCGATCGCAAGCGCCGTGACAGGAACCACGCCCGGCATGGTTTGTGTTCGGCGCACCAAGTCGGCTTTCTTGGCGGCACATCGCATCTTCGCGTCAAGCTCTGCAACACGCGTATTCAGCCCCTCAATCTGCCCCAGATACATCCGGCCGAGGTCACGAACCTCAGCATGCAGCGCGGTGTCATCACCTGCGATTGCGTCCGCGAGTCGCTTGAGATGGGCAGGCCCGCGGGCCGCGACCAATCCGTGTTCGGCGAGGTGGCCGCGTAAAGCGTTGATCATCTGGGGGCGCTGGCCGACAAACATCTGCCGCGTGCGAAACAGCATGGCACGGGCCTGCTGATCTTCCGTCTTCACTGCGAAAAAGCGCATGGTTGGACGCAATGCAGCCTCCAAGATGGCCTCTGCATCGGTCGCATCATTCTTCTGGCGTTTGACGAACGGCTTCACATAGACCGGCGGTATCAACCGCACGTCGCACCCCAGCTTCTCAAATTCGCGGCCCCAGCCATGCGCCGTGGCCACGCCTCCATGGCGATCATGCATTTGGGTTGCTGCGCCACGAACGCGAGAAACTGGCCTCGTGAAAGCTTTTTGCGAAACGCGACTGACCCATCATTGTACGCACCATGCAACTGGATAACGCGCTTTGCCAAGTCGACACCGATAATTTTAATTTCGGACATAGATGCTCCTTCCTTCTGTGATGGCTTTTAACGCTCATCATAGTGGCACATTGCGATGCCGTCGGGAGGGGGTATCCACGCCATCAACAGAGCCTAGTAACGGGCATATCTGCCTCACGACAGGCTGAGCACGATCATACTATTTCCAAAGCGGTATTGTTCAATACATGGCGCATTTTTCGCCCTTACTCTGAGATAATTGGCGTATGCCGTTGACCGTTTGACGTCTTCGAGATTGGCGACGTCAGTTGGTGGCTTTGCCAAATGTTATGCTTGGGAGGATAAACATGGAAATCAGTAGAGAAGCCGATACGCTGCGGGCGCTTTATCAGAATTGGACCGATCAGATGGTCGAGAACCCAGACCTGACGATCGCGAACCTGCGCAGCATGTTCGATGAATGGGGGCAGCCCGCACTAGAGCCGGAAAACGTTAGCTACAAAAGCGATCATGTCGGAGGAGTTGAGGCTATCTGGGCCCTACCAGCCGGGGCAGATACCTCGCGTGTAATTGTTTACACTCATGGTGGCGGCTTTGCCGTCGGCTCAGCCGATAGTCATCGAAAAATGGCAGGGCACCTCGCTAAGGTGCTTGGGGTTACGTCGGTGATCCTGCACTATCGGCGCGCACCCGAGCACCCATTTCCGGCGCAGATCGAAGATGCAGTAGCCGCATACAAAGCGCTGCTGGATAAGGGTTTCAAGGCAAGAAATATTCTGACGGCTGGCGACAGTGCTGGCGGCAATCTTGCCATCGCCAGCGTGCTGAAGTTACGCGAACTTGGGTTGCCACTGCCCGGAGCGGTCATCGCCTATTCGCCCTGGCTCGACATGGCGATGCGCGGGGAAACACTGGAAACCAACGCGGAAACCGATGCGCTAGTCGGCAAACCGATCCTCGAAGCGATGGCGGGGATGTTCCTCGGTGAAGGCACGGATCCGCTTAATCCGTTGGCCAACCCGCTGGAGAACGATTTCACCGGTTACCCGCCGCTCTATATCAATGCCGGAGGGGCCGAGACGCTTAAGAGCGATGCCGAACGGTTGCACGAAAAGGCCAAGGCACAGGGCGTAAACGTGACCCTGTCTATCGTCGAAGGCATGCAGCATGTCTTTCCCGCGCTTTCGGGACGCGCGCCCGAGGCAAACGAGGAACTTGGTCGCATCGCCGCATGGTATCGGGCCCTCTGAGACCTGTACTCGCACTGCATTGCGGTGCGGTGCGAGACAAACCCCTACGAAACATTCATCTAGCATCTCACCCGCAATCTGCGGGGCGGAGCGGTCTTACTCTGGGAGGAGTGATATGAACATTCAGACTGAGAATACTAAAACGGTCGGAGCGGATTTTGACGCAGTCGTCATTGGCGCGGGCTTCGGCGGGCTTTACGCTGTCCACAAACTTCGCAACGAGCAGGGACTGAACGTCCGGGGCTATGACAGCGCCAGTGACGTTGGCGGCACCTGGTGGTGGAACCGATATCCCGGTGCGCTGTCAGACACGGAAAGCTATGTCTATCGCTATTCTTTTGACAAAGAGTTGCTTCGAAAAGGCCGCTGGAAAACCCGGTATCTGACCCAGCCCGAGATCCTCGAATACATGAACGAGGTAGCGGATCATCTCGATCTTCGACGCAGCTACAAGTTCGACACCAAAGTGGATGGCGCGCACTATAATGAAAAAACCGGTCTCTGGAACGTGATCACTGATAGTGGTGAGACAGTTACCGCAAAATACCTTGTCACTGGCCTCGGTCTCTTGTCCGCAACGAATGTTCCAAAATTCAAGGGCATCGATGATTTCAAAGGCCGTATCTTACACACAGGTGCCTGGCCCGAGGGAGTGGACTTGAGCAACAAACGCGTGGGCATTATCGGCACCGGCTCGACGGGTGTTCAGGTTATCACTGCAACGGCACCAATTGCAAAACACCTGACTGTTTTTCAGCGCTCTGCACAATATGTCGTGCCGATTGGGAACACCCCGCAAGACGATGCTACCATCGCCGAGCAAAAGGCGAACTACGATAATATCTGGAATCAAGTGAAGAATTCTGTTGTGGCCTTCGGCTTCGAAGAAAGCGCCGAACCCGCCGAAACCGCCTCGCCCGAGGAACGGGAGCGGGTCTTCGAAGCCGCCTGGCAGCGCGGCGGTGGTTTCTATTTCATGTTTGGCACCTTTTGCGATATTGCGACCAGCCAAGTGGCCAATGATGCGGCCGCTGACTTCATCAAGGGCAAGATCAAGCAAATCGTGAAGGACCCCAAGGTCGCAGAGAAACTGACGCCGAAGGACCTTTACGCCAAGCGCCCGCTTTGCGGAAACAACTATTACGAGGTCTACAACCGAGACAACGTGACCCTCGCCGACGTGAAGGCCGATCCGATCGCAGAGTTCACTCCGAACGGCATTCGTCTCGAAAGCGGCGAGGAGCATGAGCTTGACATCGTAATCTTTGCCACTGGTTTCGATGCGGTCGACGGCAATTACGTCAAAATGGACCTCCGCGGACGCGGAGGCGTGACCATGCGCGACACTTGGAAGGAAGGCCCACTCGGTTACCTCGGCATGATGGAGGTAGACTTCCCTAACTTCTTCATGATCCTTGGCCCTAATGGCCCCTTCACTAACCTGCCCCCCAGCATTGAGACGCAAGTTGAATGGATCGCTGACACGATTTGCGCAATGGAAGAAGAGGGGGTTCAAAGTGTGGAGCCAACCGTGGAGGCGCGCGACGCTTGGGTTGGCACCTGCCGTGAAATCGCCGACATGACACTCTTCCCCAAAGCTGAAAGCTGGATCTTCGGCGCAAATATCCCCGGAAAGAAGAATGCGGTGATGTTCTACATGGCCGGGATTGGCAATTATCGCAATGCCATTAGTGCGGTTAAGGAGGAAGGTTATACATCCCTGATCCGCGACCGCACTGCCGAGAAGGTGTAAAGAATTCCGTCGGGCATTAAGAAAACCCGGCGGAAACAATTAAATTTGTTCATGAACACTCAGGAGAGAACTATGGGACGGGTATCCGGAAAAGTCGCACTGGTAACAGGTGGCGCCATGGGCATGGGAAAAGCCCATTGTGAAACGCTGGCACGTGAAGGCGCGCATGTATTTGTAACCGACCGTGATACGGAAGCGGGTGAAAGCGTAGTAAAAGGTATCATTGGAGCCGGAGGGAAGGCGGAATTCATTCAGCATGACGTGACGCTTGAAGAAGATTGGAAGAATGTCATCTCCACGGTGCAATCAAGTGCTGGTCGACTTGATGTGCTAGTGAACAACGCTGGCATTCTCATTCTGAAGCCGCTCCACGAAACCTCGCCTGACGAATTTGACATGACGATCAACGTCAATGTACGCGGTGTTTATCTCGGTATCCGAGCCGCGGTTCCATTGATGAAAGAGACCGAAAAAGCATCAATTATCAATATTTCTTCAATCTATGGGATTGTTGGTGCCGCTTCGGCGGGAGCCTACATTGGATCCAAAGGCGCCGTACGGATGTTGACCAAATCCTGCGCAGTCGACCTGGCCGAAAGTGGCATACGTGTCAATTCGATCCATCCCGGTGTCATCGATACTCCCATGACAAAAGATCTGCTACACGCCGACGAAGAGACCCGGCAGGCAATTCTGGGGGCCACGCTGCTCAAGCGGCCAAGCAAACCTGAAGAGGTTTCGAATGCGGTCCTGTTCCTCGCATCGGATGAGTCATCGTTCGTTCACGGAGCAGAGATTGTAGTAGATGGCGGTTATACTGCGAATTGACAGAGACACATCCCAAGTAACGGCCTGGAACCCGGGCCGTTACTGCCATTGCAAATTTCCAAGACGATAAACGCCAATGAAAATAATTGCACCTATAAAACACCTAATTGATTACAACGTGAAGGTTCGCGTTAAGGCGGACGGTAGCGGAGTTGGTCTCGCGAATGTGAAGATGTCGATGAACCCGTTCGACGAGATTGCGGTTGAAGAGGCGATCCGTCTGAAGGAAGCGGGCAAGGCGGACGAGCTTGTCGTCGTGTCGATCGGCGTGAAACAGGCGCAGGAAACGCTGCGCACGGCGCTGGCGATGGGCGCGGACCGGGCGATCCTCGTCGTGGCCGCCGACGACGTGCACCAAGATATCGAGCCGCTGGCGGTGGCCAAGATCCTAAAGGCCGTGATCGACGCCGAGGCGCCGGGCCTGGTGATCGCGGGCAAACAGGCGATCGACAACGACATGAACGCGACCGGCCAGATGCTGGCGGCGCTGCTGGGCTGGGGTCAGGCGACCTATGCCTCTGAGGTTGCGATCGAGGGCGAGCATGCCGTCGTGACCCGCGAAGTGGACGGCGGTCTGCAGACCATCAAGGTGAAGCTGCCGGCGATCGTCACCGCCGACCTGCGCCTGAACGAGCCGCGCTACGCCTCGCTGCCCAACATCATGAAAGCCAAGAAGAAACCGCTGGACGAAAAGACCGCCGCCGATTTCGGCGTCGATGTCACGCCGCGCCTGACCGTCGTCAAGACGGCAGAGCCCGCCGCGCGTTCGGCCGGGGAAATGGTTGGCTCGGTCGACGAGCTGGTGTCGAAGCTGAAAGAAAAGGGGATCGTGTAATGGCTGTTCTTCTCCTTGCAGAAATCGCCGGTGGTGCACTGGCGCTGGACGCCACCGCCAAGGCGGTGACCGCTGCCAAATCGCTGGGCGATGTGACCGTTCTGGTTGCGGGCCCCGCTGCCGCAGGCGAGGCCGCGTCGAAGATCGACGGCGTGGCAAAGGTTCTGGTGGCGGATGACGCCGCCTATGCCAACGGCCTGGCCGAGCCGGTCGCCGATCTGGTGGTCAGCCTGGCAGGCAATTATGAACATATCGTTGCTCCGTCCACGGCGAGCGCGAAAAACATCCTGCCGCGCGTCGCGGCGCTGCTGGACGTGATGGTTTTGTCGGACGTCACCGCCATCGTGGACGGGTCCACGTTCGAACGCCCGATCTACGCGGGCAACGCGATTCAGACGGTAAAATCCAACGATTCCAAGAAGGTACTGACCGTCCGCACCACCGCCTTCGACGCGGCTGGCCAGGGTGGTTCGGCCGCCGTCGAGGCCATCGCAGCGGCCGGCAACGCGGGCCTGAGCGCCTGGGTCGAGGACAAGGTCGCGGCGTCGGATCGTCCGGAACTGACCTCGGCCAAGATCGTGGTCTCGGGCGGTCGCGGCGTCGGTTCCGAGGAGAACTTCGCGATCATCGAGGGCCTGGCCGACAAGCTGGGCGCGGCGGTCGGCGCCTCGCGCGCGGCGGTGGATAGCGGGTTCGCACCGAACGACTGGCAGGTCGGCCAGACCGGCAAGGTCGTGGCGCCCGAGCTGTACATCGCGGTCGGGATTTCCGGGGCAATTCAACACCTTGCAGGCATGAAGGACAGCAAGGTCATCGTCGCCATCAACAAGGATGAAGAGGCCCAGATCTTCCAGGTCGCCGACTACGGCCTGGTCGCAGACCTGCTCGACGCCGTCCCGGATATGACAAAGGCACTCTAAGAATGACAAACGTCTACATCTGCGATTACATCCGCACACCAATTGGTCGCTATGGCGGCGCGCTTTCTTCTGTGCGAGCCGACGATCTTGGTGCAATCCCACTCAGGGCCCTGGCCAGCCGAAACCCGAAGCTAGATCTAGCGGCCATTGACGAAGTGATTTTCGGCTGCGCCAACCAGGCGGGCGAGGACAACCGCAACGTCGCACGCATGTCGCTGCTACTCGCGGGATTTCCGGATTGTGTCCCTGGCACGACGATGAACCGGTTGTGCGGATCGGGTATGGACGCCGTAATCACAGCCGCCCGCGCGATCAAAGCTGGAGAAGCCGATCTCATTGTTGCTGGCGGTGTGGAAAGCATGTCTCGTGCTCCGTTTGTGATGCCAAAAGCTACAACTGCATTCTCGCGCGAAAATTCTGCTGAAGACACCACCATCGGCTGGCGCTTCGTCAATAAACAGATGAAGAGTCAATACGGCGTCGACAGCATGCCTGAAACGGCCGAAAACGTAGCGGAAGACTTCAGCATCAACCGCGCCGACCAAGATGCCTTCGCCATGCGTTCGCAGCGAAAGGCGAGAGATGCCATGGCGAACGGTCGTTTGGCCCGTGAAATTGTCCCGGTAGAGATTCCTCAGCGAAAGGGGGAGCCAAAGATCGTCGTACAGGATGAACACCCTCGCGCGGGTACGACTTTGGAAGCGCTCGCCCAACTGAAAACTTTCGTAAAAGCGGACGGCACTGTAACCGCTGGGAATTCTTCGGGCGTGAACGATGGTGCCGCAGCATTGATCCTTGCCACCAGCGACGTCGCAAAAAAATTTGGCCTCACACCGATCGCAAGGGTCTTGGGCGGCGCAACCGCGGGCGTCGCACCGCGCATCATGGGTTTCGGGCCGGCACCGGCGTCGGAAAAGCTGATGGCGCGACTTGGACTGAAACAAGAAGACTTCTCGGTAATCGAACTTAACGAAGCCTTTGCTTCGCAGGGTCTGGCCACACTACGGCACCTGGGGATCGCGGATGATGACGCCCGCGTGAACCCGAACGGCGGCGCTATTGCTCTCGGCCATCCGCTTGGCATGTCAGGTGCCCGCATCACTGGTTCAGCGATGCTGGACCTCAAACCTGGAGAAAAGTCGTTATCGACCATGTGTATTGGCGTGGGACAGGGGATTGCAATCGCGCTCGAAGCTGTCTGAGGTGCCGCGACAACCACAAAACTAACATAAGTTCTCTTATGCGATTTTTGGCCAACCCCAAATTTCCTCGTAGAATTCGTCCTCTCCAACCTCCCTGTGGACGACCGACTGGCGGCACCGGTATTGCCGGTGTCGCCCTTTTCCGAAAGAACGATTGAACGACCCAGTATGTTTGCGAGACGGATCATCCCGTGACCTGCGTATCGGCAGGCATCCCATTCCGGCGATCTCGCGCCGTACCAAGAATTCTTCTCTGCACCTCCGAATGTAACATATATCGCGTGGCGATATTTCGCGCAGCGTGTCCGTTTCGCGGGCATGAACTTGCGGGACCGTGTAGCACTGAACATCCAGGAATTGAGACGCGCCCGCGGCCTCAGCCAAGAGGAGCTTGCTCATCGGGCCGATGTGAGCCGCGGCCATATGGGCAAGGTCGAGAACGCCAAGTTTGCGGCCTCCCTCGACCTTCTCGAACGCATCGCCAAGGCGCTCAATGTCGACCCCGAAGTACTCTTTGCGAAGCGCTAGTTCGTTTCCTGAGACTTTGATCCTATCCCCCAACACGAAAGATTCGAACGGCAAGAACGGTACGAGCGACACGGGTACATGACGAAGAGAAAGACAGGCTGGCCTTTCCAGGAAGGGTTTCTGAACGCCGGTACACAGGAGATTCACCTGTTCACCGATTACCGTTGGAATGATGGCTCGGTGAGCCGCCGCTGGCATGTCGATCCGGAACGCTTTGATGCAGATCTTGCCGAGCTTCGCTCAATTTCCCTGGTGGCATCGGACCGTTCGGATCAGTAGGAAAACCACTCCGAGTGGCCCATGTTGCCCTCGAAGTCGCCGTACTCGACCATGATGCTGCGAGAATAGAAGTGCCAACGGCCACCACCACTCGGATAGGCGATCTCCTGCCCGCTTTCCGAGACGAATGTCGCGGGCCAGGGCGTGTGGGATCCGTAGACCCGCTGGATGTAGCGGCAGGTCCGGTTCTCGCGATCGCAGGAGCGGATCGACCAATCCCACTGACGCGGCTCGTCGCGCGGCTCGTAGGAGCGCCCGGTGAACCAGATCACATGGGTCCGGTTCAGCCACTCGTATTCCGGCAGATTGGTGTCCAGCTCGCCCTCTCCTCCGGGTCCGCCCAGCTCGACCGGCACATGGGCGAACGTGCAGACCCCGAAGGGCGGCAGGCTCGGCCAGGGCGTGATGCGGTGGATCATGGTGCGATAGGCGCGCGCGCAGACCGCGCTCGGGGGGAAACCGCCCGCCATACAGAGCATGATGGCGCAATCGATGTCATAGGCCTGCGCCTTCTTAGGGGCTCCGAACACCGCCATCACTCCCATTGCAGCTGCCATCGCCTGTCGTTTCATGTCGCTCTCCCGCAAAAGTTGCGGCAACTATCGTGCAATATGTCTTTTTCTGCAATATGTCGTATTGACTCCATATGACTTTATGGCCTTAGTGTCGTGAAGTAGAAGGGCTCTCGTGGGGAGAGTCCGAACATGCCGATAGCGCGCAACCAGATCCTGATCACCATCGACGGTGTCAAAGACCTGTCCGAAAAGGGCATCGCGTTCCGCTGCCGGTATGAACTCGTGGGGTTCACGGACGATGGCAAGCCGCGCTACCAGTGCATCTACCTGCGCGAGGGCGAGCCGGAAGCCATTCTGGTCTCGACCCGGATCACCCCGCACGGGCCAGAGCCGCGGTATTTCAACATATGGCCGGGCCTCTTCAAACATCATCTCGAGTTCGGTGACGGGCGCGATCTGCGCTTTGGTCCTGATTACAGCATCACCCTCGAGGAGCGCGGCTGACGTCATCGCCTTCGGTCGCGACGGCACGGCACGGACCTCAGGCTGGACCTTTCATGGCGAACGACCTGCCTGGGCAGGGCTGGATGATAGCACTGAGACCGGAGAGGTTCTCGCCTCGCTGGATGCCACACCGCCGTCCGGACGCGACGACATCCTCTCCCTGATCCGCACGACTGCTGACCGGCACCAGGGGAACCGTGCCCTGCGGCACGTCGGTCTCGATGAGGACGACTGGCTGGTCCTTCTCCAGGCCTTGGTCGAGGCCGAAAGCAGCTACAATCCGACTGCCGTCAGCCCCAAGAGTGCCTACGGTCTTGGCCAGCTGATGCCGGATACTGCCCGTGCGCTCGGCGTCGATCCGCGCGATCCCTCTCAGAACCTCGACGGCGCCGCACGCTATCTCCTCGCCCAGCTCGCCACGTTCAAGGACATCAACCTGGCGCTCGCAGCCTACAACGCCGGGCCGCACCGCGTGGTCGAGTATTCCGGCATCCCGCCTTTCATCGAGACCCGCGACTACATCGCGCGCATCCATCAGATCCGGTCCCGGCTGTCGGGCACGCCCGTTTCCGCGCCGGACATCCGCATCGCAGATCGGGCCCCAGCCCGCGCGCCCGTCCTCATCGATCTTCAGTAAAACATGGGAACTTCGCATGCTCAGACATAGCCTCAGCCGCCTCTTGCCCATCGCCACAACCCTGGCGGCTTTCGCAACGCCCGCTCTCGCGCAAGACTTGTCGCCGATCCAGACCATGCTGGAAACTGTCGAGGCCGCGCTGACCGGTCCGATCGGGATCGCGGTCGCCACCCTCGCGGTCATCGGCACCGGCTTCATGTGCATGATGGGACGGCTGAACTGGGGTTGGTTCGCCTCGGTCATCATCGGGATCGTGCTGATCTTCTCGGCCGGCACCATCGTCGACGGCTTCTCCTGAGAACCGAATAGAGCAGTGGCAGAACGATCCCCCCTTTTTCTGGGCCTCGCCCGTCCGCCCAAGTATCTGGGTCTGTTGGATGTCACTGAGAACTGACCCAGCATTGTCATCGAGA
>NZ_JAYKSL010000033.1:0-33204 GCF_035481585.1 Salipiger marinus | reverse complement strand
GTGGGGGCGGGAAGAGGCGGGGGGCCAGCCCCCCGCACCCCCCGGGATATTTGTGGCCGCTGGAAGGGTCAGGCGGAAGGGCGGTCAATGTCGAGCCCGCCACGGAACACGCGGCTGGCGCGGATGTCGGGTTCGGTCAGGGTGGACAGGGCCTGCGCGTCAAGCGGGCCGCGACCGGCCTCAAAGAGCCGGCTGGCCTGCCGCAGCCGCGCCCGGTCGAGCGCGTTGCGCAGCGAGCGGGCATTGGCGAAATGCGGCTGCTGGCGGCGGGCGGTGACATACTCGGCCATGGCGGCGCGGGCGGGACCGTCAAGCGCATAGCCTTGGGCATCCAGCATGGTCTGGGCGATCTGCAGCAGTTCGGCATCGCTGTAGTCGGGAAAGTCGATGTGATGGGCGATGCGCGAGCGGAAGCCGGGATTGGAGGCGAAGAACCGGTCCATCCGGTCGGCATAGCCCGCAAGGATCACCACCAGATCGTCGCGGTTGTTTTCCATGACCTGCAGCAGGATCTCGATCGCCTCCTGCCCGTAATCGCGTTCGTTTTCCGGACGGTAGAGGTAGTAGGCCTCGTCGATGAACAGCACGCCGCCCATCGCCTTCTTCAGCGCCTCCTTGGTCTTGGGGGCGGTATGGCCGATATACTGCCCCACCAGATCGTCGCGGGTGACGGTGACCAGATGGCCCTTGCGGACATAGCCCAGCCGGTGCAGCAGCTCCGCCATGCGCAGCGCCACCGTGGTCTTTCCGGTGCCGGGATTGCCGGTGAAGCTCATGTGCAGGGTGGGCGGCGCGCTGGCAAGGCCCAGTTCGCGCCGCGCCCGGTCGACCAGCAGCAGCGCCGCCGTCTCGCGGATACGGGCCTTGACCGGAGCGAGGCCGATCAGCGACCTGTCCAGATCCTGCAGGATGTCCCGGACGCCCGAGGCTTCACAGGCGGCGGTCAGATCCACGCTCTGGGGGCGGGGGACAGGGGCTGTGGATGACATGGGCGGGCTCCGGGCTTCTTCTGACCAAAAATATCCTGCGGGGGGTCCGGGGGGCGCAAAGCCCCCCGGCGCGGTGTTCAGGCGTAGCGGCGGCCCTCGGGTTCGCGCAGCGCGTAGCTTTCGATGCTGTAGCGGAGGCTGCGGCCCTCGCCCTCCTGCCGGACAAGACGGAAGCCGGGTTCGTCGGCGGGGCGGTTCACGATGAAGCTCATGCGGATGGATTCCCAGCCCGGCGTGCTGTCAAAGGCGATGACCCGGATGTATTTGCCGCCATGCATCTTGCGGCATTCGTTGACCTCGAACACCACGGCGGCGGCGTCGGGATTGTCGAACATCGGGTGGCCCCACATCTCCCAGTAGGTGTTGCGCGGGTGCGGATCGTCGGTCACCTCGACCGACACCGCCCAGCCCTGATCGATGGCATACTGGGCCTGTGCGTGGATGTCCTGATCGGTGAGGTCGGGCAGAAAGCTGAACTGGCCTTGTCTCAGTCGCATGGCATGTCTCCTGAAATCTGAACGGGGGAGGAGGGCGCGTGCCCTCCGGCGGCATCACATCGCCACGCTGGCGGTGGGGGCGTAATCAGGCGCATCGGTGGAGGCGTAGTCGAAGCTGACATCCTTCCAGACCTCCAGCGCCTGCTGCAGCGGGGTGCAGGTGCGGGCGGCGTCGCGCAGGATGTCCGGGCCTTCGTTCCAGATGTCGCGCCCCGCGTTGCGGGCAAAGACCATCGCCTCCAGCGCCACGCGGTTGGCGGTGGCGCCCGCCTGAATGCCCTGCGGGTGGCCGATGGTGCCGCCGCCGAACTGCAGCACCACGTCTTCGCCGAGATAGGTCAGCAGCTGGTGCATCTGCCCGGCATGGATGCCGCCCGAGGCCACCGGCATCATCTTGTTGAGCGAGGCCCAGTCCTGATCGAAGAAGATGCCGTTTTCCAGCGCCATCGGGTTCCGCTCCTCGCGGAAGATGTCGTAATAGCCCTTGGTGGTGGCGGGATCGCCTTCAAGCTTGCCGACCACGGTGCCTGCATGCAGGTGATCGACCCCGGCAAGCCGCATCCATTTGGCGATGACCCGGAAGCTGACGCCATGGCTGCGCTGGCGGGTATAGGTGGAATGCCCCGCCCGGTGCAGGTGCAGGATCATGTCATTGTCGCGCGCCCATTTGGCCATGGACTGGATCGCGGTATAGCCGATCACCAGATCGATCATCACGATGACCGAACCCAGCGACTTGGCGAATTCCGCGCGGGCATACATCTCTTCCATCGTGCCGGCGGTGACGTTGAGATAGGTGCCCTTGACCTCTCCCGTCGCGGCGGAGGCGCGGCTGACCGCCTCCATGCAGTAAAGAAACCGGTCCCGCCAGTGCATGAAGGGCTGGCTGTTGATGTTCTCGTCATCCTTGGTGAAATCGAGCCCGCCCTTCAGCGCCTCATAGACCACGCGGCCATAGTTGCGGCCCGACAGGCCCAGCTTGGGCTTGACCGTGGCCCCCAGCAGCGGGCGGCCGTAGACGTTGAGCCGTTCGCGTTCCACCACGATGCCGGTGGCGGGGCCCTGAAAGGTCTTCACATAGGCCACGGGCAGGCGCATGTCCTCCAGCCGCAGGGCTTTCAGCGGCTTGAAGCCGAAGACATTGCCGATGATCGAGGCGGTGAGATTGGCGATGGAGCCGCCTTCGAACAGGTCGAGATCATAGGCGATATAGGCAAAGAATTCGCCCGTGCTGTTGGGCACCGGATCGACGCGGTAGGCCTTGGCGCGGTATTTGTCGCAGGCGGTCAGCCGGTCGGTCCAGACCACGGTCCATGTGGCGGTGGAGGATTCGCCCGCGACGGCGGCGGCGGCTTCCACCGGATCCACGCCTTCCTGCGGGGTGATGCGGAAAAGCGCGATGATGTCGGTGTCCTTGGGGGTGTAATCCGGCTCCCAATAGCCCATCTGGGCGTATTTCATCACGCCCGCCGAATAGCGCTTCTTGGCGTCGGTGACGGTCTTGGCGTCGCTCATGTCGTTCATGGTCGTCCTCCTGCTGGGATGGCTCGGGCCGGGATGGGCCGGGATGGGCCGGGTCTGGGGCACGCGGGTGTCAGGCCGCGCGGGCGGCGGGATCGGGTGTCACGCCGCGCGGGCGGCGGCGATGCGGGGGGCGAGCGCGCCGCTGGCATAGCGCCGCGCCATGTCGTCAAGGCTGATCGGGGTGATCCGCTCTGCCTGTCCCGCCGCCCCGAAACGGTCGAGCCGGTCACGGCACAGCGCCTCCAGTTCCGCCATCGCGGGGATCAGGAACTTGCGCGGGTCGAATTCGCCGGGCTGTTCCTGCGCCACGCGGCGGAACTGCGCGGTCATCGCCATGCGGCAGTCGGTGTCGATATTGACCTTGCGCACGCCCATGCGGATGCCGCGTTCGATCTCGGCCAGCGGCACGCCCCATGTCTGCGGCATGTGGCCGCCATGGGCATTGATGAGATCCTGCAGCGCCTGCGGCACCGAGGAGGAGCCGTGCATCACCAGATGGGTGTCGGGCAGCTTGGCATGGATGGCGGCGATGGTGTCCATGGACAGGATCTCGCCATCGGGCTGGCGGGTGAATTTATAGGCGCCGTGCGAGGTGCCGCAGGCGATGGCCAGCGCGTCGCATTGCGTGGCCTGCACAAATTCCACCGCCTGATCGGGGTCGGTCAGCAGCTGGCTGTGGTCCAGCCTGCCTTCGGCGCCCGATCCGTCCTCGGCTGCGGCCTCGCCGGTTTCCAGACTGCCCAGCACCCCCAGTTCGCCTTCGACGCTGGCGCCGACGGCATGGGCGGCGCGGGTGACGCGGGCGGTGATCCGGGCGTTATAGGCGTAGCTGGCGGGGGTTTTCATGTCCTCCAGCAGCGAGCCGTCCATCATCACCGAGGTGAAGCCGTGGCGGATCGCCGACAGGCAGGTGGCGTCGTTATTGCCGTGGTCCTGATGCAGCACGATGGGGATGCGCGGGAACATCTCGGCCAGCGCCTGCACCATGTGGCGCAGCATCACGTCGCCCGCATAGCTGCGCGCGCCCCGGCTTGCCTGCAGGATGACCGGGGCGCGGCAGGCCTCGGCGGCGCGCAGGATCGCCAGCCCCTGTTCCATATTGTTGATGTTGAAGGCGGGCACGCCGTAGCCCTGATCTGCGGCGTGATCCAGCAACTGCCGGAGCGTGATGAGCGGCATGGGGGTCTCCTTTCCGGTGGGGGTCAGTGCGCGGCGGCGGGGCTGCGGGTCAGGTGGCGGGCCAGATCGGCCACGGCCTCGGCGGTGATGCCGAAATGGCGGTAAAGATCGGGCGCGGGGGCCGAGGCGCCAAAGCCGGTCATGCCGACAAAGCCATCGCCGGGGCGCAGCAGCAGCCCGTCCCAGCCCTGACGCACCGCTGCCTCGATCCCGATGCGGGGCGCATCCCCCAGCACCTCGGCGCGGTGTTCGGCACCCTGCACCGCAAAAAGCTCGAAACAGGGGGCAGAGACCACGGCGGCGGCGATGCCCTCTGCGGCCAGCAGATCGGCGGCGGCAAGCGCCAGTTCCACCTCGGATCCGGTGGCGATCAGCGTCACGTCGCGGTGCGGCGCCGCGCGCAGCACATAGGCGCCGCGTGCCACCAGATTGGCCTCCACATGCCGGGTGCGGACGGTGGGCAGGGCCTGCCGCGACAGGCACAGCACGACGGGCGTGGTGGTCTGCGCCAGCGCCAGCGCCCAGCTTTCGGCGGTTTCCACTGCATCGGCGGGGCGCAGCACCAGCAGGTTGGGCATGGCGCGCAGCGACGCGAGGGTTTCCACCGGCTGATGCGTCGGGCCATCCTCGCCCAGCCCGATGCTGTCATGGGTCATCACATAGGTGACGGGCACGCCCATCAGCGCCGACAGGCGCATGGCGGGGCGGCAGTAATCGGCAAAAGCAAGGAAGGTGCCGCCATAGGGCCGCAGCCCGCCATGCAGCGCGAGACCGTTCATCGCCGCCGCCATGGCATGTTCGCGGATGCCGTAATGGATGTAGCGGCCCGCATAATCGCCGGGGGCGACGGCGCGCATCCCCTTGGTGCGGGTGTTGTTCGATCCGGTCAGATCCGCCGATCCGCCCGCCGTGTCGGGCAGGGTGGCATTGACCACCTCCAGCGCCATCTCGCTGGCCTTGCGGGTGGCGACGCGGGGGGCATCCTGCGACAGGCGGTGCTTGTGGGCGGTCATCGCAGCCTCCAGCGCGCGGGCATCCACCGGACCCTGCGCGGCGCGGAACGCCTCGGCCTGCGGATGGGCCGCGACACGGCGCGCCCAGTCCTGCCGTGCGGCGGCGCCCCGGGCCGCGACGGCGCGCCAAGCGGCGCGCACCGGTTCGGGGATCTCGAAAGGCGGGTGCGGCCAGTCGAGCGCCCGGCGGGCGGCGGCAATCTCCTCTGTGCCCAAGGGCGCGCCATGCACGTCATGGCTGCCCTGTTTGGTGGGGGCGCCATAGCCGATCACCGTGCGGCAGGCGATCATCGAGGGGCGGGGATCGGTCCGCGCCAGTTCGATGGCCTGCGCGACCGCGTCCTTGTCATGGCCATCCACCGCCTGAACATGCCAGCCCGCCGCCGCGAACCGCGCCCGCTGGTCGGTGGAGGTCGACAGGTCGGTGCCGCCGTCGATGGTGATGCCGTTGTCATCCCAGAGCAGCACCAGCCGCCCCAGCCGCAGATGGCCGGCAAGGTCGATGGCCTCGTGGCTGATGCCTTCCATCAGGCAGCCATCGCCCGCGATCACATAGGTGAAATGATCGACCAGCGCGTCGCCGAACCGGGCATTGAGCATGCGTTCGGCCAGCGCCATGCCGACAGCGGTGGCCAGCCCCTGACCCAGCGGGCCGGTCGTCATCTCGATCCCCTTGGCATGGCCGTATTCGGGATGCCCCGCCGTGCGCGCGCCCAGCTGGCGAAAGCGGCGGATCTGGTCCATGGGCATGTCGTCATACCCCAGCAGGTGATGGATGGCGTAAACCAGCATCGAGCCATGGCCCGCGCTCATCACGAAGCGGTCGCGGTCGGGCCAGCGGTCCTGTTTCGGATCCAGCGTGACGAAGCGGTTGAACAGCACCGCCGCCACATCCGCCATGCCCATGGGCGCGCCGGGATGGCCGGAATTGGCCTGCTGCACCGCATCCATGGTCAGCGCGCGGATGGCATTGGCCATCAGGTCTTCGGTGGTGGTCACCTTGGTCTGCACGTTCATCGGTCGTCCTCCCTGTCAGGCGCGTCGGCTTTCGGTCACAAGCCGCTGGACCATGGGTGTGAAGATGAGCTGCATGGCGAGGTCCATCTTGCCGCCGGGGATCACGATGGAATTGGCGCGGCTCATCCAGCTGTTCTGGATCATCGAGGTCAGGTAGGGGAAATCGATCCCGCGCGGATTGCGGAAGCGGATCACCACAAGGCTTTCATCGGCGGTGGGGATCCAGCGGGCGATGAACGGGTTGGAGGTGTCGACCACCGGCACGCGCTGGAAATTCACGTCGGTCTGGGTGAATTGCGGACAGATGCAGTGCACATAGGCGTGCATCCGGCGCAGGATCACATCGGTCACGGCTTCGGTGGTGTAGCCGCGGCTGGCCTTGTCGCGGTGGATCTTCTGGATCCATTCAAGGTTGATGACCGGCACCACCCCGATCTTCAGATCGGCAAGCGCGGCAAGGTTCACCGCGTCATTGTCGACGGCGCCGTGCAGACCTTCGTAAAAGAGCAGGTCAGAGCCTTCCTCGAACGGCTCCCACGGGGTGAATTCGCCGGGAGGCGTGCTCCAGCGCGCGGCCTCCTGATCGTCATGCACGTAATGCCGGGTCTCGCCGCTGCCGGTCTGGGCATAGATGCGAAAGATGTCCTCCAGCTTGGCCAGTTCATTGGCGTCATAGGAGAAATGGCTGAAGGTCTCGTCCCCGGCGGCCTTGCGGGCGATCAGTTCCGCCTTCATGTCGGCGCGGTTGTAGCGGTGGAAGGCGTCGCCTTCCATGCTGACGGCGCGGATGCCCTCGCGGCGGAAGATCTGGTCAAAGGTCGTCTTGACCGTGGTCGTGCCCGCGCCGGAGGATCCGGTGACGGAGATGATGGGATGCTTCTTGCTCATGTCGGGGGCTTTCTGGTCAGGCGCGGAACAGGCCGCGATGGCCGAACAGGGCCGAAATCTCGGGCTCGGGCAGGTCGTGATAGGCGGTGACCTGATCCACCTTGCCCGCCGAGCCAAAGACGAAGGGCGTGCGGGCATGCAGGCTGGCGGGCACCAGATCCAGGATGCGGGTGCTACCATCGGTGGCGCGGCCCTGCGCCGCCTCGACCAGCAGCGCGATGGGGGCGCATTCATAGACCATCCGCAGCCTCCCCTGCGCATAGCCGGGCCGCGCGTCCGAGGGATACAGGAACAGCCCGCCCCGCGTCAGGATGCGGTGGGTTTCCGCCACCAGCGAGGCGATCCAGCGCATGTTGAAATTGCGCGCCCGGGGGCCATCCGCCCCGGCAAGGCAGTCGTCGATATAGGCGCGCACCGGCTTGGCCCAGTGCCGGTAGTTGGACGCGTTGATGGCGAATTCGCAGCTGTCCTCCGCCACGGTCACGGCCGGATCCAGCAGGGTGAAGCGCCCGGTGTCGGGATCAAGGATATAAGAGTGCAGCCCCGCCCCCACGGTCAGCATCAGCATGACCTGCGGGCCATAGATCACATAGCCTGCCGCGATCTGGTCATGCCCGGGGCGGAGGAACGTCTCCGCCCCGGTGTCCATCGCGGCACGGAGGGAGAAAATCGTGCCGATGGAGACGTTTGTTTCGATGTTGGACGATCCGTCCAGCGGGTCGATGGCCAGCGCGAGGGGGCCTGCCGGGTCCAGTTCTTCGACGCTGTCGCGTTCTTCGGAGGCATACCAGCGGATGCCGGTGCCGCGCAGGGCGCTGGCAAAGGCGTGGTCCGCGATCACGTCCAGCGCCTGCTGCGCGTCGCCATCGCTGTTGGCGCCCACCCGCGCGCCCATTTGTCCGGCAAGCGGACCGCGTGCGATGCGGCGGGCCAGATCGCGGGCGGTGCGGGCCAGCGCATCCAGCACCGGGCGCAGATCGGCGGGAATGGGGGCCTCGGGTGCGAACGGGCTTTGGTCGGTCATCAAGGCCTCCTCTCCTCGACGGGTGACTGAGACTTGATCTTGCGCATTCACGTTTGTTAGGAAATTTAATTAATCTGTCCTTGGATTCGGATAATTTGAATGCGCCGCCTGTCCTCCCTGACGCTGAAACAGCTGCGCGCACTGGAAGCCGTTGAAAGAACAGGCTCAATTTCGCGCGCCGCCGAAGAGCTGGGGCTGACCGCCCCTGCGGTGCACAGCCAGCTGAAGGTGCTGGAACAGACCTTTGGCTGCGGTCTGCTGTCGCGGGAGGGGGCGGGGCGGTTCCATGCCACCCCCGAAGGCGCTGCGCTGCTGCAGGCATGGCGCAGCGCAGAGGCGGCCTTTCGTCTGGGACTGCAGCGAATCGATGCGCTGCAGAAGGGGCTCGCGGGCACGGTGGTGCTGGGCGTGGTGTCGACGGGCAAATATTTCGCCCCCGGCCTTGTCGCCCGCCTGCGCCGCGCCTGCCCGGAGATCGAGGTGGTGCTGCAGGTCGGCAACCGCGACACGATCATTTCGGCGCTGCAGGATGGGGCGCTGGATCTGGCGATCATGGGCCGCCCCCCGCGCGAGCCGATGGTGGAATCGCTGTCCATCGGGGTGCATCCGCATGTGCTGATCGCGCCGCCCGACCATCCGCTGGCGGGGCAGGCGGGGGTGACTGCGGCGGCGGTGCTGGCCGAGCCGTTTCTGATGCGCGAGCCGGGATCGGGCACGCGCATTCTGGCCACCCGGTTTCTGGACCGCATCGGCGAGGGCAAGACCTATGCCCGGTCAGAGATGAATTCCAACGAGACGATCAAGCAGGCGGTGATCGCGGGGCTGGGGATCGCGCTGATTTCCTATCACACCGTGGTGGAGGAGCTGCGCACCGGGCGGCTGGTGACGCTGGATCTGCCCGGACTGCCGATCCTGCGGCACTGGTTCCTGCTGCACCGCGCAGACATGCCGCTGACCGGTGCCGCGCGCACGGTCTGGGAGTTTATCGCGGCGGAACGGGCAGGCATCCTGCCGGGCTGGCCGCCTAGTCGCTAAGCCATTGCGGCTGCAGCACCACCACCGTGGGCTGCGAGGGCAGATCGCGCAGGTTCACCACCATCTCCGGCCCGTCGCGGCGGTCGATGGCGAAGCTGCCGGAGACGTTGTCCAGAAACTGGTCCAGCGAATAGCCGGAAAACCAGTGCATCGGGATGATGACCGAACTGCGCAGCCGTTCCACCACCCGCACCATGGCCTCCAGCGCCATGGTATAGCCGCCATCCACCGGCACCATCAGCACGTCGACCCGGCCAAGGGCCGCGTATTGTTCGGGGCTGGGTTCGTGGTGCAGGTGGCCCAGATGGCCGATGCACAGGCCCTCCACCTCGAAGACGAAGATGGAATTGCCCTTTTCCTCGACCCCGCCGCCCATGGAGCGGATGTCGGTCGACACGTTGCGCACCAGCAACTCGCCCAGATCAAGGTGATGTTCGACGCCTTCGCCAAAGGCGCCCCAGCCTTCCAGCACATGCGGGATGGCGGGATCGGGATTGGCGGTCCAGTGGGTGCCATGGGCGTGGTTCATGGTCACCACATCGGGGATCAGATCCACATTGCCGATATAGCCGGTAAAATCCGTGACCACATCCAGCCCGCCGGGGGTCTGGATCAGAAAGGAGGCGTGGTCCAGATACTGGATGCGCACCGAATAGTCGGGCACGGCCGCGGTCCATGCGGCCTTGTGCAGGTAGCCGATGCCCGGGGCGGCATCCGCGATGGCGATGCAGTGCGAGGCGCGGCGGGCCTCTTGTGCTGCTGTGGGCGGTGCCGACAGCGCGGCCAGCGCAAGGCTGCAGGCAACAGCAGGGGCGAGGGCAGGGCGGGGCATGGCGGACCTCCTTTTCCTGCCTGTCACCCTAGGGTGACGAAAGGCGGATACGGTCTGACATTTTTGTGGGGGAAATTCGCGGCACTCAGCCGACCTGCGTGCGCCCGCGCCGGTCCAGCCGCAGCGCGGAATACAGCACATGCGTCCGCCAGCGCCCGTTGATCTGCAGATAGCTCTGCGCCACGCCTTCGTATTTGAAGCCGGAGCTTTCCAGCAGCCCGCGCGAGGCGACGTTTTCCGGCAGGCAGGCGGCCTCCACCCGGCTCAGATCCATGGTGGTGAAGGCGTGATGCACCAGCGCCGCGATGGCCTCGCGCATGTAGCCGTGGCGGGCGAAGGGCAGGCCGGTCCAGTAGCCCAGCGTGCCCGACTGCGCGGGCCCGCGCCGGATGTTGTCAAGCGTGATCGCCCCCACCAGCGTCTCGTCCTCGCGCCGCACCAGAAACAGCGGCACGGCGGTGCCCCCAAGGATCGACCGGTTGGCCCAGTAGACGCGGTTGGAAAAGGCGCGCCGCGACAGATGGTCCGGCGCCCATGACGGCTCCCACGGGGTCAGGTAATCGCGGCTGGCGGTGCGCAGCGCCATCCACGCGTTGAAATCGCCATGCAGGGGCGGGCGCAGGATCAGCCGCTCGGTGTCGAGCCGGAACTTGCGCCGCCGCCCCAGCATCACGCCGCCCGTTGTGCCTGCAGCTCGTCCAGACCCGGCGCGTCCTTGACCGGGCCATACAGCGCCAGTGCCGCCGGGGCGCTGGCCGCCGCGGTTTCCGCAAAGACGCGCACATCGCCGGTGGTGACGTTGTCGATCCGCGCCACCGCGTCTTCGATCGGGGGCACCTTGCCCCAGATCTGGATCATGCGCGCCATGCGTTCGGCCCGCGCCGAGGGGCTTTCCAGCCCCATCAGCAGCCCCGCCTTCATCTGCGCGCGGGCCCGCGCCACCTCCTCGGGGGACATGTCGTCGGCGGCGCGCTTCATCTCGTCGATGGTCAGCCGGGCCAGATCGGCCACTTCCTCGCCGGAGGTGCCCGCATAGATCGTGGTCATGCCGGTATCGGCATAGGCGCCGTTCTGGGCAAAGATCGTGTAGCAGAGCCCGCGCTTTTCCCGGATCTCCTGAAACAGCCGCGAGGACATGCCGCCCCCCAGCGCGATGGAATAGATCTGCGCGGTGTAGAACTCCGGATCGCAATAGCCCGGACCCTCGAAGGCCAGCGCCATATGCGCCTGTTCCAGCGTCTTTTCATGGCGGATCTCGCCACCGGTGAAGCGCGCGCGCGGAGCTTCGGGCGCGCCGCGCCCGGCCATGCCGCCAAACAGCGCCTCGGCCTGTTCCACCAGCACGTCATGGTCGACGCCGCCTGCGGCGGAGAGGATCATCTGCCCGGGGCCATACTGTTCGGCGACGAACCCGGCCAGATCCTCGCGGCTGAAGCCGCGCACATTGGCGGCCTCGCCCAGAATCGTGCGCCCGAGCGGCTGGTCGGCATAGGCGCGTTCCTGCAGCCAGTCGAAGATCACGTCATCAGGCGTATCCAGCGCCTGACCGATCTCCTGCAGGATCACATGGCGCTCGGTCTCGATCTCTTTGGGTTCGAACACCGGGTTCAGCAGGATGTCCCCGATCACGTCCATGGCGAGCCGCGTATCCGCCTCCAGCACGCGGGCGTAATAGGCGGTCACCTCGCGCGAGGTATAGGCGTTGATATAGCCGCCCACATCCTCGATCGCCTCGGCGATCTGCAGGGCGCTGCGGGTGCGGGTGCCTTTGAACGCCATATGTTCCAGAAAATGCGCGATGCCGTTCTGTTCAAGCCGTTCGTTGCGCCCCCCGGCCGTGACCCAGATGCCGATGGAGGCGGATTGCAGGCCCGGCATCCGTTCCGACACGATGCGGAAGCCGTTCTTGAGGGTGGTCAGTTGGACGGTCACTGGGCAATACGCTCCCGGATCAGGGTTTCAAGGGCGGCCAGATCATTGGCCACGGGGGTGACACGCTCGGGGCGGTCAAAAAGATCGGCCATGCGCTCGGGCAGGGCGGGGCGATGGCCGGTGGCGCGTTCCACCGCATCGGGGAATTTCGCGGGGTGCGCGGTGGCCAGCGTCACCATGGGCACGGCGGGATCGCGCTGCGCCTCGGCCACGGCGACACCCACGGCGGAATGCGGGCAGAGCAGTTCGCCGGTCTGCGTGAGCGTGCGGGTGATGGTGGCCAGCGTGTCCTCCTCGGAGGTGCGGCCACTGTCGAAGACCTCGCGCAGCGCCTGCAGCGCGCCTTGGCTGACATGGAAGCCGCCCGATTTCAGTTCGGTCATCAGCTGCGCCACCGCCGCCCCGTCGCGGTCATAGGCATCAAACAGCGCCCGCTCGAAGTTGGAGCTGACCTGAATGTCCATGGAGGGGCTGATGGAGGGATGTACCTCCGAGGTGACATAGCCGCCCGAGGTGAGGCAGCGGTGCAGGATGTCGTTCTGGTTGGTTGCCACCACCAGCCGGTCGATGGGCAGCCCCATGCGCTTGGCGATGTAGCCCGCGAAGATGTCGCCAAAATTTCCGGTGGGCACGGTGAAGCTGACGCGGCGCTCCGGCGCCCCCAGCGACACGGCGGCGGAGAAGTAATAGACCACCTGCGCCAGAACCCGCGCCCAGTTGATGCTGTTCACGCCCGCGAGCCGCACCTCGTCGCGAAAGGCGAAATCGTTGAACATGTCCTTGAGCCGGGCCTGACAGTCGTCAAAATGCCCTTCCAGCGCCAGCGCGTGCACGTTGGCTTCCACCGGAGTGGTCATCTGGCGGCGCTGCACCTCGGAGACGCGGCCATGCGGGAACAGGATCACCACATCCACCGCATCAAGGCCGCGGAACGCCTCGATCGCCGCCGAGCCGGTATCGCCGGAGGTGGCGCCCACGATGGTCACCCGCTCGCCGCGCCGGGTCAGGGCTTCCTGAAACAGCTGGCCGATCAGCTGCATGGCGAAGTCCTTGAAGGCCAGCGTCGGCCCGTGGAACAGCTCCAGCAGGAAATGCCCCGGCGCCAGCTGCTTCAGCGGCGCGCGGGCGGCATGACCAAACCCGGCATAGGCGCGCGAGATCAGATCGCCGAACGTCTCATCGGTGAAGCTGTCGCCGGTGAAGGGGCGCATGACGCGGAAGGCGGTTTCTTCATAGCTGAGACCATGCAGCGCGCGGATGTCTTCGGCGCTGAACTGCGGGATGGTCTCGGGCACGTAAAGTCCGCCGTCCCGGGCCAGCCCCGACAGCATCGCGTCCTCGAAACTCAGCACGGGCGCCTGCCCGCGGGTGGAGATGTAGCGCATCAGCTCGCTCCGTTTTTCCGTTGCCGCCACAGGAAATGGGCGGTCATGACAAGCCAGACCCCGGCCAGCGAAAACCAGGTGAGGGCGTATTGCAGGTGATCGTTGGGAATGCCGGTGATGGAAACCGGCAGCGGCGTGATGGCCGGATCGGCGGGGGTGACGGCGCGCGCCACCACCAGCAGCGGCTCGGTCTGCAGCGCCTCGGACATGGGGCCGATGTCGCGGGCAAACCATGTATTGCCCGCCTCGTCATTCTCCGGGGTCGAGGAATTGCGGTCATCCGGCCAGTGCAGGTTGCCCCGCACCTCAGCGGGCCCGGTCCCGGGTGTCAGATCCTTCTGCGCCACCGGGATGAAGCCCCGGTCCAGCAGTACGACGCGCCCCTCGTCGGTCCGGAACGGCGAGATCAGCCGGTAGCCCGCGCCGACCTGTTTCTGGCTGACCAGCACGCGCAGGGCGCCGGGCAGGAACTCTCCGCTCAGCTGCACCGGCTGATAGCGCTGTGCCTCGGGGTCCACGACCTGCGGCAGCGGTTCGGGATCGGCGGCGATGCGGCTTTCGATCTGGGCCAGCACCGATTCCTTCCAGTCGAGCCGCTGCAATTGCCAGATCCCCAGCCCCACGAGAATCCCGGCGCCAATCAGACCAAAGAGAAGGGGGGCAAGGTAGCGGGTCAAGGGCATCCGGATCCGGGGGCAGGCTGTGGCCTGCTTATCGCGTCCATGCGGGACACATCAAGGCGTGATTGGCAGGCAGTGGGGGGCTCTGCCCCCCGTCCGCGCCGGGGCGCGGCCTCCCCCCGGGATATTTGGGGTCAGAAGAAACGCGGGCCTGCCGCTTCTTCTGACCAGAAATATCCCCGCCGGAGGCAGGCCGTCCGCAGCGGAAGGTGCAGGTTCTGGGCAAAAGCGAAACGCCCGCCGGAAGGGGCGGGCGTTCTGTCATGCGATGGCGGGAGCTTACTGGCCCCAGACGTAGATGGCGGCGAAGAGGAACAGCCAGACCACGTCGACGAAGTGCCAGTACCAGGCGGCAGCCTCGAAGCCGACATGCTTGTTGGGGGTGAAATCGCCGCGCATCAGGCGCAGCAGGCAGACGAACAGGAAGATCGTGCCGATCACCACATGCGCGCCGTGGAAGCCGGTGGCCATGAAGAAGTTCGCGGCATAGACGCTGCCCGAGAAACCGAAGGCGGCGTGGCTGTATTCATAGGCCTGGAACAGCGTGAAGATGAAGCCAAGCGCGATGCCGATGATCAGGCCCCACTTCATGTCCTTGCGGTTGTTTTCGTGCACCAGCGCGTGATGCGCCCAGGTGACGGCAGCACCCGAGCAGAGCAGGATCAGCGTGTTGATCAGCGGCAGGTGCCACGGGTCGAAGGTTTCGATGCCGGCGGGCGGGAAGATCCCGTCCACGGCGGGCGAATTGCCGTCCGGATCCATCGGGTAGATCGCGTGTTTGAAGAAGGACCAGAACCACGCGAAGAAGAACATCACCTCGGACATGATGAACAGGATGAAGCCGTATTTCAGGCCGATCTGCACCACCGGGGTATGGTCGCCCACGCGGCTTTCGGCCACGACATCGGACCACCAGCCGAACATGACATAAAGCACGCCCACGAGGCCTGCGAGGAAGATCCACGGGCCGTGGTCATGCATCCAGAGCACGCTGCCGAACAGCATGACGAAGGCCGCAACCGCCGCGATGAACGGCCAGATGGAGGGTGGCAGGATGTGATAGTCGTGATTCTTGGCGTGCGCCATCTCTCGGGGTCCCTCGTTGGATAGACGTTCAGTTGACGGCGGAGCCGTCTGTTGGGGCGTCGAGCGCGGCCTGAACCTCGGTGGGCAGGTCGATCTCGTAGAAGGTATAGCTCAGCGTGATGTGCTTGGCGAATTTGGCGTCGCGGTCGTTCACGATCTCCGGGTCGACATAGAAGGTCACAGGCATCTGCACCCGCTCCCCGGGCATCAGCACCTGCTCCGTGAAGCAGAAGCATTCGATCTTGGAGAAATAGGCCCCCGCGTCATAGGGGGCGACGTTGTAGGTGGCCTGCCCGGCGATGGGCCGGTCGGTGGGGTTGTAGGCCTCGTAGAAGGCCAGACCCTCTTCGCCGATCTTCAGCGTCATCTCGGTCTGCAGCGGCTTGAATTCCCAGCCGAAGCCGCGATCCTTGGAGGCGTCGAAGCGGATCTTGATGGTCTGGTCCAGCACCGTATCCGAGGCGGCGGTGGCCACGTTCGTGGTGCCGCCATAGCCGGTGACGCGGCAGAACCAAGTGTAGAACGGCACCGAGGCCCAAGCCATGGCGCCCATGAAGACGACCACGCCGACCAGCTGCAGCAGCGTCCGGGTCTTGGGATCAGTTGTCATTTGGTGCCTCCTGCATCTGCACCGCAGCGCCGGGCTGCGGCACGGCGAAATCCCCGCGACCGATCTTGACGAGGGTCAGGCCGAAGACCAGCGCGATCAGCGCGCCAAGGATCAGGCCGACCCCGATGTTGCGGCCCCGGCGGCGGTGGTGAAGTTCATGTTCGCGGGCGATGCTCATGCCCAGCCTCCCAGACCGTAACGCGCGAGCCCTGCCTCGATCAGGATCGCGCCAAAATGCGCGAAGAGATACAGCAGCGAGAGCTTGAAGAAGCGGCGTTCGGTCCTGAAATTATCCACCTCGGACTGGGTTTCGTCCCGGCGGAAGATGTCCCATGCGCCTTTCAGGAAAAGCGCGTTCAGCACAAGCGCCACGGCCAGATAGACGGGCCCGCCAATGCTGGTGAAGGCTGCGGCAAGGGCAAGGCCTGCAAGCAGCACGGTATAGACGAGGATATGCACGCGGGTGGCGCGGCGGCCATGCGTGACGGTCAGCATGGGCACACCCGCATCGTCATAGTCGGAGCGCATGAACAGCGCCAGCGCCCAGAAATGCGGCGGGGTCCACATGAAGGTCAGGCAGAACATCAGCACCGCCTCGACGCTGACCGAGCCGGTTGCGGCGGCCCAGCCGATCATCGGGGGGAAGGCGCCCGCGGCGCCGCCGATCACGATGTTCTGCGGCGTCGCCCGCTTCAGCCACATGGTGTAGATGACGACGTAGAAAAAGATGGTGAAGGCCAGCAGCCCGGCGGCCAGCCAGTTGGTGGCAAGGCCCAGAAACACCACGGCAAAGGCCGACAGCGCCATGCCCAGCCCCAGCGCCTCGCCCGGCTGGACGCGGCCCGCGGGGATGGGACGGCGGGCGGTGCGGCGCATCACGGCGTCGATATCGGCATCCCACCACATGTTGAGCGCGCCCGAGGCGCCGCCGCCGATGGCGATGAACAGCACCGCGCAGAAGCCCACGAAAGGATGCACGGCGACGGGCGCCGCCAGCAGGCCCACCAGCGCGGTGAACACGACAAGCGTCATGACGCGGGGTTTCAGCAGCGCAAAATAGTCGCCAAGGCGGGCTTCCGTCTCGAAGCTGCCCTGTGCCGATGTCGCTGCCGTATTGGTGGTCAGGTCGCTCATGCCGGTCTCGATTCGGGTCGTTCAGGGGGGTGGCCTTCCGCACGGGGCGCGGAAGGCCGGATCTGGATCAGGAGGCGGCGAGGAACTGCCGCACGTCGACATAGCCGCCGTCTTCCTGCGAGGCGGCAAGCCACGCGTCATAAACCTCTTGGCTCACGACCTTGACGGTGATCGGCATGTAAGCATGTGAAATGCCGCAAAGTTCCGAGCACTGGCCGAAATAGACGCCTTCGCGTTCGGGACGGAACCACAGTTCCGCGATCCGCCCGGGCACCGCGTCCTGCTTCACGCCGAAGGCCGGGATGGTCCACGAATGGATCACGTCGGCGCCGGTGACCTGCATCACCACGGTAGCACCCACGGGCACCACCACGGCGCTGTCGGTGGCCAGCAGGAATTCGCTGTCGGTATAGCCCGCTTCCTGCAGCTGCGCCGACACTTCGGGGGTCATCCGGTTGTCGCCGCCGGTGGCGGGCGCGCCGATCATGTAGCTGTCATAAGCCAGATCGGTGCCGACATATTCATAGCCCCAGTACCACTGGTAGCCGGTCACCTTCACCACCACGTCGCCTTCGGGGATTTCCTGCTGCTTGAACAGCACCGGCAGCGAATAGGCGCCGATCAGCACCAGAATCGCGATCGGACCGATGGTCCATGCGATTTCCAGCGGCGAGTTGTGGGTGAAGCTCTTGGGGTTGGGGTTCCGCTTCTGGTTGAACCGCACCAGCGCGAAGATCAGCAGGCCGACGACCAGCAGACAGATCGCGGTGATGATGACCAGCAGCATCCCGTCCAGCCATTGCAGGTCACGGGCCAGTTCGGTTGCGGCGGGCTGGAAGCCGGTGCCGCCGTTATGCGGCGTGCCCACAAGCTCCAGCGTCCCCTGTGCCATGGCGGGCGCGGCCATCACGCTGGACACAAGGCCCGTCAGCATCGAAATTCTACGCATGTGTCACCTGATCCGGTTGTCTTTCTTGTGCGCGGGCTGGAAGGTGTCGGCCGGGCGCGGACCCGGAGATCCCTCTCCCCGTCGAGTTGTGGCCTTTAAAAAGCACAAAGCGTGCATCAAATAAAGCCGATCGCTTGCGGCAAATCGGCGCTTTTTTGATCTAGATCAAGACTAGAAGGAATACCAGATGACCGAAAGTCCGTTCCGCCCGTTCGAAACGGCGCTTGATCTTGACCGGACGCTGGCCCAGCTGCGCGCCGCACTGGCGGGGGCCGAGGATGGGGAGCTGTTTCTGGAACGCCGCCGCGCCGAGGCGCTGGTGCTGGATGACGGACGAATCAGGACGGCGAGCTATGACGCCTCCGAAGGGTTCGGGCTGCGCGCGGTGCGGGGCGAGGTGGCAGGTTATGCCCATGCCACCGACCTGTCGGAGCAGGCGATTGCCCGCGCGGCAGAGACGGCGCGGCTGGCCGTGGGCGATGGCGGCGGCGTGATGGCGCCCCCGCCCGCAGGCACCAACCAGAAGCTATATACCGATGCCGATCCCATCGCGGGCCATGCCTTCGGGGTGAAGCTCGACACGCTGCGCGAGATCGACGCCTATGCGCGGGCGCTGGATCCGCGTGTGGTGCAGGTGACCGCGACCATCGCCGCCTCCTGTCAGGAGGTTGCGATCCTGCGCCCCGAGGGCGGGCTGGTGACGGACATCCGCCCGATGACCCGGGTCAGCATCAGCGTCATCGTCGAAGAGGGCGGGCGGCGCGAGCAGGGCAGCGCCTCGGGCGGGGGGCGGTATCTGCTGGACGGGCTGCTGGATCCGGCGGACTGGCAGGCCCGCGCCCGCGAGGCGCTGCGCGTGGCGCAGGTGAACCTGCGCGCCGATGCCGCCCCCGCCGGGGTCATGGACATCGTGCTGGGGCCGGGCTGGCCGGGCATCCTGCTGCACGAGGCGGTGGGCCACGGGCTGGAGGGCGATTTCAACCGCAAGGGCAGTTCCGCCTTTGCCGGGCTGATGGGGCAGCGCGTCGCGGCGCCCGGGGTCACGGTGGTGGATGACGGCACGCTGCCCGACCGGCGCGGCTCGATCTCCGTGGATGACGAGGGCACGCCCTCGGCCCGCAACGTGCTGATCGAGGACGGGATTCTGGTGGGCTACATGCAGGACCGCCAGAATGCGCGGCTGATGGGCGTGGCCCCCACCGGCAACGGGCGGCGCGAAAGCTATGCCCATGCGCCGATGCCGCGCATGACCAACACGCTGATGCTGGGCGGCGAGGCCGACCCGCAGGACATCGTCGGCGAGCTGAAGGACGGCATCTGGGCGGTGGGATTCGGCGGCGGTCAGGTCGACATCACCAGCGGCAAGTTCGTGTTCTCCTGCACCGAGGCCTATCGCGTGAAGAACGGCAAGGTCGGCGCCCCGGTCAAGGGCGCCACGCTGATCGGCGACGGGGCCACCGCGCTGCAGCAGATCCGCGCGCTGGGGCGCGACATGGCGCTGGATCCGGGCATGGGCAACTGCGGCAAGCAGGGGCAGTGGGTGCCGGTGGGTGTGGGCCAGCCCACCGTGCTGATCGGCGGGCTGACGGTGGGCGGTTCCGGGCAGTAAGCCCTAGGCAAAGAGGGCCCGCCGGAAAAATTTCGCGGCGGGCACCCGGTCCGCGTGTTCGTTTACCGATGGTTTACCACCTGCGCGCTAGAAAGATCCTGCAAGCGACGGGGTCAGGATGATCGGGCACACTCACTCTTCCACCCACCCCCCACTCCCACCCACCACGGAAGATGACCGGCTGGACTGGCTCCGTCTCTTGCGCTCCCGCCGCGTCGGGCCCACCACCTTCTGGCGGCTCTTGGCCGAACATGGCAGCGCCCGCGCGGGTCTGGCCGCGCTGCCCGCCATGGCAGCGGCGGCAGGACTGTCCGATTACAGGATCTGCCCCGAAGGCGTGGTGCAGGCCGAACTGGCCGCCGGGCGCCGTGTCGGTGCGCAGCTGGTCCGCCGGGGCGATCCCGGCTATCCCCCCGCCCTCTGCGATCTGGACGATGCGCCGCCGCTGCTGTGGCTGCACGGGCGCGCCGATCTGGCGGCGCGGCCCGCCGTGGCGCTGGTGGGGGCGCGCAACGCCTCCTCGCTGGGGATGCGGATGGCGCGGCAGCTGGCGGAGGGGCTGGGCGCCGCAGGCTGGCTGGTGGTGTCGGGACTGGCGCGCGGCATCGACGCCGCAGCACATGAGGGCGCGCTGCCCACCGGCACCGCGGCGCTGCTGGGCGGCGGGGTCGACGTGATCTATCCGCAGGAAAACGCGGGGCTGTTCCGGCGCATGGCGGCAGAGGGGCTGCTGCTTTCCGAACAGCCGCCGGGCACCGAACCGCAGGCGCGGCATTTCCCGGCCCGCAACCGGCTGGTGTCGGGCATGGCCCGCGTTGTGGTGGTGGTGGAGGCGGCGCCAAAATCCGGCACGCTCATCACCGCGCGCTGCGCGCTTGATCAGGGGCGGGAGGTGATGGCGGTGCCGGGCCATCCCTTTGACGGGCGGGCAGGGGGCTGCAACATGCTGCTGCGCGACGGCGCGCGGCTGGTGCGGGATGCCGCCGACGTGCTGGAGGCGCTGGAGGGGATGGGGACACCCGCGCCCGCGCCTGCGCCCGTGGCAGAGCGCGCGCCGCTGGTGATCCCGCCCGCGCCGCCCGAACGGCGCACGCTGCGCGAGACCGCGTCGCTGCATGCCCGCATCCTTGCCCGGCTCGGCGCCGCCCCGGTGCCGGAGGACGAGGTGATCCGCGATCTGGGCGGCCGCCCCGCAGAGATTTCGCCGGTGCTGACCGATCTGGAACTGGAAGGCCGGGTGGAGCGGCGCCCCGGCGGTCTGCTGAGCCTGATCCGCTAGGCCCGCCGCAGCGGGCAAAGGGGTCACATTGACATTCCCCCCTTGCACCCCACATGTTGCGCCGCCATACGCCATCCCCGAAAGAGGCTTTGAGCATAACGCTGCAAGAGGTTTTAACTGATGCCAGTCGTCGTCGTCGAGTCCCCGGCCAAGGCCAAGACAATCAACAAATATCTGGGATCCGACTACACGGTGCTCGCCTCCTACGGCCATGTCCGCGACCTGCCCGCCAAGGATGGATCGGTCGATCCCGAGGACGGGTTCGCCATGACATGGGAGATCGGGAACGACTCGAAAAAGCATGTCGCGGCCATCGCCGAGGCGCTGAAACATGACAATGCCCTGATCCTCGCCACCGACCCCGACCGCGAGGGCGAGGCGATTTCGTGGCACCTGCGCGAGGCGCTGACCAAGCGGCGGTCCATCAGGAAGGGCACCGCCGTCAGCCGCGTGACCTTCAACGCCATCACCAAGGCCGCCGTGACCGAGGCGATGAAGAACCCGCGCGACATCGACGCGCCGCTGGTGGAGGCCTATCTCGCCCGCCGTGCGCTGGATTATCTGGTGGGCTTCAACCTGTCGCCGGTGCTGTGGCGCAAGCTGCCCGGCGCGCGGTCGGCGGGGCGGGTGCAGTCGGTCTGCCTGCGGCTCATCGTCGAGCGCGAGATGGAGATCGAGGCCTTCCGCGCCCGCGAATACTGGCAGGTGAAGGCGCTGCTGACCACGCCGCGCGGTCAGGAGTATGAGGCGCGGCTGACCACCCTCGCCGGTCGCAAGCTGGAACGCTACGATCTGGAAAACGCCACGCAGGCCGAACTGGCGGTGCAGGCGGTGGCAAGCCGCAAGCTCAAGGTGCTGTCGGTGGAGGCCAAGCCCTCCAGCCGCAATCCTTCGGCGCCGTTCATGACCTCGACCCTGCAGCAGGAAGCCAGCCGCAAGTTCGGCATGGGCGCGCGGGCCTGCATGAATGCGGCGCAGCGGCTCTATGAGGCGGGACACATTACTTATATGCGGACGGACGGCATCGACATGGCCGCCGAGGCGGTGACCGCCTGCCGCGAGGCCATCGCCGACCGTTTCGGCAAGGATTACGTGCCCGCAAGCCCGCGCATCTACAAGAACAAGGCGAAGAACGCGCAGGAAGCGCATGAATGTATCCGCCCCACCGAGATGTCGAAAGATGCCTCGGCGCTGAGCCTGCGCGAGGATGACCAGCGCAAGCTCTATGACCTGATCTGGAAGCGCACGCTGGCCTGCCAGATGGAAGCGGCGCGGCTGGAACGGACCACGGTGGAAATCGGATCCGACGACGGGCAGGTGGGTCTGCGCGCCACGGGTCAGGTGGTGCTGTTCGACGGCTTCCTGAAAATCTACGAAGAAGGCCGCGACGATGTGGACAGCGACGATGACCGCCGCCTGCCGCAGATCAGTTCCGGCGATGCCGCGCCTTTCGCCAAATCCGGGCTGAAGGGCCAGCATGACAAGGCGGTGGAGGGCGAGACCCGCGCCGCCGTGCTGTCCGACAACAGCGCCGTGCTGGGCACGCAGAGTTTTACCCAGCCGCCGCCGCGCTACACCGAAGCGACGCTGGTCAAGAAGATGGAAGAGCTGGGCATCGGCCGCCCCTCCACCTATGCCAGCGTCATCGGCACGATTCAGGACCGCGAATATGTCCGCAAGGAACAGAACCGCCTGATCCCCGAGGACAAGGGCCGCATCGTCACCATCTTCCTGCTGAATTTCTTCAAGCGCTACGTGGAATATGATTTCACCGCAGCGCTGGAGGACGAGCTGGACGATGTCTCGGCGGGCGGGATGGATTACAAGGCGCTGCTGGCGAAGTTCTGGAAGGATTTCTCCGCCGCGATTTCCGAAACATCGGAGCTGCGGATTTCCGAGGTGCTGGACGTGCTCGACGACGCGCTGGCGCCGCAGCTTTATCCGCCGCGCGAGGATGGCAGCGATCCGCGGCAATGCCCGCTCTGCGGGGCGGGGCAGCTGCATCTGAAAACCTCGCGCTCCGGCGGGTTTGTCGGCTGCTCCAACTATCCCGAATGCCGTTACACCCGCCCCATCGGCGGCGAGGCGGCGGAGGCGGGCGACCGCGTGCTGGGGATGGATGACGAGGGCAACGAGATCAGCCTGCGCTCGGGCCGGTTTGGTCCCTATGTGCAGCGCGGCGAGGCGACGCCAGAGGTGCCCAAGCCCGACCGGGCCAGCCTGCCCAAGGGCTGGCAGGCGGACGAGCTGACGCTGGAAAAGGCGCTGACCCTGCTCAGCCTGCCGCGCGTGGTGGGCGATCACCCCGAAGGCGGCGCGATTGCCGCGAATTTCGGACGGTTTGGCCCCTATCTGATGCACCAGCTGCCCGACGAGGCGAAGCCGGTCTATGCCAACCTCAAGGATCCGGCGGATGTGTTCGAGATCGGCATGAACCGCGCGGTCGAACTGCTGGCGGCCAAGCGCGCCAATCCCGGCGGGCGCAGCCGTGCGGCCGCAAAGCCGCTGCGCGAGATGGGCGACCATCCCGAAGGCGGGCCGATCGCGGTGATGGAAGGGCGCTATGGCCCTTACGTCAAATGGGAGAAGGTCAATGCGACCCTGCCCAAAGGCACCGAACCCGCCGATGTGACCATGGAAATGGCGCTGGAACTGATCGCGGCCAAGGCCCCCGCCAAGGGCAAGAAGAAGACCGCCGCCAAATCCACGGCGAAGACGCCCGCCAAGAAGACCGCCGCGAAAAAGGCTCCGGCCAAGAAAGCCCCCGCCAAGACGGCTGCGGCGGCACCTGCGAAAAAGGCGGCAGGCAAAAAGGCCTGAACGCGCCACGGCCCGGACCGTTCCGCGCTGATCCCGCACGATGCTTTGATTGGACTGCCCTCCGGGGCGGTCCATCTTGTGCAGGGGAACAGTGTTTGAGTGAAAGGATCCGGATCATGTCTGCCAGCATGTTCAACCGCCGTCATCTTCTGGGCGCCGCAGGTGCCGCTTTCGGGATGGCGGCTCTGCCCGCCGCAGCCCAGCCTCTGCGCCACAACATGTCCAGCTTCGTGCGTCAGGACTGGCGCGACCATTTCGAGACGCTGGGGGTGGCGACGATCGTCTGCGACACCACCTCGCGCGCGCTGCATTTCTGGTCCGGGAACGGGGCGGACTACCGCATCTACCCGACCTCGGTGCCGAAGACCGACGAGCTGACCAAGCGCGGCTATACCCGCATCGTGCGCAAGAAGGTGGGCCCGTCCTGGACCCCGACGCCGTCGCAGCTGCAGCGCTTTCCGGACTGGAAGCCGGTGCCGCCGGGCCCCGACAACCCGCTGGGCACCCATGCCATGTATCTGAGCTGGCCCGCCTACATCATCCACGGCACCCACGATACGCGCAAGATCGGGCGTGCATCCTCGGATGGCTGCATCGGGCTTTATAACGAAAAGATCGCGGAGCTTTTCGCGCTGGCCCCGGTGGGGACGCAGGTTCGGGTGATCTGAGGTCAGATCCGGCATGACCGCGCGTCGGCTCCGGGCGATGCCGCCTGCCTGCATTGACTTTGCGGGGTGCGACGGCGAAAACCTTGAGGAGCCAACGAGGGAGTGTTCCGATGAAGAAGGTCTACGGGTCGGCGGGAGAGGCACTGGAGGGCCTGCTGCAGGATGGCATGCTGATCGCGGCGGGGGGCTTCGGCCTGTGCGGGATCCCCGAGCTGCTGATCGATGCCATCGTGGAGAGCGGCGTCAAGGATCTGACCATCGCGTCGAACAACTGCGGCGTTGACGGGTTCGGGCTGGGCAAGCTGCTCGACACCAAGCAGATCAAGAAGATGATGTCCTCCTATGTGGGCGAGAATGCCGAATTCATGCGGCAGTATCTTTCCGGCGAGCTGGATCTGGAATTCAACCCGCAGGGCACGCTGGCCGAGCGGATGCGCGCGGGCGGCGCGGGCATCCCCGGCTTCTACACCAAGACGGGTGTGGGCACCGTGGTGGCCGAAGGCAAGGAAATCAAGGAATTCGACGGTCAGGATTACGTGCTGGAGCGCGCGATCGTGGCGGATGTCTCTATCGTGAAAGCGTGGAAGGCCGACACCACCGGCAACGCGATCTTCCGCAAGACCGCCCGCAACTTCAACCCGCCGGCGGCGATGTGCGGCAAGATCTGCGTGATGGAGGTCGAGGAGATCGTCGAACCCGGCACGCTGGATCCGGACCATATCCATCTGCCCGGCATCTATGTGCACCGCCTGATCCAGGGCGAGCACGAGAAGCGCATCGAACAGCGGACCACCCGTCCGGCGGCGTGATCGCAGATGAGCACCGGCAGCGCCCCGGCCCAGAAAGAAAACCGGCTGAGCGACCGGGAGGCCTACGCCGCATTTGATGCGGCGCGGGTCGCCATGGTGCTGAGCGACCCCCACACGCATGACAACCCCATCGTCTATGTCAACCGGGCCTTCACCGAGACCACGGGGTATTCGGCGCGGGCGGCGGTGGGGCGCAACTGCCGGTTCCTGCAGGGGGACGACACCGATCCCGAAGAGGTGCAGCGCATCCGCGAGGCGATTGCCGCGCGCCATGACATCACCGTGGATCTGGTCAATTACAAATCCACCGGCGAAAGTTTCGTCAACCGGCTGATGGTCTCCCCGGTGTTCGACAGCGAGGGCGAGCTGATCTATTTTCTGGGCATCCAGCGGGTGCTGGCGCCAGAGGACCGGCTGATCTCTCCCAATGCCGTGCTGCATGAAATGCGCGAGATCCAGCATCGGGTGAAGAACCATCTGGCGATGATCGCAAGCCTGATCCGCATGCACGGGCGCGGCGCCTCGGGGGCGGAGCACCATTTCAACCAGCTGTCGCGGCGGGTCGAAAGCCTGCAGGTGCTGTATGAAGAACTGGCGAACCCGGCGCGGCGGCGCAACATGGACACGGTGGAACTGGGCGCCTATCTGTCGCGGCTGGTCTCTGCCATGCAGAATTTCGACGGGCGGCCGGGGATCCGGCTCAACGTCTCGGTCGATGATTTCGAGGCCCCGACCGACACGGCGGTGAATATCGGGCTGGTGGTGTCGGAAATCCTGACAAACGCGCTGAAACATGCGTTTCTGGGGCGCGAGACCGGTCTGGTCGAACTGCGCATGGCGCGGCTTCAGGGCCAAGTGCTGCGGATCATCGTCTCTGATGACGGGGTCGGCATGGATGACGGGGCGGAATGGCCCAGTAAGGAAAGCGTCGGCGGGCGGGTGATCCGGAGTCTGATCCTCCAACTCGACGGCAAGGTGGCGGTGATGCGCGGCGCCAACGGCACGGTGGTGACGTTGGATGTGCCGCTGGCATCGCAATAGGCAAGAGGAGGGGCAAACATGCCTTGGGACCGCAATCAGATGGCCGCCCGCGCGGCGCAGGAACTTGAAGACGGGATGTATGTGAACCTTGGCATCGGGATCCCGACGCTGGTCGCCAATTACACCGGCGACAAGGACATCACCCTGCAGTCGGAAAACGGCATGCTGGGCATGGGCCCGTTCCCCATCGAGGGGACCGAGGATCCGGACCTGATCAACGCGGGCAAGCAGACCATCACCGAACTGCCCAAGACCTCGTATTTCGACAGCGCCACCAGCTTTGGCATGATCCGGGGCGGCAAGATCGCGGCGGCCATCCTTGGCGCGATGGAAGTGTCGGAAAACGGCGATCTGGCGAACTGGATGATCCCCGGCAAGCTGGTCAAGGGCATGGGCGGCGCCATGGATCTGGTCGCGGGCGTCGGCAAGGTCATCGTGGTGATGGACCACACCAACAAGCATGGCGAGAGCAAGGTGCTGAAGGAATGCACCCTGCCGCTGACCGGCAAGGCCGTGGTCAACCGCATCATCTCCAACCTTGGCGTGCTGGATGTGGTGGAGGGCGGTCTGAAGATCGTCGAACTGGCCGAGGGTGTCACCGAAGAGGAACTGCGCGCCGCAACGCAGGCGACGCTGGTCAACTGATCCCGTCCCTCCGCAAGGCGGGACAAGGCGCGGCCCCTTCGGGGGTCGCGTTTTTTGTGCCTTGGGCAGGGCGCAGGGCAGGGGCCGGGAACATGCGGCGGCCCGGTTCGTTTTGTTGCGAAGGGCGGTGCTTTGCCGTCCGCCTGAAAGGAGGTCCGTAATGGACACGCAACTTGCCCCCAAAGTCCGGCTTCACGTGGAAGACAGCGGCGGCCCCGGTCGTCCGGTCGTGCTGATCCACGGCTGGCCGCTGTCCGGTGCCGCATGGGCGCCGCAGGTGGCCGCGCTGCAGGATGCCGGATACCGGGTGATCAGCTATGACCGGCGCGGCTTTGGCCGCTCCGACAAGCCCGAGACCGGCTATGATTACGACACGCTGGCGGCGGATCTGGCCGGGCTGCTGGAGGATCTGGATCTGCGCGACGTCACGCTGGTGGGCTTTTCCATGGGTGGCGGCGAGGTCGCCCGCTATCTGAGCACGCAGGACAAGGGGCGGCTGCACAGCGTCGCCTTTGCCTCGGCGGTGCCGCCCTACATGATGCGGAGCCAGGACAACCCCGAAGGTCCGCTGACCAAGGATGCCGTCGAAGAGATGGAAGAGGGGCTGCGTGCCGACCGCGCCGGGTTCTTCCGGCAGTTCGCGCGGGATTTCTACACTGCCGAAGGCAGGCTCTGCGTGCCCGAAGAGGCGCTGCGCAATGCCGTGGCGCTGTGCGAGCAGTCCGACCAGACCGCAGCGCTTGCCTGCATGGAGGCGTTCGGCACCACCGATTTCCGGGAGGATCTGCGCCATGTCGATCTGCCGGTGCTGGTCATCCACGGCTCGTCCGACGGCATCGTGCCGATCGAAGGCTCCGGAGAGCGCATCCATGTGATGGTGCCGGGCTCGTCGCTGCAGGTGATCGAGGGCGCGCCGCATGGCTGCAACGTGAGCCATCCCAAGGAATTCAACCGCGCGCTGCTGCAGTTTCTGGCGCTATAGGCGCTTTAGGCGCGGCAGCAGGCGGCAGACATGAAAAGGGCGGGCTCTGCAGGAGCCCGCCCAACTTCATCGCGCCGGGGATTTGGGAGGAGAGTGGCGCAATGTCATACCCGTCCCAGGGAGGAGGAGAGGGGACGGGAAATGATCCCTTACTTCGCCGGAGTGGCGGTGGCCTTCTTCGCGGCGGTGCCCATGTCGTCGGTCGCCTTCTTCATGGCGGCGCTGGCGTCTTCGCTGAAGTCCTTGCCTGCGGCCATCATCAGTTCGACCGTGTCCATCTGGACCTTCTTCGCGATCTCGGCGAAGGCGGCCATGTGCTCGGCGGTCATTTCGGCTTGAGCGGAGGCATAGTCGGTCATCGCCTTGGCGTAATCCGACGGCTCCTTCTTGACCTTCATCATCTCGCCCAGCTTGGCCAGCGTGTCCTTGGTCCACTTGGTGGACACTTCGGTCGACTTCTCCGCCGCTTCCAGAGCCACGCCGGACAGCTTTTCGTTCAGCGTCGCGGTGGTCTTGAACGCTTCGTCCATGGACTTGGTGTCCACGGGGAATGCGCCCATCATGTCTTTCATCATCGCGGTGAAATCTTGGGTCGTCGCCATCTGTCTATTCCTGTCTTTTCTGCTTTGGCGGGCCCACCCCGCCGTTCTCAGCTGACACGAATATGCACGCTGCATCGCAGCATTTCAAGGGGAAATTGCTGCGATGCAGAAAAAGCAGGGGCTGGGCAGGGTTAGGCGGTTGCCTTCGCGCGGACATATTCGCCCGGCGCGGGGCAGAGCGGCGGATGCGCCGAATCGCCGGGGCTGCGCGCCGCCACCAGCTTGCCCGACCGCTTGCGCAGCCACGCCTCCCATGTCGGCCACCACGAGCCTTGGTCAAAGGCGGCGGCGGCCTTCCAGTCGGGCGCGGACAGCGACAGGTCGTTATGGGTGTAGTGGCCGTATTTCTTCTTGCTGGGCGGATTCACGATGCCCGCGATATGCCCGGACTGCGCCAGCACAAAGGTCTTGGACCGTCCGCCCATCTTCTGCACGCCGCGATAGCAGTCGGTCCATGCGGCGATGTGATCGCCCTCGGCGGCGATGGAGATCAGCGGCACGTCCACATCGGCGATGTCCAGCATTTCCCCCAGCAGCTTGAACCGGCCCTCGGAAAACTCGTTCCGCTGACAGAGCCCGCGCAGATACTGCATGGTCATGCGCCCGGGCAGGTTCGCGCCATCGCCGTTCCAGTAAAGCAGGTCAAAAGCGGGCGGGGTTTCCCCCATCATGTAATGCCGGATCGCGGGCGTGTAGATCAGGTCGGTGGAGCGCAGATAGGAGAAAGTCCGCGCCATGATGAAGCTTTTGAGGATGCCGGTCTTGGCCACCTCCGCCTCGATCCCGTCGACAAAATCATTCTGCAGGAAGGGGGTGAATTCGCCCTGATCGGAAAAATCGGTGAGCGTGGTAAAGAACGTTGCCGATTTCACCGAGGTATCGCCGCGCTTTTTCAGCAGCGACAGGGTCAGCGCCAGCGTGGTGCCCGCGATGCAGTAGCCCACCGCATTGACCTGTTCGGTGCCGCAGATCTCGCGCGCGACGCGGATGCCGGTCAGGTAGCCTTCTTCGATGTAATCCTCGAGCCCCACGTCGCGGTAGCTTTCATCGGCATTGACCCAGCTTGCCACGAACAGCGTGTAGCCCTGATCGGTGATCCAGCGGATCAGGCTGTTCTGCGGTTTCAGGTCGAGGATGTAGAACTTGTTGATCCATGGCGGGAACAGCACGACGGGCGTCTCGCGCACCTTGTCGGTGGTAGGCGCATACTGGATCAACTCCATCAGCCGGTTGCGCCAGACCACCTGACCTTCGGCAGTGGCGATGTTCTCGCCGATGCGGAACGCCTTTTCATCGGCCAGCCGCACCACCAGCTCGCCATTGTTCGCCTCAAGGTCGGCGACAAGGTTTTCCATCCCGCGCACAAGGCTTTCACCTTCGGTTTCAACGGCTTTCTGCAGCGCGTCGGGATTGGTGGCGAAAAAATTGGTGGGCGCCATCATGTCGATGATCTGCTGGGCGAAATAGGTCAGGCGGCGCTTTTCGCGCGGATCCATATCCTCGATCTCGTCCACCGCGTTGCGGATCGCCTCGGCGCTGATGAGGTATTGCTGCTTGATGAAGTTGAAATAGGGATGGCTGTCCCAGAGCGGATTGCTGAAGCGGCGGTCGGTCGGGCCGGTGTCCGCAGGCGGGGTCAGGCTGCCGCCTGCCAGCGCCTGCTGCGCCTCAAGGTAATGATGCAGCGACTTGCCCCAGTAGCTGACCTGCTGTTCGAACACCTTGGCGGGGTTCTGCATCCACTCCTGCCAGTAGGCCTGCGCGGCCTTGGCGTAAAGCTCGGGCTCCGGTCCGCTGAGCGCGGTATTGACCGGTTTGCGCCGGGCCAGCGCCTCCAGCAGCCGTTGCGTCAGGGCTTCGACCTTGCCAAGATTGGCTTCCAGCCGGGCACGGTCTTTACCGATCTCTGTGCCGGTTGTTGTCATAAGGTCGAATCCCCCCTATTTACTCCCATCGTTAGTCTAACGATGCCGGTGCCGGGGGCAAAGCGGCGAATTGGTCCGAAGCGGGGGAGACCCCGGATGTGGCGGGAGGCGCATCTGGGGCCAGAGCCCGTGGCGGGTCGCGATCCAGGAGTTTCGGTCCATGCGCTACATGGCGACTTACGATCTGATGGAATCCTTCCGCAACACCAACCAGTGGCTGGGCGCGACCGCCCGCACGCTGGCCTCCTATCCCGCCTTTGCGGCGATGCCCAACCCGCTGATCGGGATGGCTGCGGCATGGGGCGAAGTGACGGAGCGCAGCTTCGAGCGCATGGTGGTCAAGCCCGACTGGGGCATCCGGTCCATCCCCTGCGAGGATGGCCGCGACCATCTGGTCGAGGTGCGCACCGTGGTGGAAAAACCCTTCGGCAACCTGCTGCATTTCGAGGTGACGGGCCGCCCGAAAAAGCCGCGCACCATCCTGCTGGTGGCGCCCATGTCGGGCCATTACGCGACCCTGCTGCGGTCCACCGTGATCTCGCTGATCCCCGATGCCGAGGTCTATGTGACCGACTGGCACAATGCCCGCGACATTCCGGTATCGGCGGGCAAGTTCGACATCGAAGATTACACGCTGTATCTTGTTGATTTCATGCGCCATCTGGGGCCGGAAACCAATGTGATCGCGGTCTGCCAGCCCGCGCCGCTGACGCTGGCCGCCACAGCCTATCTGGCGGAGCTTGATCCCAAGGCGCAGCCGCGCACCATGACGCTGATCGGCGGGCCCATCGATCCCGATGCCACCCCCACCGACGTCACCGATTTTGGCCGCCGCGTCACCATGGGCCAGCTGGAGGAGACGATGATCCAGCAGGTCGGGTTCAAGTACAAGGGCGTGGGGCGGATGGTCTATCCGGGCCTGCTGCAGCTGGCCTCGTTCATGTCGATGAATGCCGAACGCCATTCCCGCGCCTTCACCGACCAGATCTTCCGGGTGAGCCGCGGCGAAGCCTCGGATCACGATCCGCATAACCGCTTTTACGATGAATATCTGGCGGTGATGGACATGACGGCGGAATTCTACCTGTCCACGGTGGAGCGCATCTTCAAGAATGGCGAGATCGCGCAGAACCGCTTTGTGGTGGAAGGGCACCGCGTCGATATCGGCAAGATCACCGATGTGGCGGTGATGACGGTGGAGGGCGCGAATGACGACATCTCGGCGCCCGGGCAATGCGTCGCCGCGCTTGATCTCTGCACCGGCCTGCCCGACCGGCTGAAGGCGCAGCATCTGGAACCGGGGGCGGGCCATTACGGCATCTTCGCGGGCAAAAGCTGGCGCAACAACATCCGCCCGCTGGTGCTGAGCTTCATCGACGGCACCTCCGGCAAGACGCGCGCGGCGGCCTCCGACGCCGCCTGATCCTAGGGGGCAGGAGGGGCGCTGCCCCTCTTGCGCCCCTGCGGGGCGCAATTCACCCCGGGATATTTAGGGTCAGAAGAAACCGGCGTCAGCCCAGCACATGCACCCGGATGCCGAGCGCTTCGAGCCTGCGGCGGCCCGCCCGCGCGGGGGCTTCGTTCAGGAAGGCGGCGGTGCGCAGATCCGCGCCCTGCCGCTCTGCCAGATGCAGCGCCGCCTCGGCGGTTTCGCCACTGGCCAGATGCGCATCGATATATAGCAGCACTTCGCCGGGCTGCAGCGCCTCGTCATCGAGCAGCGGGCCCTTGGGGCCGCGCGGCAGGGCCAAGAGCCCGATGCGCAGGTGATAGGCGACGGCGGCGCCAAGGATCACGCCCTCGGGCCCGGGGCTGAGGATGCGGCTGACCGGGCCTGTGGCGCAATGGGCCAGCCGTTCCACCGTATGGCGGAAGGCGGCGGGATCGGCGCAGAGCGCCAGCATGTCGGTCCGGGCGGGACGCGCCCGCATGGCTCAGGCGCCCCGGCGCAGGGTCGCGGTCAGCAGCCCCATGGCGATCAGCGCAGAGCCCCCCATCCGGGTGATCCAGACCAGCACCGCAGGGCGCCGGATGGCGCGGCGCAGCCGGTCCGCCGCCAGCGCATAGGCCAGCGTGTTGAGCGTGGCGAGCGTGACGAAGGTGGCGACCAGCAGCACGAATTGCGGCGGCAGGGGCCGCGCGGGATCCAGAAACTGCGGCACGAAGGCGATGAAGAAGGCGATGCTTTTGGGATTGAGCGCGGTCACCGCCGCGGCATGGCCAAACACGCCGCGCGCCGTCACGTCACGCGCGGGTTCCTGCAGCAGCGCCTGCGGGGCAGAGCGCAGCAGCCGGATGCCGAGCCAGACCAGATAGGCCGCCCCCACCCATTTCAGCACCAGAAACAACGTGGCCGAGGTCAGCACCAGCGCGCCCAGACCGGCAAGCGACAGGCTCATGGCGACAAAATCCCCCAGCGCCACGCCCGCTGCGGTGGCCACCGCCACCGACCGCCCCTTGGAAAGCGCGTAGGAGAGCACCATCAGCACGGTGGGGCCGGGGATCAGCAGCAGCGCCACCGAGGCCGCAACAAAGGCCAGCCACAGATCAAGGCTCATGGCGGGCTCCTGTCGGGAGAGCCGTCCGGGTCTGCGTGCCCTGACGGGCGCAGGCCTGGGCCTTCAGGCGGGTCTGCGGATCATCCCGGGCGGGTGCGGCGGGGATCCCGGTCAAGCTGTCTGTCATGCCATCCTCCGTTCCGCGCAGCCTGCACCGGGCGGGATCGGTTGAAAAGATGGAACATGGCGGCGGTTCGTGGCGGCGCGGAGATTTCCGCGCCGCACCGGTCAGGAGAGGGGGGGGGCGCTGCCCCCCTCGGCGCCTGCGCGCCTCACCCCCCGGAGTTCAGGGGCAAGATGAAGGGCGCGCGGGTCAGGTCGCGGCGTTTGCGGCGTCGCGGATGGCCCGGATATTCTGACCATACGGGGCGGGATCGTCCACCGATCCGCCGCGGAACACTGCCGATCCCGCGACCAGCACATCGGCGCCCGCCGCCACCACCAGCGGCGCGGTGGTGGGATCGACCCCGCCATCGATTTCGATATGGATGG
>NZ_JAYKSL010000032.1:0-34237 GCF_035481585.1 Salipiger marinus | reverse complement strand
GGTTCCTCAGTTGGTGCTCTCCACTTTTTCCGGGCAAGTCCACGGTGGTAGTCCCGATCACTGGGCACAGTATGGTCACGCCTACCGCAAGGCTTGGGCCGAAGCTGGTCATCCGGCGGAAGAGGCCGACATCGCGGTGGCCGTGCATGGCTTCGTGGGCGAGAACGGGCGCGAGGCGAAGGCCACCTATCTCGAGCACGAGGCGCGCATGTTCCAGACGGGCTCGGCTGAAATCGGGCGCCCGATGAAGACACCCGCCGGGCGGGAGAATGACTCCGAGCCCGGTGGGATGGTGTTCGCAGGCAGCGCCGACGAAATCACCGACCGCATCTTGCACCTGCACGAGCGTCTGGGTCACTCGCGGCAAATCTTCCAAATGGATGTGGGCGGCCTGCCGCACGACAGCTTCCTCAAGGGCATCGAGCTGCTGGGCAGCCAGGTTCTGCCTCAGATCCAGAGGGAGTTGGGCAAACCCGTGGCATGATCAGGCGGCACACCCGATCCAAGTCGGAATGGCAGCATTGTCCGCTCTCCGGACATGCGCACCGAAAGCAGCGAAGAGCCGGTATTTGAGCAACTCAGCACGCTCAAATTCTCGCAGCATGATGGCAAAGCTGTCTTTGCCAGCGCTAGTAGTTCACCTGTTCGAAGTCGTAGTTGCCATCATAGTCACGCCAATCGACGAAGACAGATCGGTGATAGATACCCGGGCAATTCTGGCCCCAACGTTCAAGTCCCACATGGGCCTCAGGCAGGGCAGTTATAGAAGATCGCTGCCATGAGAAATCGCCTTGGGTTCCATAAGTGCCGAGGACTACAGTGGCGTAGCGTTCGCAGTCTCCTTCGCTTCCTGCTTCGTATTGCCGCGCGTAACGAACATCAAAGACACGGATGGATCGTACGAAATTGAACTCAGGTCCGCTGATATCGATGTCCGCCCGATCTTGAACGAGCCGGAGGGCCTGGTCGGCGGGAACGAATTTGTCTCTTGGCAAGGATTGGAGCGGTCGACGGCTGTCGGGCCAGTACAAGGCTTCAAAGATACGGCCAGCGTTGTTTGGTGGCCGATCGCCCTCATAGGAGGCGCCCATGGGACAGCGCCAGATTTGCAGCGGCGGTTCCACTGGCCAAGGCGTGATACGCCTGATGAATTCGGCGCGAGCTCGGGCGCAAGGGACGGAAGCGGGCCAGCCGCCAGACAGACACAAGAGGATCGCGCAGTCGATCGGGTATGTCTGCGCTCGGGCGGACATTGGTAGCGAAAGACCAGTCACGGTGAAAGCGACTGCAACCGAGGGGAGGAGCTTCTTGATCAGATAGTGCATGCTGCGGAACCTCCGTGAGAGGAGTCCAGCATATATACGATAATATACTATCGCAACACTAAGTATAAATACGCATAATGAAGTTTATGTTAACCAACTGGCGCCCTGAGCCGCTAAAACATTACGATTTGATAATGCCCCGGCAAGGGCAGTGCCACCGTACCAAAGTTACTCCTTTGCGAAAGGAGCGACCATGTTCAGAACTTTCGGATTGCTCTTGGGTCTCGCAACTGCTGTAGCTCTTTTGTTTATGGTTTCGAACAGATGCTGTCTTCTGCGAAGGCATCTGATTGAAAGCTACTCTACCTTTCACTTGCCCAGGCGATTGCCGCCTTCATTTCCGCCGGGTCGAACTGACGGAGTTCTGCCGTGGTCAGCACGTCGGCGAACCTGGTTCCCCACTCCAACAAAGCCCCTTCGCCCACCACAGCGACGCGGCGGAAGTCATTCCTATGGGCTGTGTCGATTTTCAGATCTTCGAGCAGAGCGGACGGCCCATCGTAGCCTTCGAACCTCGTGAGATCGAGAACCAGGCCGGGCTTACTTGTCTCTTGCAGGCGCTCATGAAGCAGGGCGTGCATCCGTTTCAGGTCGCTTTCGCTGAGCTTGCCCTCGCAGGCGAGGCCAATCGTGTCGTCATGAGCTGTCAGTGTCTCGGTGAACATGGTTTTCCTCCTCTTTTTCCGGTTTGCCGTGACCGTAAAGGTCAGCGTTTTCGTGTGCGCGGTCTTCGTGCTCAAATTCCAGACTCGAATGACCGATGCTGAAATCGTCCTTCAGCCGGTCCTTGATCGCGGCCTTGATCTTTTCGATTTGACCCCAGCCGTCCGCTGTCAGCACGACGTGGCAGTCCAGAGCCGCCTCGTGCTCCTGCATCTGCCACAGATGCACGTGATGAACGTCCGCGACACCATCCACACCCCGCATCGCCTGAACGACGGTTTCATTATCGATGTCCGGTGGACTGCCGAGCATCAGCGTCCGAATCGGACCGCCGATCTCGGTAAATGCGAGGTAGAGGATGTAGAGAGCGATGCCGATGGTGATCGCCGGGTCGACCCACCGCATGTTGTAGAGGAGGATGAGCGAGCCGCCGATGATGACCGCCACGGAGGCCAAAGCGTCCGATAGGTTGTGCAGGAAGAGCGCACGGATGTTCACGNCGGGTCGACCCACCGCATGTTGTAGAGGAGGATGAGCGAGCCGCCGATGATGACCGCCACGGAGGCCAAAGCGTCCGATAGGTTGTGCAGGAAGAGCGCACGGATGTTCACGCTGCCTTTCTGCATCGAATAGGTGAGCAGCGCCGTCAACGTGTCGACGACCAGTGCCACACCGCCCAGGATCACCACCGTCCAGCCCTGTACCTCTGGTGGGTCGATCATGCGCATGCCACCCTCGTAGATCAGGTAGAAGCCGATCAGGATAAGTGTCGTGTAGTTGATGAGCGCTGCGACGATTTCTACCCGCCCATAGCCGAAGGTCATGCGCTTGTCCGCCGGGCGGCGAGCGATCTTACGCGCGAAGAAGGCGATCACCAGCGACGCCATGTCCGAGAAATTGTGGAGGGCATCCGCGATCAGCGCGAGGCTGCCGGAAAGGATCCCGCCGACGATCTGCGCGACCGTCAGGAGGCCGTTGGCCCAGATGGCGATGGAGACGCGACGATCACCGGATTGAGGATCGATGTGGGCGTGGCCGTGATCATGCGGCACGGTTCGTCTCCTCATGGCGGTGGTTCGGCCGATCGAATCCGGGGACCGGCGGCAAGATTCCGCGGCGGATGCGGCGAACCCTGGCATTCATCCAGTGACGGATGACGTGGCGATAGAGCAAGTCGCGCACAAATCCGAAGTTCTGGCGGTGCTTTGAGTAAAAATCGTCGGGTGCGTTGAAGGTTCCAAGATCGCGAACAATACCGGTTTTCTGGATGTAGGTATCATTGCCGGACCAAGTGACAGGCGGGGCGCTCAGACACTCCGTTCCAACCCCGTAGCCGCACAGACTATCCGTCTCGCGGAATTTCTGCTGCAGCGTCTGCAGGAAAGGCGCGTCCAGGATGAAGCCTTCAAGATTGACCCATCCGTCGCCCAAGTCCACCTCTACCCAGGAGTGGAGGATTTCGGACGGCGCGAGGGGATAGACGAGTTCCGGAACGACGCCTCTCTGAAGCGCCTTGTGGATTGTGAACCCGTGCAGTCGGCAGCGAACTCCCACGCCACGCAGCAGGGCCATGAGGAGCGTGCCCTTGGTGTTGCACTGCCCGTGGCCATCTGCGAGGACCTCGGACGCCGGAATGTCGTCGGCGCGGTTGTAGCCGAAGGTAATCTTGTTCCTGACGAAATCGTAGATGGCCCCAATTCGGTCGTCGCTGGGAAGGTCTGCCCAGCCGCGCTCCTCGATCAGTTTTGCAATTGAGGTCGCGTCAAAATCCAGCAGCCGGGTTTTGGCCAAATGAGGGTCGGCGGGGTTCACGGGATATCTCCTCGAATCGTTCACGAGAATATGTAGTTGCTACAGTCACTGTAGCTTCAAGCCCCGATTTCAGGCCGAGTCCTTGGTTACCTGATCGTCATTGTGCACCGCCTTGTGGTGTTCACCATGCGCGTCTCTCAGGATTCCGACGCCACCCCAGGCCGCGATGCCGGCGACAATCACGCCCACGACAAGGTCCGGCCAATTCGTTCCGAGCCAGGCTACGAGCCCGCCTGCGACGACGATTCCGAGATTGGCCGCGAAGTCGTTCCAGCTGAACGTATTCGCCGCTCGGATGTTCACGTCCGGATCGCGAAGCCGTGCCAACAGCCAGACGCAAAGTGCGTTGATGGCCGCCGCTACCAGCGCCATGACAATCATGATCGTGCCAAGAGGATCCGATCCGCCGACGTAGCGGCGCCAGGCGTCATACAGGATTCCAAGGGCGAAGAGGATCAGCAGGCCGCCCGAAACGTTCGCCGCTCCGCGCTTCCACTTGGCGGAGCGGGACAGCGCGAAGAGGCTGATCGCGTAGACGAAACTGTCCGACAGATTGTCGAGGCCATTGGCGATAAGCGCGCTTGAATCGCCGAATGCGCCCGAGGCGAAGAAAGCGATTGCCAGCCCGATGTTAAGACCCAGCACGATCCAGAGTGTGCGTCTTTCCGTTGCGTTTCTCTGCTCCGCCATGCCGGGTATCCAAATTAGTGAATTGCCAATGAGTAACTAACACCGGGCTTTTTGCGTTCCGATCAAAGGTCGTCGAGATTGCTCAGGCGCCGATCTCTTCATGGTCGGTCAGGCATTCGGAATGGTCGCGCAGTACCTCGAGCACACGGCAATCAGAAGTCTGTCCGCCGCTGCACTCATGCATCATCCGCTTCAATTCCGTCCGCAGCGCCTCGAGCCGCGCCAATCGTTGCTCGACCTGTTTGAGTTGCCGACGGGCGATTGCATCCGCCTCTGCACAGGACTTTCCCGGATGATCGCTGAGATCGAGGAGCTCACGGATCGCGTCCAACGAGAAGCCCAGTTGCCGAGCGTGCCGGACGAATGACAAGCGGTCGAGTTCGGCGTCGCCATAGCGTCGTTGGCCCCCCTCGGTCCTGCCGGGCTCAGGCATAAGTCCGATCTGCTCGTAATACCGGATGGTCTGCACTTTTGTTCCGGTCTTCTTCGCCAGAGTCCCAATCGTCAGCATTTCCGCTCCCCACATTACCTACAGTGGGTGTAGCTTTATGCGGTGCGCATCACAAGCTTCACCTGAGTTTCACAGATAGGTGATTGTTGGCCGATCGGTGACAATCACGCTTGAACCTACAGTAGCTAGAGGATGTAAACGCACACAAAATATAGAATCAAGTTCGGGCGGAGCGGCGTGAGGCTTTCAGGTCTTCAGAAGGTATTGTGGGTGTTGGCGGGCGCGGCGGCGTTCGTTTTCATCTGGCTGTTGCTATGGTCCGACTACCGTGCCGACCTTGCCCGAGCCGAGAATGAACCACCGTTTCTTGCTGATTTCGAACTGACCGATCATCGCGGCATTGTCCAAACGGACGAAGATTTCGCAGGGCGCTGGATGCTGGTCTTCTTTGGCTTCACCAATTGCCCTGACGTCTGTCCGACAACACTGTCCGAAGTCGCGGCCGTGATGGAGGGCCTGGGCGATGAGGCGGCAGTGGTTCAGCCGATTTTCATAACGATCGATCCCGAGCGAGATACGCCGACGGCTTTAGCGGAGTACGTGCCCATGTTCGACGCAGGGATCATCGGGCTTACCGGTACACCGGAGCAGATCGCCGCGACATCCGAAACTTTTCCGATATTCTATGAACGGATCGAGCAGGCGACTGCGCCGGGCGGATACACGATGGGTCACACGTCGCATCTTTTCCTTTTCGACACGCAAGCAGGCTTCGCGGCCTCCTGGCCCTACGGCACGCCCGCCGAAGAGATCCTCGCCGATCTGAGAGAGAGGATCTGATCGTCATGACCCGACTTTCCGGAGAGACGGCCCTCGGGCTGGCCTGGATCATCGCGCTCACCGCGTCGCTTGCAGTGCTCTTCATCGGCGAGGTTCTGGGGCAGACACCTTGCGTGCTTTGCTGGTTTCAGCGTGCCTTCATGTTTCCCTTGGCCATCGTCCTCGGGCTCGGGCTGTGGTGGCAGGATCGGCGCGTGGGTCGCTACGGGATCGCGCTGGCAATCGGGGGCGCCGCCATAGCGCTCTGGCACCTCGGCCTCTATGTCGAGCTGATCCCCGAACGCATCCAGCCCTGCACGGCGACAGGCCCATCCTGTACTGACGACAATCAACTGGTCTTCGGCATTCCGATTCCTCTGATGGCGCTCGTCGCCTTCGTGGTGATCGGGCTGCTGTCGGCTCTCTCACTGAAGGAAGCACAAGAATGAAACGACGCGGCCTCATCCTGTCCGTTCTCGCGCTCGGGGTCGCCGGTTTCGGCGGGGCCGCCTGGTATGCCACCCGCCCCGACCCGATTGCCGCGTCCGATCCCATCGACCCTGAAATGGCCAACGCGCTGATCCGACCCTATTCCCCGATCCTCGGGCCCGAGGATGCGCCCGTAACCATCGTTGAATTCTTCGACCCGGCCTGCGAGGCATGCCGCGCTTTCTATCCGGTCGTCGAGGATATCATGGCGGAGCACGGAGACGCGGTGCGCGTTGTAATCCGCTATACGCCTTTTCACGGCGAGGCGTCGGTAGAAGCGATCCGTGTGCTCGAGGCGGCGCGCATGCAGGACGTGTTTGAACCTGTGCTCGAGGCAGTCTTGCGAGAGCAGCCCAGATGGGCGTCTCACGGGACCCCGGCACCCGGATTGATCCTTGAGATTGCAGCAAGCGGAGGTCTGGATGTCGAAGCTGCCCGGACACAGTTGCTGGCCCCCGGTGTTGTGGCGGTGCTCAACCAGGACCGCGCCGATGTCGAGACAGTCGGGGTCCGCCAAACGCCCACGTTCTTCGTGAACGGCAAGCCTCTCGATCCGTTCGGTGAGGCCGAATTGCGGAGGCTGGTGGCAGTGGAAGTTGCGGCAAGCCAAAGCTGATTTGCGGAGGCAGGAGAAACGAGTGGTGAAGAAGTTGAGATATACCAATGCATTGGCCGTGCTTTTGACGGTTGCAGGGCTGTCGGCCCCCGCACTGGCCGGTTCGGAGGATGTCGTGGTCGAGAATGCGTGGTCCCGCGCCTCGATCGGCGTCAACAGGCCAGGTGCCGCCTATATGACCGTGCGCAACACGGGTGAAGACGCCGTTACGCTGACCGGACTTGCGACACCGCTGGCAATGATGCCCGAGATCCATGAGTCGAAAACCAACTCCGATGGCGTCAGTTCCATGGCACCTGCAGGCGAGATCACGATTGAGCCCGGCCAAAGCGTGGCATTGGAGCCGGGCGGGTTGCACGCCATGCTCATGAAGCTGCAAGAGCCGATGACCGAAGGCGAGAATTTCCCGCTGACACTGACCTTCTCGGATGGCGGCAAGGTGACGGTCGAGGTCCCAATCCTCGGAATCGCCGCGCGTGGACCGGAGGGCTGATGCAACGTCGGCAGCTCCTTCTATACGGCGCAGCCGGTGCCGGCGTTCTTGGCCTGACGCTCTTCGTGGGCTGGTGGCGGGTGGACGGGCCCGGTGCGCCTGAACCAAAAGGGCAGCGGCCCCTGCCCCTATCGGCGATGGAGTTCCGGCTGACCGACCACGAGGAAAATGAGGTAGGGCCTGGCAACCTGATCGGTCGTCCGACAATGGTGTTTTTCGGGTTCACCTACTGCCCGGACGTCTGCCCGACGACCCTATCGGATATTTCCGGCTGGCTTGAGGAACTGGGCGACGAAGCATCAGAGATGAACGTGGTCTTCATCACGGTCGACCCGGAGCGGGACACGGTCGAGGCCATGGCCGAATATGTCGGCTATTTTCATCCGGTCATTCGTGGTTGGACGGGGCCGGAAGACCAGATTGCCCGCGCTGCAGAAGGGTTTCGTGCCTCATTTGAGCGCGTCCCGACTGAGGGCGGCGGCTATACGATGAACCATACGGCAGGCGTATTCCTGTTCGATGCCGAGGGTGAGCTCGTCACCATGATCGACTATCACGAGCCAAGAGAATTCGCGGTGCCGAAGATCCGGCGCGCACTGACAGAAGACGTAGAGGGGGCAACATGAAGATAAGAACTGTCTTGGCGGCCGTTGCGGTCGCAGGCGCATTTTCGGTGACCGCCATCGCCATCTCTGGCGTTCTGTCCAAAGAACCGGTGCCCCCTGCGATTGCTGAAGCGACCCTCTGGACTCCCGATCCGCTTGCGCCGCCTCGGATTACCGAAACCAATTCGGTCCGCCCTACACTCGCCCAGGCAGATATCGCATTCGAGTTCAGACCCCGGCCCCTCCTGACCGTTTCCCCCGCTGATACCTCCTTGCCATCTATCGAGCCCCAGCTGGTCACCTGGTCGCGCGAGATTGCGTCGGGCGAGACGCTTGATGCGGTCCTTTCCGATGCGGGGCTGGATGCTTCGGATCGCGCCGAAATCGCCTTGGCGATTGGCGCGGAATACGATCTGCGCCGTCTGCGTCCGGGTCACATCATTACCGTGGTTTCCACAACGGACGACAACCCGCGTCGTGTAGAACTAGCCGTCGATGACGGTGTCCGGATAGAGGCGGTCTTCGGCGAACAGCTTGCCGCCCGCGTGTTGGAGCCGGATCCCGAATTGGTGACTTTCGCTGGCGAGGCGGTGATCGAGAGCTCGATTTTCGCCGCCCTAGACACGGCAGACATCCCCGCCCGTTTTGCGGTGGACCTGGCGCAGATGCTGGGCGGCACCGTGGATTTCCGTCGTGATCTTGCGGGTGGCGAGACGATGCGCCTCCTTTGGCGCGAGGCCCGAGACGGGAATAAGAGGATTGGTCAGCCCGAGCTTGCCTTTGCCGCACTGGATATCGATGGCTCGGTCTATGAAATCGTCTGGCCGAACGACGGCAGCGGCCAAGCGACGATCTATGTCGACGGAGAAGTCCTGCGCGTGTTTGCGCAACCGGTCGAAGGTGCACGGCTGAGTTCTGTGTTCGGGCGCCGCACCCATCCGGTCTACGGCAATGTACGGATGCACACAGGGGTCGACTTCGCGGCGGCGCGCGGCACGCCGGTACAGGCGACGGCGCCGGGCCGCGTTCGCTTCATCGGCCGACGCGGTGGGTATGGCCGGGTCGTCGAGATCGCTCATGGCTCCGACACCCTGACGCGCTATGCGCATCTGAGCGCCGTACCGGACGGGCTCACACAAGGGCAACGCGTGATGGCCGGAGATATGATCGGGCGGGTCGGTGCGACGGGTACCGCGACAGGCCCCAACCTACATTACGAAGTGCTGGTGGACGGTCGCCCAACCGACCCTCTCTCTGACGACCGATTGGCAGAGGCGGCCGAGCGTGAAGCGGACGACACGGCCGCGCTTGAGCGACTGCGTGAGGCGCGTTCACTTCTTGCTGAGAGGCTCGCCAGCGAATTTGCACAGACGACAACCGAAAGGCTTTGATCCATGAAACGATTTACTCCCGCCCTTGCCATCGCATTTGCCTTGCTTCCCGCGGCGCAGGCCGTCGCAGAGACGATTCAGATCGACGTCCGGAAGACAAACGGCTGCGGCTGTTGCCTGTCCTGGATGAAGCACCTCGAGGAGAATGGCTTCGCGCCGATGGGCGAGGACATGTTCGGAGGATCTCTTGTGCGCTTCAAACTCGACAATGGCGTGCCGCAGCGCATGGTGTCCTGCCATACTGCTCTGGTCGACGGCTATGTGATCGAGGGCCACGTGCCGGCGGCTGACATCCAACGCCTGCTGGAGGACCGGCCAGACGCGGTAGGCCTGGCGGTGCCGGGAATGCCCTACGGGTCGCCCGGCATGGGACCGGAGGACGACCGGGAGGCTTACGATGTCTTCCTGATCCACGAAGACGGATCGACCGAGGTCTACACCAGCTACTCGGCTCCTGACTGAACTCGCGGCAGAACCTTAACAATTGGAACCCCTCTCCCCCATAGCGCTTGGCTTTCTTGGAAGCCTGGCCGCCGGATCGCTGACCGCGGTCGGGGCGGTCCCCGTTCTTTTTGGGCGCATCCCGTCCCGGGCCACGCGCGATCTGCTGCTTGGCTTCGCGGCGGGTGTCATGCTCGCGGCTTCGTTCTTCTCGCTGATCATCCCGGCTCTCGACGCAGCTGAAGGACAGTTCGACAACGGTGCTCTCCCGGCGGCCATCGTATGTGTTGCGATCCTGCTTGGCATGGGCGCGGTCGCTCTGATGAACGAACGGCTGCCGCATGAACATTTCAAGACGGGGCGGGAAGGTCCCGACGCCGCATCGCTGCGGCGCGTCTGGCTTTTCATCATCGCGATCACTATCCACAATTTTCCCGAAGGGCTTGCCGTCGGCGTCGGGTTCGGGGCTGACGGTTTGTCGGGCGGGTTGCCACTTGCGATCGGTATTGGATTACAGAATGCCCCCGAAGGTCTGGCGGTGGCGGTTTCGTTGCTCGGCGAGGGCTATTCCAGGTTTCGCGCCTGGGGCATCGCCGCCCTGACCGGTCTCGTCGAGCCCGTCGGCGGGCTCATCGGCGCGGGTATCATCGGCATCTCGCAACCGCTGCTGCCTTGGGGTCTCGCCTTCGCAGCAGGGGCGATGCTCTATGTCATCAGCCACGAGATCATTCCGGAAACCCACCGGTCCGGACATCAGAACAGGGCGACGCTCGGCCTCGCGGTTGGTCTTGTGATCATGTTGTTCCTCGACGTCTGGCTGGGATAAGCGGATGAGATCTTGCCTCTTCGTCGGTCTGCTTGCTGCTCTGATCGCCTTTCTTGTCGATCAGGCAACGAAGGCAATCGTTGTTTCCAATGCGACTGTTCTTAGTTCCGGCGTATCGGTCTTTCCCGGCTTCAATCTCATCTACCTGCGCAATGACGGGGTGACCTTCGGGCTTCTCGGCGGTGCGCCGTGGTGGAGCCTTGTCGTATTGGCACTTGGCATCTGCGTCTGGTTGGCGGCTATGCTGATCCGTTCCAGCAGCCGGGTCGAGGCCATTGCCTATGGTGCGATCATCGGCGGTGCTCTCGGCAATATTCTGGACCGCCTGCGCTATCGTGCGGTGACGGATTTCCTCGATTTCTACATCGGGACGGCGCACTGGCCTGCCTTCAACATGGCCGATGTTTTTGTGGTTGGCGGCGTGATGCTGCTGCTCATTGCGCCGTGGGTTGGCGCTCGACTTCAGACCGATTCATGAAGCCGGGTTTGCCGCAGATCGTTAGTGAGGACCCGAACCTGTTCCAGTGCATGGGTCTTGCCCTTGTTGCCGGCGGATTGACGGTTTTGACCCTTCCGCCGTTTTCTTGGCTCATGGCGGTCCCTGTCGCCTTCTCAGTGCTCTTTATCGTTCTCCGGAACATCTCAACCTCGCGCGCTTTCCTTGTCGGTTGGGCTTTCGGACTGGGCCAATTCGGGATTGGAATTTCCTGGATCGCCGAGAGCTTCTATGTCGATGCCGAACGTTTCGGCGCACTGGCGATCCCGGCGGTCGCGGGTCTGTCCGCCGGAATCGCCATCTTCCCGGGCATGGCGGCGATGCTTTTTGCCGCCATCATGCAGCGCCGAGCTTTCGGCGGCATTGCGGCGGGCCTTCTGTTTGCAACCTGCTGGGTGGTCACGGAGTGGCTGCGGGGTCATATCCTGACGGGGTTTCCCTGGAACCTTGCCGCTTATGCCCTTGTCGACTATGCCGCCCTGCGCCAACCCGCCGCCTGGGTCGGCAGCTACGGTTTGGGCTTTCTCACGGTCTTCATCGGCATATTGCCAGGTGTGTTGACTGTGGCGGCGCCAAAGAGACGCGCGCCTGTTCACGTGCTCTTCGCCGTTGCTGTGACGGGTCTCTGGGTTGGCGGTGCGCTTCGGTCAGGGCAGGACGTGCCGCCGACAGACGTTGCTTTGCGCATCGTCCAAGGCAATGTGCCACAAGTCGAGAAGTGGGTACCGGGCAGCCGCCAGCGAGCCTTAGAAAAATACCTGGGCTTGTCCGCGCAACCCGGACGTTTCGATGTGCTGCTTTGGCCGGAAACGGCCTTCCCCGGCTTTCTGGATGAAGATGCTGCGGCACGCGCGCGGATATCTGCAGCTTTGCCAGACGGCAGGATCCTACTGACAGGTGCGCCTGACCGAGTGGAGGGCGATGGGGGAACCAGATATTTCAACACGGTTCAGGCATACGATGGCACCAGTGAGATTCTGACGGGATATGCAAAACATCATCTCGTTCCGTTTGGCGAATATGTGCCGCTGAGAGGCTGGCTGCCCATCGAACGACTGACGGAAGGGTTGGGCGATTTCACGCCGGGACCAGGGCCGCGCACGCTGGCGATCCCTGGCGCGCCTCTGGTCGCGGTGGCGATCTGTTACGAGATCATCTTTCCGGGCCACGTGGTCGATGACCTTTTCCGTCCCGACTGGATATTCAACGCCACAAATGATGCCTGGTTCGGAACCAGCATCGGACCCGAGCAGCACCTCGCCTCCGCGCGGATGCGCGCGGTCGAGGAGGGGCTTCCCGTGGTCCGGGCGGCCAACACTGGGATATCCGCGATCATCGACGCCAATGGAAATGTCGTCGCGCGTCTTGATACCGGGGAAACAGGCACCATTGATGCCGGCCTGCCGGGCGCGCGTACTCCAACGCCCTATGCGCGGTTCGGCGACTGGACCTTGTTGGTTCTTGTTTTTGGGTGCTGGGTCTTCGGCTGGCTGGCCAGTTTGCTCGGACGAGATCCCGATGCGCGGCATTTTGGAACGGAGGTATCCTGATGCTTGTGATCGTGAGCGCTATCGGAGGCGCGATCTGGGGTGGCTATCTGGCACGACGGAGGAGGGGGAATCACCTGGATATCCTCCAATATGCGGTAGCGTCTGCGATCGCCTTCGGACTTGTCGCCCTGTTTGCAACCATCGTGCTGTCGCGGGTTCTCGGCTAGCGAGCTTCGAAATTGCGCAAACGTGTCAGCGGCTTGAAGACCCGATAGCTCGAGGTCCCGATAGAGAATCGCGCGAATGTGCATCTAGGCGAGCTCATTTCTGATTGAGCCGTCGCTCGAACGCCTCCAATGTCGTCCCGCTGACGTGATGCTCGATCCCTTCCGCATCGCGTTCCGCGGTCTCTTCGTCGATTCCCAGGCTCAGAAGAAAGGCGACGACGACCCTGTGGCGGCGTCGACAGATCTCCGCGAGGTCCTGCCCGGCATCGGTGAGGAATATCGCGCGGTATGGCTCCCGCCGGACCAGACCAGCAGCCTTGAGCCGCGAGATGTTCTTGGTCACGGTCGGCGGCTTCACGCCAAGCCGCTCGGCGATCTCGACCGGTCTGGCCTCCCCGCGCGTCTCGATCAGTTCCGCGATCAGTTCGACGTAATCCTCCGCCATCTCGCTTTCATGTGCCTGACGCACGGTCGCAAAGCCCTCGGCCTGCGCCTCGGGAGCCCGGTCGACCGCTTCGAATGGCTCACGCCCATGTGATTGTAGCTTTGTCATACTCGGGACTTTGCAGCGAAACAGCGGGATTGACAACTTGTTTGCTTCGGGTAGATAAGTTAGCCATGTCTAACTTTGTACTTTGGAGGCCGTGGTGATGCGAAATATTATGAGAGCGCTGCTCGCCACACTCGCAAGTGCGCTCCTCCTGTCCGGACCTGTCGCCGCGACGCCGGCCAAGGAGGCGCCTTGGCTTCCCGAGGCAGCGGCCTACCGGCTGACGCTCTTTCTTGGAAATCTCGAGCCTCTGCCCTGGGACGACATCAAGACCGCCTGGACGGAACCCTACCGGGGTTCGGAATTCTCTGTCGGAGCGCTGGCGTGGCTGGACCGCAAAAGCGATATCGAGCCTGACGGTCTTCTGAACGCGATGATGCGCGAAGACCGGCAGGCGGTATTCGCCGAGGCGACGCGGCTCATCGCGCTCAGGATTGAGGAGAATTTGGACCGTGCTCTCGCGGCCGAAGAATCGGCGACAGCACAGCTGGCGGTGCAGACGGCACGCGAACTCTACCGTGCGTTTGAGGATGGTATCGCGGCGGCCGATCCCGAAGCTGCAAGACGCATCGGCCTCGCCTGGCTGGAACTCAACAGCAGCACAGGTTCCGCTGGTGTTCTCGGCGCTGGCGCCACATCTGCGGATCGCGACACGATGGAAGCCGCCCGTGCAGTCATCTCCGGCTATCTTGCGGAGAACTACCTCCTGGACAGTTTCGCTCCGCGCCGGACGCTGAGCGCCCTGCCGGAAACAGCTGTGCTCAGCGGAAAGGCCATCGAGGTACCGCCAAGCCTGCCGCCTGGGTCCGACATCTTCGATCAGGACCCGCTGCCGCTGCTCGTGCTCAACTTCGAGGAACAGGGCATCGACGAGACCGACCTGCCGCTGGTGGCCTACGGCGACATGCTGTTCGACAGCGCGCAACTCTTTGGAAGCCCGGCGCAGGATCTCGGGATCGCCTGCTCGACCTGTCACAACCGCTCGGACGTCAACCAGCGGCTTTTCATCCCCGGCGCCAGCCACCAGCCGGGTGCGATCGACGTCGACGGCGCCTTTTTCAACCCGATCTTCAATGACCGGCGTGACGACCCGCTCGACATTCCCAGCCTGCGCGGCTTGCGTTTTACCGGTCCTTACGGCCGCGATGGCCGTTTCGCCTCCCTGCGCGATTTTACCCGCAATGTGATCGTCAACGAGTTCGGCGGGAATGAACCGACGCCCTTCATGCTGGACGCTCTCGTCGCCTACATGCTCGAGTTCGACTTCCTGCCGAATTCCATGCTGACGACTGATGGCCGTCTGACCGACACGACCCAAGAGGCCGCCCGGCGCGGCGAGGAGATCTTCAATACGCCCTTCGCCGGGCTCGGCGATCGGTCCTGCGCCAGTTGCCACGTGCCAGACGCGAACTTCCTCGACCGGCAGGCCCACGACATCGGCTCCGTCGCGCCGGGCTACGAGGGGGCCCGCGCCGGTGCGCTGGACACGCCCACGCTGCTCGGCACGGCCTATACCGCCCCCTATTTCCACGACGGGTCATTGCCGACGCTGGCCGCCGTCGTGGACTGGTTCGACGAGACGAAATCGCTTGGGCTTACCGAGGAAGACCGCGCCGACCTAACCGCCTATCTCGAGACCGTTGGCGCGGCAGACGAGCCCTATGAAGCCTTCGACACCGAGAACACCGCTTTCCGGCTGGCATTCGCCGAACTGACGACCTTCGCCTCGACAATCGATACGCTACTGCCGCGGCGGGACGCAGAGCATATCCTGCTGCTGACCGACACCGTGGCTGCGGACCTTTCGGCCGACGCCAGCACCATGTCGAACCTCCCCGCCCGGCCCGAGGTCTATGCGCTGGCCGAGCGGCTGGCCGCGGTCGGCGCCGCCGTCCGCGTGGAAGACTGGGAGGCCGCTGAAGCAAGCTGGACCGCGTTCAAGTCCGAAGCCGACGCAATCGAAGAGAGGGCATTCTGATGCCGGTCCATCTGACCCGTAGAACGATACTGACCTTGGTCGGCGCGGGCGCGGTGTCGCTGGCGACACCTCTCGCCGCGCAAGACGTAACCCTGCGGCTTGCCTTCATCCCGCAAGAGAACCCCGACAAGCTTCTGGGGGACATCGAGGCCATCACCGGATGGCTGGCAGAGGAGATCGGCGTCCCCGTCGAGGGGTTCGTCACCATCGACCATGCAGCGGCGGTCGAGGCGCTGCGCAACGGCGACGCGGATATCTCCTTCATGGGCGCCCTGCCCTTCGTTCTGGCCGAGGCCGAGATCGGTGCCGTGCCGCTCCTGTCCGAGGTCTACCGCGACGCGCCGAGTTATACGGGCCGCATTTTCGTGCGGCGCGACAGCGGCATCGGCGCGCTCGCAGACCTGCGCGGACGCGACATCGCATTCGCGGATCCGATCTCGGAATCCGGCTATCTCTATCCGCTCGCCGAATTCGTGGAGGCCGGGCTGATCGAAGACCCCGGACAGGCGGAAGCATTCTTCGGCCGCGTCTTCTTCGCGGGCGGCTACCAGCAGGCGATGCAGGCGATGGCCGAAGGCCTGGTCGATGCCGCAGGCGCCAGCCAGTATGCCGACCTGCTTCTGACGCCGCAGCAACAGGCAGAGGTAACCTGGATCGCGGAAAGCGCGCCGATCCCGAGCCATTTGGTGATCGCTCGCCCGGGGCTCGATGCCGCTCTGCGGGACCGTTTTGTCGACGCAATGCTGCGGCTCAACGAGCCGGAGCACCGCAACAAGCTGCGCTATTTTTATGGACCGGATGGGTACGTCAGGGCCGACGGCGCCGCCTATGACGGCGTACGCGATATGGCACGGCAATACGGGCTGTTGCGATGAGCACAGCTGTCGAAGTAGACGACCTGAGTTTTGCCCATACGGGCGCGGACCTCCCGGCGCTGGAGCGGGTCTCGTTTCGGGTTTCGGCGGGCGAGAGCGTCGCTTTGCTCGGCCCGTCCGGGGCGGGCAAGACGACCCTGCTGGCACTGCTCGACGGCAGGCTCCAAGGCTGGAGCGGGCGGGTATCGGTTCTGGGTGCGCCGCTCGATCCCGACCGTCCGCCGCCGAGCGCGCGCCGTCCGGATACCGGTTTCGTGTTTCAGGAGTTTGCATTGGTCGAGCGTTCCTCGGTTCTGCGCAACGTCCTGAATGGCCGCCTGGGGCGCATGTCGCCGCTGCGGGCCCTGTTGGGATCACCGACCAAACATGATCTGGAGATTGCGCGCACGGCACTTGCCGATTGCGGAATTGCCGATCTTGCCGAACGCAGGGTCGACAGCCTCAGCGGCGGGCAGCGGCAGCGTGTGGCCATCGCACGGTGTCTGGCGCAGGAACCGCGCCTAATCCTCGCCGACGAACCGGTGAGCAACCTCGACCCCGCGCATGCATGTGAGATCCTGGCGCTGCTGACCGGGGCGGCGCGAACGCGCGGCGCGACGGCGCTGTTTTCGTCGCACCAGCCCGACCTGGCGCGGCGTTTCGCGCAGCGCATCATCGGCATGCGGGACGGGCGGATCGTGTTCGATGTACCGACCTCCGAGTTGAACGATGATGCGACGGCGGAGCTCTATCGGGAGGTAGGGCCAATCCCCGGTATCGGCCTCAGGGCGGTGTCCTGATGGCGTTCCGCGGGTTTGGCGGCATTGCGACGAGCGGTCTGATCGCAGCCGCGATCCTGTGGTCCTTCGCCACGACCGATGTCGAGTTCTCGCGACTTCTGTCGGCCGGCCCGCGGATCGCCGATTTCTTCGGCCGGATGTTTCCGCCTGACCCGACGGTGATGGCCGAGATCAAGAAGGGCAGCGCGGAAACGCTGAGGATCGCGATCCTCGGCACCCTCGGTGCTGTGATCCTGTCCGTTCCCCTCGGCATTCTCGCGTCTGAGACGATGGTATCGCCCGCGGTGTTTCGGCCGATCCGAACGCTGCTTGCCTTCATCCGGGCGATTCCGCTGATCCTCGTGGCCATGCTCATGGTGGGCGCTGTCGGGCTCGGGCCGCTGCCCGGCATCATCGCGGTCGCCTTTCATGCAACGGGGATGCTCGCCAAGTTCTATGCCGAGGCGATCGACGGCGTGTCCCGCGCGCCGATCGCAGCACTTGAAAGCGCGGGCGCCGGGCCGCTCGTGCGGCTCAGATACGCGATCTGGCCGCAGATGGCGCCGGTCGTCGCCCGCGACACGATTTTCCGGTTCGAGTTGAACCTGCGCGAGTCGCTGATCCTCGGCATTGTCGGCGCGGGCGGGATCGGCTTTTACATCCAGACCTACGTGCGCTCTTTCCAGTATGATAAGGCGGCCAGCGTCACGATTGCCGTCGTCGTCATGGTCATCGCCATCGAAGCCATCAACGTTGCGCTGCGCCGTCGCTTCACCTGACGATCAGGCATAGATGTCGATGGGGGTTCCGTCCCTGACCATGGCGTAGATATCCTCGATTTGCCGGTCTGTGACGGAGATGCAGCCTGCGGTCCAGTCGCGCTTGTTCATCGGGTCGATCCCCTTGCGCGGCCCCCCGTGGATGAAAATGTCGCCGCCCGGCGATTTTCCTTGCGCCTTCGCAAACGCGATATCGGCCTCGTTCGGGAATGAAATGCCGATGGAGAGGTGGAAGAGGCTGTCCGGGTTGCGCCGGTCAATCAGATAGGAGCCCTCCGGCGTGCGGCCGTCTCCTTCGAACTGCTTGTGGCCTTCGGGCGCGAAGCCCAATCCGATGGGATAGGTCCGCAAGACATCATCCGTTCCGTCAAGAACCAGCAGCCGCTGCGCCTTATATATACGCAGCCGGGTCACTTCGGGTCCGTTGTAGGACCGGAACTTGCTGGCACAGCCAGACAGGAAGGTGGCCAATCCGCCCAACAGCAAGACCCGCCGTGGAATTCTGGTATTCATCACTGCTCGACGCCCCTTTTGCGAGGTCTGGTTGATGTCAGACGTTACTCTACCGAAACCGCCGGATCAATGACCGTGCGCCAGTGCTCCTTTCGCCATCTGCTCGCCCACCGGTTCTCCGCCTGAAGGCCCGGCCTCAACCTGATGGCCGTTCAGGAGCCGAAGTGCGTTGGCGACCACCAGCAGAGACACGCCTACATCCGCAGCAATGGCGCCCCACATTGAGGCCATACCGAACGCGGTCAGCCCGACGAACAGCGCCTTGGTCGCCAGCGATATGCCGATATTCTGGTGGATGATCGTCATGGCACGGCGCGAATGGCCGATAAGCCAGGGTACCTTGCCGATGTCGTCGGTCATCAGCGCGATGTCGGCCGTCTCGATCGCGGCATCCGATCCGACAGCGCCCATGGCGATGGCATAATGCGCCCGCGCCATGGCCGGTGCGTCATTCACACCGTCGCCGATCATCGCCACCATGTCGTGGCTTTCGACGAGTTCCTCAATGGCCGTCACCTTGTCTTCTGGCAAAAGTTCGGCGCGCACCTCGTCGATGCCGACTTCGGCTGCCACCGCGCGCGCGGTGCGTTCGTTGTCGCCCGTCAACATCACGATGGTCTTCACACCCTGCGCATGCAGACGCGCAACGATCCCCTTTGCATCTGGGCGGATGCGGTCGCGAAGCTCCAGTACGCCGGTCACGCCGGTCTCGTCACCCACGGCAACGAGGGTGCTCCCTGCCCCTTCGATCCGATCCCGCAGATCCGCCGGAATGGTATTGCCGAACCCCTTCTCTTCGGCGAAGCGATCCGAGCCGAGCCAGATAGCGCGCCCGTCGGCGCGTCCTTCCAGACCGCGCCCGGGCACGGTACGGGTGTCCTCTGCGGCAGACACGGAAACACCATCGGCTTCGGCGCGCGAGAGGATGGCGCGTGCCAGCGGGTGTGAAGACCGCGCCTCCAGGCTTGCTGCCAGCGCCATGAGATCGCGTGCGGAAACGCCGACCAGTGGGTGAACCGCCGCCACCTCAGGCTCGCCCATGGTGATCGTCCCGGTCTTGTCCATCGCCAGTGCCGTGGTCCGCCCCGGCGCCTCGACATAGGCGCCGCCCTTGATGAGCACCCCCGCCCGTGCCGACGCGGTCAGCGCTGCCACGATGGAGACCGGCGTAGAAATGACCAGCGCGCAAGGACATGCGATGACCAGAAGGACCAGAGCATTGTAGAACCAGTAGTCCCAGGCGCCGCCGAGCAGCAGTGGCGGCACCAGCGCGATGGCGATCGCCAAAGCCATCACGATGGGTGTGTAGATGCGCGCGAACTTGGCCACCCACTGTTCGACCGGCGCGCGGCGGGCATGGGCATCGCCCACCATGCGAATGATTTTCGCGAGCACCGTGTCCGAGGCGGCCTTCGTCGCCCGCACCGTCAGTGTGCCCTCGCCGTTGATCGTGCCGGCATAGACCTCGTCGCCTGGTTCCTTGGGCACTAGCGCGCTTTCCCCAGTAATTGGGGCCTGATCGACGGCCCCTGCCCCGTCCACGACCTCACCGTCGAGGGGGATCCGGTCGCCGCCGCGCACGATAAACCTTGCATTGACTGCCACGGCCGCGGCCGGAACGTCGGATTCAGATCCGTCGTCGTAAAGAACCCGCGCCGTTGGCGGCGCCAGATCGAGGAGCGCGGAAACCGCATTACGCGCCCGCCCCACGCTCCAGCTCTCAAGATAAAGCGAAAGCGAGAAGAAGAAGGCGACCGTCGCGGCCTCAAAAAACTCGCCGAGGCCGATGGCGCCCGCGACGGCCACCACCATGAGCAGGTTCATGTCGGGGCTAAGCCTCCGCGCCGAAGACCAGGCCTTGGGCGCGACAAGCCAGACGCCAAAAAGAATCGCGACGGCGAAGATCCCTGCTTCCACCATAGGCATAGGCACCTCGCCATGGCCCGCAAAGAGCCCGAGCGCGCCGCCCATGCCGGTCTCGACAATGTGAAAAAGGAATCCCGCCGCCCAGAAGCCGCCGCTCAACGAGGTAAAGCGCTTCTGACGTGCCAGATGCGCCGCCTGGTCCTCTGCTGCGTTGTCGGCATCCCATGGCTTGGCGCTCATGCCGGTCGTTGCGACCAACTGCGTGACTTCGTCGTCTGGTATCCTCTCGGCGCTATCGAGGATGGTCATTCGCCCGTTGATCACGTCGAATGCCAGGTGTTCGGTTCCGCCCACTTTCGGCCCGACAACCCGGTTCAGGATCGCCACCTCTTCGGCGCAATCGAGCCCGGAGACCTGAAAGCTCCTTCCGCCAGACGGCGCTGGCGCCGTGGACGCGACGTCCTTGCTGGCGTCGCAACAGGAGTTGCCTCTTGGGTCAGAATGCTCTTGATCACCCGGATGGCCGTGATCGTTGCGGTTGCCGTCGGAAGACATGGATTGACCTCAGGATTCATTGATTCCACATTGACATAGCCCCTACAGTAACTAGAGCTTCAAGGGCAACAAGTGGATATTCGTCCAGCAAGAAAGGCGCCCTGCGGAGGCTTGAAGCTAGCCGCCCCCTTGAAACGACGCGGTTGGAGCAACGCTTGCCGGTACGAAGCGATCAGAATGAGTGAGGTAGACATGCAGAAACGAAACGCGCCGATTATCGCAGCGACATTGGTGCTTGCTGGCTGCGCGGTGCCAACGCTGGACGACGGCGGCGCTCGCAACGAAGTGGGAAGTGTTCCCGAGGCCGTCATTGCCCTTGCTGCGCCTGGTCAGGATCTCACCACGGCGCGGCTTCGTCCCGAGGATGGCTGTTATTGGTATGAACACAGCGGTCCGGTGGAAAACACCTTGGTTCCGCTACGCTCGGCAGGTGGCAACCCCATCTGCACTTCGCGCCAGTCCTGATCAGCCCATAGATGCGTCAAGCCCACGCGTAACACATGATGCGCCAGTCAACTTCTCGGGGTGACGCTGTCTTCCGCCGAGTACAGGAATGCCGTCGAGCCAATCTCGACGTTGGGATAGAGATCATTGATGTGTGCCATGACCATTCGGACGCAGCCGGAACTCGCACGGCCGCCAATGCTTCTTGGATACGGTGTCCCGTGAATCCTTAGATAGGTGTCTCGGTCGCCGACGAAGAGATAGAGGGCTCGCGATCCGAGCGCGTTTTCAGGTCCGGGTTCCATACCGTCAGCGATATCGGCGTAGAGCTCTGGGTCGCGGTCGATCATGTTTTGTGTCGGCTGCCAATGCGGCCACCTGACCTTGCGCTTGATCGTATAGGTGCCCGGTTCGTAAAGTTTACCGCGCGCGATCGCCACGCCATAGCGCATCGCCGTGCCGCCTTCTTCGATGTGGTAGAGATAGCGCGCAACAGCATCGACATGGATATCACCGGGTACAAGTCCGTCCTTCGCGAGGACCCGCTGTGGCAGGAAGCGAGGGTGAAGGCCCCAAGGGTTGGACGTGGCCGGGTCGTAGCCGGGAGGTGTAACCTGTGCGTCCCAAGCTGCCTTCTGCGCATCGGTAGGCCACGTGTCTGCAAGGAGCGGGCTGGATATCGATGCCGAAAACAGCGCGGTGGTCGTCTGGATGAAATGTCGTCTTGTCAGCATATAGATTGCTCCGTTCACGCATTGGACGGCAAACCGAACCTTACCCCGAACGCAGTGTTGTTCGCCCGGGAAGGAGTGAGGCGTTATTGGCAACTTGCTCCATGGTGCCGTTCTTTGTCGGTGGCTTAACTCCTAAAGCTACTAGAGGTTCAAGAAAATTTTCTGTTATCAATAGACGCTGCTACTAATGGAGCTATCCGATCCGTCCCAGAACCGGAAATACGTCGAGCATCCAGTATGACAGCGCGCTCAACTGCCCTGTCATCATCGCCAGCCCCATCAAGATCATCACTATGCCCGCAAGCTGGTGGAGGCGGCGGCCAACCCGGCCGATGGCCCGCAACCGTCCCGCGATCTGGTCGGTGAATCCGGCCACGATCAGAAACGGTATTCCAAGGCCGGCGGAATAGACGGCAAGCAGCATGATACCTTCGCCCATCGTGGCACTCGCCGCACTGGCTGTCAGGATCGCGCCGAGGATCGGGCCGATGCACGGAGTCCAGCCGAAACCGAAGGCAAGACCGAGGACATAGGACGCAGCGGGTTGGCCCCCGGGGATGTTGAGATTGAATCGGAAGTCGCGTTCCATGACCGAAACACGCGCGGCTCCGATCATAAAGAGCCCGAAGAGAATGACGATGCCGCCCCCAACGAGGTTGAGTTCATACCGCCACCGAAGCAGGGCCTGACCCAATGCTGTCGCGGATGCGCCAAGCCCCATGAAAATGGTGGAGAAGCCGAGGACAAAACACAGGCTCAGCCAGACCGCGCGCGACGGCGAGGTCGCAGCCGCCCCGCCTTCAGCGGCTGTGCGCCCGGCCACGTAGGAGACATAACCTGGCACAAGAGGCAGCACGCAGGGGGACAGAAACGATATTGTACCAGCCAAGAGGGCGGCGGTGAGTCCCAGAAGCGAGATATCTACCATGACTCACGTTCACCGCTGAAAAGCTTGCGCAAGGGCACTCTTGTGGCAGCCCAATATGCCAGGGTCGGGACGATGATCCATTGCAGCAGGGGCGTGAGACCGGCATCGATGACGGGGACCACCGGCATGATATCGCGATACGCCCAGGCCGCCCGGATCACGATGTTCAGCCACTCGCTGAAGATCGTGTAGGAGACGCCCAGGGCCACGGTCAGAAGCAGGACGCGCCCTGCGCGCTCCGACGGCCACGCTTGCCCTCCGACGAGAAACAGGGCGAGCAAGAGCGTGCTCATGGCGATCAACAGGTCTCCGCCTGTGCAATGCACGACCGCGAAAGCTATTTCTCCCCAGGAGCCTTCGACCCAGATCGTGTAGAGGGGAATATGTGCCATTTCCCAGATCAGTTGCCCGACGGCGGTATAAACGATGTATCGGCGGATGACGGACAGCCATCCGGTATCGCTTGTCTCAAAGGTTTCTGTGTTTGCTGTCATGCTGGGGGTCCGTTCTTCGATTAATGCGCGTTTGTCAGGCCGTTGACGTACAGGATCATGTTGATGTGCCGGAAAGCGGAATCCGCAAAGACCCCGGCATGGCGGTTGCCGCGCGCGATAACATGCACAAGCGGAGCCTCGGGATGGTCAGGCGCAATCGCGCGATACTGATCGATCAGATTCTCTATTGGCTCTTGTGCGCGAGCAATGACCACGTTTTTGGCAATCGGTCCGGGAACCGGATCACTGGCGTCGGTCACCACAAGGAAGGTCACCATGTCCAGCATGGGAGATGAATTCACTCCGCCCCTCACCTTTCCAAGAAGTGCCTGTTGATCAGCACAAGGCTGTCCGCAGTCGGACGGTACGAAACTAAGAACGACGACCTGATCGGAGAGGCTTTCCAAGTCCAACGGTTCTCCGTCAGGGCCGAGCAGACCCAACGCAGGCAATTCGTTGAGGTCAACGGCGGTGAAAGCAGGTTCTTTCTGTGCCATCACCTCGTCAAGACGGTCGCCGGGATGATCTGCGTAGGCCGGGAGGCCCGCGACGAGGGCTGTCAGCAGGAGTATGTCTTTCATGGCTGTTGCTCCTGCGGCCTCATCGCGCCCGGTCCGAGAACCGGAACGCTGATTTCCATTCGGGCACCCGATGCGAAGGTCAGGATCAACGGCAAATCGGTGCCTTCTTCGAGTTTTTCCGACAGGCCCATCAGCATCAGATGCATGCTGCCGGGCGCGAGGGTTACTGGTTCTCCGGAGGGCAGGTCCAAGCCGTCGACCTCAACCATTCGGCTAATGCCATCGTTGTCGGTCTCGACGGCGTGAATCGTGACGTTCCCAGCGATCGGCGTCGTGATTGCGACCAGTTGATCACTCTGATTGCTCGTGAGCGTGAGATAGGCCGCAGCCGGACGGGAGGCGAGGATGCTCGCGCGGGCCCAACCATCCGATATCGTCACATCGGCCGATGCGAAGAACGGCCAGAGTGTTAACACGGTTGCAAGTGCGGTGATCTTCATTTGGTAAGTTCCTTCACTCATAACTTTTTGCGGATTTCCTGCGCCAGCGCCTCCGGCGGTTGGCCGCCTTCCTGATAGACCGCCTCAAATTCGCCACTGGGCTGCATGAGGTAGATGTGTCCGGCATGCGCCATGAAATAACCGTCCGGCGCGCTATCGTCCTCGGTCCGCTCGTACCATGTGCGGAAATTCCTGGTGGCCTCGGCAACCTGCGCTTCAGTCCCGGTCAGGCCGATCAGGCTCGGATGAAAGACTGATACATATTCAGCCATTACCGGCACTGTGTCGCGTTCCGGATCGACCGTGATGAAGATCGGCGCCACCTGGTCCGCATCTTCGCCGAGCAGATCCACGACGCTGGCCATGTAGGCCAGAGTGGTGGGGCAGATGTCAGGACAATTCGTAAATCCGAAGAATACAAGTTGCCAGCGATAGGTGTAATCGGCTTGGGTCACCTCTTGTCCGGTATGATCCGTGAGTGAAAATTCGGATCGAATATCCGCCTCGCCCGAATAGCGGACGGTCTTCGATCCGTTGCCGAGATACATGTCCAAGGCCCAAGATATCGCCACCCCGGCGATGACCAAAATTACAGTGCCCCACAATATAGTTCTCAAGAGCCGCGCCTTGGGAGAGGTTTCACTGGGTTCCATCGACATCTCCGGCCTCCGAAATCAAAGCCTGAAGATCGGCCTTTTCCAACAATCCAGGAACGAGCGTCTCGCCGATCAGAAACGTCGGCGTGCCGGATATCCCGAGCTGCCCCGCAAGGTTTCGAGACGTTTCGATATGGGCGTCGATTTCGGGCGCGGCCATGTCCACCTGCAACTGGTCGTAATCCAGACCCGCCTGTTCAGCAGCCCGCCTTATGAAGACGGTATTGGCGCGAGGCTGCGCCATCAGAGCCTCGTGAAACGCTTCAAACTTGTTCTGTTTTATTGCCGCCAGCGACGCCCGAGCCGCCAGTTTGGAGTCTGGCCCGAGAATGGGCCACTCCCTCATGATGATGCGCAAATCCGGGTTCTCCTCGATCAATTCGAAAAGGACCGGGGCCGCGCGTCGGCAATAGGGGCAGTTGTAGTCAAAGAATTCGACAAGCACGATGTCGCCATCAGGATTGCCCATCACGCCGGTGTTCGCGTCCGTCCGCAGCAGTTCACCAACGCGCTGGATCGCAGCACGTTGTTGGGCTTGAGCTGCCGCTTCAGCCTCTTCCTGGAAGGCCAGGAGCGTATCCACCAGAACTTCCGGGTTCTCGCGGATGGTTTGCAGGATCAAGGCTTTGATGGCCTCTTGCTCAACCTGCTCGAGCGGCGTCGATTGCTGGGCTAGCGAAGTCGCGGGCGCAGAAATCAGCGCCCAAAGCAAAACTGCAAGCATGTGAAGGGTAGTTTTGAATGTCATCTCGATTTTCCGCGCCTTATCGCCGGGGGCATCAGCCTCCGGCGATAACTGTTCAGCCCTTGTCGGTCGAAGTGGCGGCTCCATTCTCGGAGTTGTTCATTGCCTCCATCATCTCTGTGCAGGCCTCCATCATCGGGCCCATTTTCTGCATCATCTTCATCATGGGCATCATGCCGTCCATGTCGGCGTTCATTATGTTGCCGGCCATGCCGCTCTCACCGTCCATCATCTGGCCGGACAAACCGGTGTTGTCCTGGGCAACCACGCCGGTGGCCAAAAGTGTGGACACGGCAGTCGCCATGCTCAGGTTCTTGAAAAGTGTCATTAAGTTTCTCCTTCAGGTTTTCTAGAGCTTTTCGGGTTCAGTCCCTCGACAAGCTCGGCTCTGCGGCCGAGTTACTTTTTCGCATGAGTTGGATTTGCACATCACGCAGACGCCAAGCCCGCACATCACGGCGCAGGGTGCCACGGCCAGGATCAGCGGCGCGGCTCCGATGGCCGTCACCCAGCCCCAATTCAAGTAAAGCCCGGCGCCAATGATCGCCATTGACGCAAGAATCAGACTTCGCCGTCCCAATTGCGGCCGCCACGGACGTGCCTCCGGCGTTTCGGTGTAAGGTGATGTTTCGGACATTGGCTATTCACTCCTTTCGTTGATGATGGTCTGGATTTGGGCCATGACTTCATGGCTGTCCCATTCGGCCGGCCCCACAAGTCGTCCGCGCTCGAAACCGTTGCGATCGATCAAGATCGTGGTGGGAAGGCCCAGTACACCGAATGCCAGCATCGCCCTTGTGCTGTCGGCGAGGTACATTCCCAGATGGCGAATGCCGATTTCCTCGTAGAAGCGGCGCACCACCTTCATTCCCGCGCGGTCGATCGAGAGTGGCAGGACATGGAAATCGTCCCCGCCCAGCTTTTCCTGCAAAGCGTCGAGCGTTGGCATCTCTTCACGACAGGGAACACACCAGGTTGCCCAGATGTTCAGTAGGACCACCCTGCCCCGGAAATCCGCCAGCGTCAGATCGCGCCCCGCCCCGTCCACGAAGGGCGGCGACAACATCTCTCGCGGCTTTTCGTGAAGCGGCATCAATGGTCTAGCTTGAACCGGCCTTGCGACGCCAATCGCCGCCATGCCAGTCAACAATTCACGTCGTTTCATGATCCCGCTCCTTCCTGAAGACGCCGCACCACGGGAAGGATGTTTTCCTCCAGAGAGTTGCGGTTGAAGGGGCCGATATGCTTGTAGGCAATCCGGCCCTCGGCATCGATCACGAAGGTCTCGGGCAAGCCGTAGACGCCCCAATCGATGGACACGCGCCCGTTCCGGTCGGCGCCGATGCGGGTGTAAGGGTCACCAAGCTCATCGAGAAAGCCCAATGCCTCTTCGGGACGGTCCTTGTAGTTTATGCCGAAGATCGGGACTTCACCCTGCGCCGCCAGTTCGTTCAGCAACGGCATCTCTACCCGGCACGGCACGCACCAGGACGCCCAGACGTTCACGATAGACACCTGCCCTTTGAGGTCGGCGGTCGACAGACCGTCGGTTCGTCCCTCTATCGGCGGCAAGTCGAACTCAGGCACCGCCTTGCCAACAAGTGGGGAAGGAAGAGTGTCGTTGCCATTGAACAGGCCCCAATAAAAACCTGCGCCGATGAGGGCGAAGATCGCAACTGGCAGCACGGTGACAAGCCGACCCTTACGGCGATTGGCCTCGACCGCGCTCATAAATCACCCTTGTCGTTGACAGAGACTTCCGCCTGGAATTCGCGCTGTCGATCCGGCCAGGTGCTTTTGATGTAAGAGAGAACATCGGCAATCTCGTCGTCGGTCAGGATGCCTTCAAACGCCGGCATGTCGCTTTCATAACCGGGCACGACGGCACCGACGCCGCCCTTGGTTACGATAAAGAGGTTCCGGTCCGAATGGTGCCAGGTATGGCCGGTTTCGTCATGTGGCGGAGCGGGCATGCGCCCATTGTCTAGACGCCGCCGCCAATCGGGCTGCCCTTCCAGTTCGGCACCATGACAGGACGCGCAATTCTCCGCGTAGAGCGTCTCGCCGGCTGCGATGTCCGCAGTAGTCACGGGTTCACCGAGGAAGGACAGCCCATCCACAGAAGCTTCGTCACTTTCCGACTGCGCGAGGACGGCAAAGCCGATCGCGGATAGTGCGACGATGGCGGCACCGATTGTTGCGGCCCGCCTCATGTCGCACTCCTGAGGTATTTCACGAGTGCGACGAGGCTGAGCACCAGAACCGCAGCGACGAGCAGGAGCAATAGCCCTCCACCGAACATCATCACACCCATCATCGGGCCGTTCATCATGTCCATGCAGTTACTCATCGGAGTAAACGGCGATCCCGCCCTCGCCGAAGGCGTAGGTCTTGAGCGTACCGGTCTTTACTCTTGCCATGCCCGGTGCGTTCGCAGGCATGCCCGGCAAAGTAATGCCGGTGATGTCGGGCTTCTCCGCGACCAGCCTTTCCAGGATCTCCGAGGGCACCAGTCCACTGACAAAATAGCCTTCGATCTCGGCCAGATGACAGCCGAGCCCCTGTTCGGGAACGCCGACTTCGATCGAGCGCTTGTCGAATTCCCGATCGTCGATGCGTGTTACCGTATAACCGTTCTCTTCCAGGTAATCGGCGTAGGTGTCGCAGCAACCGCAGCCCGGATCGCGCCAGATCGTGATCTGCTTCGTTCCGTCTGACACGTCGGTACTTGCGGGACCGGTCGCGTCTTCGGTGCTTTGTGCTGAAGTCAGCGTCGTGAAAGTGAAGGTTCCGCCGACGCCAAGTGCAGCAAGCGAAGCCAGGACATATCTTCTGTTCATGGGGTTCTCCATCATGCGACCGCGAGCGCGGCCCAGGTAGCGCCGCCATCGCGGCTGAGGTTCAGGGTGCCGTCGAGGAGGGCGGCTACGTGATTTTCGTCCCTAGGGTGGACCGCGACGGCCCTCCCCTGCCCTTTTGCCTTCTGGGTCCAAACCACGCCGCCGTTCTGCGACGCCCACACCCCCGACGGCAGCGCCGCATATAGTGTCGAAGGTGCCGAAGGGGCGCTGGCCAGTGACAGGACCGGCTCATCCGTCGGCAGCGGTGCCTCGGCAGGTGGCGCATCGCCCGTCACCAGCGCGTCCATCGCATTGCCGGGCTGAACTTCCTGCCAGCGGCAGAAACAGTCTGGAACACGGGTCAGGCCTTTCTCGGTTCCGGCATAGATCCAGATGCCGCCCATCCCGGTTTCGAGATCAACCGATGCCAGCGTCAGCGGGTCGCGCTCGGCCGCGTCGAGCCAGGGCCGGTCCATGGCCAGGGCCCAGGTTGCGCCTGCATCCTCGCTCTTCCAGAGGCCGTCGCCGCGGATCGCGGCATAGATCATGTCGGGGTTTCCGGCGGCCACAGCCAGCGCCGTGACCTCACCGGAGGCAAGCCCGTCGCTTCGGGTAGTCCATGACGATCCGCCATCGCCGGACACGGCCACCCCTCCCCGCGCCAGTCCGGCAAGGAGACGTCCGGGACGCGCAGGATGCGTGGCGATCGAGGAGACCGGGGAAGGTGTCGGTCTCACATGCCAGCTGCGACCGCCGTCGAGGCTGGCCCTCAGTGTTGCGCCTGCGATCAGCAGCGTGTCGCCGTCGAAGGCGAGCGTTCGAATATCGGCCGCCCGGTCGGCCGCGCGCACCGCGCCGGGCAATACGAGCACTGTGGCTGCACCCATACCCAGTGCCAGGAAGTGGCGTCTGTCCGGCTCAAAAATCAAGGTACTGTTTGTCATATCTTGTCCTCCTCCGGAGCTCATGCGACGCGGATCACGCCCATCATTCCCGCAGCCTGGTGTTCGAGAATGTGGCAGTGGAACATCCAGTCGCCGAGGTTGTCGGCGACGAAGGCGATCTCGACCCGTTCGCGGGGCGCCATGAGCACCGTGTCCTGCCATTCCCGATGCGGCGTCGGCGCACCGTTTCGGCTGATTACGCGGAATGAGTGGCCGTGCAGATGAATCGGGTGATCAAAAGCGGTCGCGTTGGTCATTTCCAGAATGTGACTTGCGTCGCGTTTAAGCGTCAGGAACGGGTCGAGCACATGCCCCTCGGCGGCTTTTCCGTTGACGAACCAGATGCCGCGTCCGTCATGCATCATGCCCATCATCCCGCCGCCCATCATGCCTCCACGCGGCTCCAGGCCCATCTCCCGCTCCACCATCATGCCCATCATCCCGCCGGTGAACGTCACCTCATGACGCTGCGCAGAACTCAGGTCTGGTTCGGGAATAGGGTTGACTGGCAGTGTGATCGGCCAGTCCGGTGTAGCCTCGCGCAGGGCGGTATCAGCGTAGGTGAAATCGAGGACTCGAAAATCGTTCCCGCGATAGGCACGGTCGACAAGCTGGGATTGCGCGCCGGGCACACCGATGCAATCCAGGATTACGTCGGCGCGCATTGCGGGTCCAAGAACGACAAGACCGCCCGGCGGGTCATGTGGCGTGACGGGTTGGCCGTCGAGCGCGATGATGCGCGGTGTATGGTCCCCGAAATCGAGCGCGAAGATCCGGGCATTCGCGGCGTTGATCAGGCGGAGGCGGATCCGCTCCCCTGATGCCACCTCGAATGTCTCCGGCACAAGACCGTTGATCGTCACGGTGTTGCCGAGGCGGCCCGCGTGACTCACGTCATGGGCATTGCCGAAATCGTCAGAAATCGATGCGTCGTCGGTCAGTCGCCAGTCGTCCAGCACCCAGGTAACTTCGCGGTCGACACGAGGCGGATTGGCCTCCTCGACGATAAGGGGACCGTAGAGACCGCGCCCGACCTGCTCGAAGCTGCGCTGGTGCGGGTGATACCAGAAGGTGCCGGCATCGACTGCATTGAATTCGTAAACGAACCTGTCGCCCGGAGCGATCGGAGCCTGTGTCAGATGCGGCACCCCGTCCATTGCGTTGGGAAGCCGGATACCATGCCAATGCACGGTGGTTTCCTCCGCAAGGTCGTTGATAACCTCGACCTGAAGGCGATCACCTTGCCGAAGGCGGATCTCCGGGCCCGGAACCTTACCGTTGTAGCACCAGGCCGCGGTGTCGGGATGTGGCTCAGGAACAAGCCGTGTCCTTCCCGGAGTGGCCCGGAGCGAGAATTTGCGGATCGCGGCTTCCGCCATCCCCGGAAAAGGCAGGGTGGTGGACATCACACCCGCGAGCGACGACGCGACAAAGGCGCGGCGCGTGACGTTAGGTTTGCACTTCAAAGACATCGGACAGGGGCTCTCTGATAATAATGGGGTCCTCCGCCGGAGCCAAAGCGGCAACTGCGGTTTGGAATACCCGCAACACGGAGCGGCATGGCTCCACTGTCACGGCATGACACTGCGACCGCGAAACCGCGGCGCGTGTCAGATCAGAGAAGGAATCTTGGAGGCTGTTTGGCAGGCGGACTGCTCAGACCGCGAAAATCCCGCGCGATCGGCAGTCCATGAGCGCTCGAAACTGCAATTGAACCAAATTCCGCCGAGGCTCCCACCAGCGCGACGGCGGTCGCCGAGTTGCACACAAAATCGCATGCGACGCCCAAGGTTCCCGCCGTATCGTCATCACATGCCTCGCAGCCAGCACCTGCCATTTCAGCTCCGGCTGCGATCATTTCAGATGCCATCCTGGCCGAACCGGCCGCATGCGCAACCGAGCTTACCGCGAAGGCGGCAAGGACAGTTATCATGATGAGGCGGGCGACAAAGTGCATGCGGTTAATTTACCAGTGTTCCGAGGGTTGTGCCAGTAGGATAGTTTCGTGTCTCCGCGAGGTCGGAATCTGTCAGGTCATCCATTATCGGGCAGTCAGGACGATCATCGCCATGACACCGAACAACGAGATCACCAAGCGTTGCGCTCAGCGCCTGCAACTCCTCGATTTTTTGGTCCACCCGCGCGAGGTGGCTTTGGGCGATCGCCTTGACGTCGGCGCTGGACCGCTCGTGATCCTCGTACAGCGACAATAATGTGCGACACTCCTCAATGCTGAAACCCAACGATCGCGCCCGGCCGAGAAACGTCAGCTTGTGCAGCTCCTGAACAGTGAAATCGCGGTACCCGTTTTCACGCCGCGACGGTTGCACGAGTCCGATATCCTCGTAATACCGGATCGTTTTCGCCGGCAATCCGCTCTGTTCCGAAACATTTCCGATGTTCATGGCTGGCAATCCTCTCCTTGAAACACCAGATAGTCCTTCCACCTACTGGAAGGTCAAGGGCGCTTGGCAATCATTTTCTGACGCCCTTTCAAAAAATGAATCTGTCCCAACTCCCATAGTGTTCCTCGCTGCGCTTCCCACGCGGCAGGCTGAGCGCGATGAGAGCGATCCCGGCGAGGATACCGACAAGGCTGCCTGCCACCGTGCCTCCGCCCAGAAGCCAGGGCGCGATGACCAGCCAGAGGCCGAAGAGGATGTTAAGGAACCTCAATGGCCGCGCGACCTCGGCCCAGGCGATGACCGCTGTGGTCAGAACCAGTGCGCCCAGCAGGTGATCGCTGTTCGCCATTGCCGCTTCGTTACCGAAAATCGCGCGCGACAACATCAGGAAGGCGCCAATCGCTGCACTCAGCCCGAGTGTCCATGGGACGGTAACCCCACGTGCGCTTTGTCGAAAGATCTGCATAGGTCGCGCGTCGAAGCTCATTTCGCCCCCCGTTGTGCCACCGGGCAGAGCATCGCCTCTGAAGAACGCGCGCCAGAACGGTCTGCCCCGGCGCATATTCCAGACCATGAACTGCACCATCGCGACGATTTCATCGAGTGAGAATGGGATCATGATCAGCATGGCCAGCGCCGCCATCAGGCAGATCGTGCAATAGGTGCCAATGGCAATCGGCTGAATGATGATGAAATAGATGCTGATCACGCCAAGCGGCCCGACAACGATGCCGAAAAGTGCGACCATCCAGGGCATCGTGCGCCAGCGCAGGCGGCTGCCCATCACGCCCATCATGATTTCGAACATGTAACTCATCGCGCCAAGGCCACCGTCGGCAATGGGCCAGGCTTTTGAGACATCGGAGGTGATGATGTATTCGGTGCCATTCAGCGCCGAGGGCGAGGAAAAGAACGGCTCCCACACGCCGTCTACATGGCCGAGCTGATAGGCCGACAGGACGCGCGACAGGATAAAGCCCACGACACCGAGCGCGATGATCGGCAGGCGCTGGACGTAGGTGGAAGGGCAGTAGGTCCAACCGGGCGGGATATCGGTATCGTCCATCATCCCTTCGCGTGACATGCCCGGCATCATCGGAATCAGGATCGTCAGTGCGACCACCAGCGCGCCGATCAGCGTGTCGTTGGCATAGACGGCCGCGTCCGGCGTCCAGAACACCAGCGGCGCGGCCAGCAGCCAGACGCCGAGCGCGGCATTCGCCCATTGCGCCCAGCCGTTACCATGGCGCAGCGACAGGGCGGCAAAAACCATGATGGCAAGTCCGGTGAAGACATTGTTCCACGCGGTCAGCCAACTGCGCGTGGCAGCGGACCACAGCCCGCGATCCTCCGTCACGCGCTGGACCGCCGCGCTGAATTCGGCCTGATCGAAGGTGCCGAAAACCGATGGCGCGGTGGCCAGCCACAGGCCGAGCGCCATGACCAGCCAATGCACCCAGAGCATCGAGAAATGCATCTGCCGCATGTGTTGATCGTGCTCGCGCCTGTTCGCGTTCGCTTCGGCCTCGGTCGGTGCCTTCTCGGCAGCCTCTTCAGCCACGGCGTTCTCGACCTTGGCCGCCGAGACCCGCGCCGCGTTCAACCCGTTCGCTTCGTACCATTCGTAGGGATCGTCCTTCAGGCGCTGAAGGATGCCCGGCATGTCCTCGCGCAGGCTGTGCTGAGGAGCCCAGCCCAAAAGCTTCTTCGCGGCGGACAGGTCGAGTTCATAATGATCGCTGGAAATATCGACCATCCACGCCCGGATGAAAGCATCCTCGCCAAATACCTTGTTTTCCGTCCAGGCGCCGAGCTTGGCCAGTTGGGACGGCACGTTCCAGGTGATCCAGTCCTCGCCATGCAGCTCGCGCCCGATCAGGCGCTGCAACTCGCCGAAGGGTATCGGGTCGGCCTCGCCCAGTAGCACCGGAAAAACGTCCGGCAGCTTGACGCGCCGATCAACGATACGTTCCACCGCGTCGAGAAAATCGTCGAGATGCAGGAACGCCTGCCCGCGCGACAGATCGCCAGGATAAACCTTGCCGCTGAATCGTCGTTCGTGAATGCGGGCGATCTGGTGGGTCAGAAAAGTCGACTGCCCGTTGTCATCGTAGATACCGGCGGGGCGCATCAGCACGAGTTTCTCGTCGCCCCTTACCTCGCGCAGTACCTTCTCCGTGCGCACCTTCGATGCGCGGTAAGGAAACCTGGGATCGAGAGGATGATCCTCGTCTATCGGCTCCCCCGGCTCGGTCGGCGCATGGGCAAGCATGGTGTGTTGGATGTCACTGAGAACTGACCCAGCATTGTCATCGAGA
>NZ_JAYKSL010000031.1:0-36518 GCF_035481585.1 Salipiger marinus | reverse complement strand
CAAAACCGTAGGTCGCGGGTTCGAACCCTGCTGCCCCTGCCATTGAAATCACTCAGTAAATCTGTGTTTTACATCCGACTCCCATAGCGCATTTGGGTAGTCGTTTGGGCGTTTTCCTTCCGGATTCGTTCATTGCGCGCCTGCTTAGGGCCGATTCTGCGAGTCGCTAAGTCAGACTTGGGTAGTGGGCGTCAGGGGCTGATTAGTGGCATTCGCTTCGGCTTGGCGAGCGGCAGTTGTGCGCAGGTAGACGACGTCGCCTTCGCGGCGCTTCGCTAAAATGATCTACACAGATACTTGAAAAATTGTGAGGCTGTTGCCTTATAGATCGCATGAACGACACATAGGTGAACAAATTGAAGCTCTCGGACGGTGAAAAGATCATTATCTCGATGCTCTCCGATATTCATAATGAAATGAATATCGATGGCCAATTGAACGTGAAGCGCGTTCTGGATGCTATGTTTGGTGGTCACCTTTGGTCGCTCAGCTGGGACTATCCTGGACTCTTCAATGTAAAGGAGGACGACCCGCAGGAGGTCAAGGAAACCGTCGACATAATTGATATGTGGAGTTTCATCGAGCATTCGTTTGCGAGACTGAACGACGCCGACAAGGATCTCGTGCGCGCCGCGAACTTTGGCCACGACCCGGAGTTTTCCGGTTTCGACGGGAACAATGAAAACCACTACGGAATCGCCCACCATCTGATCAAGGAAATGGGGCGCTGGGAAAATTTCAAGGGACGTTATTTGAACTCGCATTCGCGCCGGGTCGATGGATATTTGAAGATGTTTGTGATTTTCGACTCGATCCGAAACAATCTTGGAATGCGCCCGAATCCCGCAATGACCGCCCAAGAACTCGTTACCATTTTCGAGGCGGTCTATCCCAAGAAGGCCAACGCTAACGCGCCAGAAAGCTAGATCGAAACGCAGTGGCGGCCCTTCTGGTGTTCTTGCTCGCGACCTCACCTTTGCGCCGGTTGGGCGCTCACTTAGTAGTTTTCGTTCGGGCTTCGTGGGCTTCGCGCTTGCTTAGGGCCGAATCTGCGAGGCGCGAATCTCGGCTCAGGTAGTGGGCGTCAAGGATTGCGGCCACGTCCCGCAGGCTGTGCCCGGTGAAGGTCGCGATCTCGGCTTCGCTGCAGCCTGCGATTGCCAGCCGTGTGACTGCCGTGCCCCTCAGGTCGTGGAAGGTCAGTCCGCTGACCTGTGCTTTTGCCAGTTCCTTGCGCCATGTCGCGCTAAATCCGTGGCCGGTCCATGCCGTGTCTTTGGTGGTGGTTAGGATGGTGACGGCTTTCTTGTCCCGCGCCGCTTCGTCCAGCGCGGCCTTAAGGGCGCTCGCCACGGGGATCACCACCCGCCGCCCTGTTTTCCCCTGTCTCAGCCGGATGTGCGATCCGTCATAGGCGGTCCATGTCAGCCGCAACAGGTCACCTTGGCGCTGGCCGGTCCAGACAGCCAAAAGGTATGCCAGCCGAATGCGATGCGGGGCAGAGTTAAGCAGCGCATCCTCGTCTGCCTGCGTCCATATCGATTCCGCTCTGCTGGCGCGATAGAGCTTACCGGGCCGTTCGCACGGGTTGGCGACTGTGAGTCCGCGATCAAAGGCCCATGCCATAATTGCCGCGAAGGTCGCGAAGACATAGTCAGCCTGACGGCGGGACTTGATTGCCATGGCGTCGCGCCATGTCAGAAACTCCGCGCGCGTGCGGCGGTCTGATAGCGCGGCAAGAGGGAAGTCTCCGAACTCGGTTTCAATTTTGCGGATGTGATTTGCGTAGTCTTTGCGGGTGCGTGGCGCCAGATCGGTGAACCGGGGCGAGTCCTGATAGGCGTTCAAGACGGCTTGAACCGTGCCGGTGGGCTGCGTGACCTTCTGCGCGACGGCCTCATTGTAGGCGGCGATGAACTCGGGATCGCCCGGCTTACCCGGCAGGCGTGGCCCGCCCTTCCACGCGTAATAGTAGGTGACGCGGTCACCGTTCGCGAGCTTTGCCGATGTCCGGTTGATCCCCTTAAGCGTGACCCTCATTGCGCTTGCTCTTCCACTTGTCGAATGGGTTATCCGGCTCCAACTTCTGATCTGGCTCCGGCAGAATGCGGATGGTTCCTGCATCGGTCACCAGTTCGATAACCGATCTTGGATTGGCCTTGCGGGCTGCAGCAACATAGCGCTCTATCTCCGCCTTGGTAAATTGCTGCCTCCGGCCCATCACTTCACCTCGTTTGCGATTTGCAGCAGCACGTCTGCATGGCACGGCTGATCAAGCGGGCACCAGCACGCAAGGTCGCGCCCGCGCAGGTAATGCTTGGCCTTTGCCGCCACGGCTCGACCCTCCACGGTGCTTTCGGTCCAGAGCCGGAAGCGATAGGCAGCCACCTCGGCGTCTGGGATGCCCAGATTTCCGACCTTGAACGGGTTTCCGAACGGGCCCGGCCGCGCCACGATCACCGCCTCGGGGTGCTCTGCGCGCCACGGGCGGGCGCGGGTCATCTGGATGCGGCGCGGGGTCATGTCTTATCCTCCAGCCGATAAACCGTCCGCGCCGCAGCGCGTGCGCGCTCGACTTGCACCACGATCCCTGCGGCCCGAATCTGCGCCAGCGCGCTGGACCACATGGTGAGACTGATCCCGGCGCGGGCGCAGAGATCGCGCCGGGTGCCGGGGCCATCGCGCAGGGCTGCAAGCAGTTTTGCCTGAGCTGATCCGACGCGCAGCCCGTCCGCCGTCATGGGCGGCGGTGGGGGCGGGGATGGCGGCAGGGCGCGCACCTGATGTTCGGCGAGGCACAGTGCCTGCCAGCGCGCTGCGAGATCAGCCTCGTCTCCGCTCTGAATCGGCCCTGCGGTTTCAACCTCTGGCTGGACGTGGCGCAACAGGGGCCGCGCGCTGGTGTGGGTGCGGGGCGTCTGGATCATGCGTCACCGCCTTCCTGCGCGGCGGGGGCCATGCTCTTCATCAAAGCCTTGAACTGCGCCTGAGCGTCTCGCGCGCCAGCCTCTGTCTCCCCGATAGAGCCAACGCGACAGCCGCAGGCGCAAGGCGTGCCCGGGATATAATCGCGCGTCCCGCCACAGCTCCAGCAGACCATTTTCCAGATCATGCGTCACCGCCTTCCTGCGCGGCGCGCAGGGCTGCCCGGTCAAGCCGTTCGATCTCGGCCACGATCAGCGCACCAGCTTTGACCAGATCGCGGCGGGGCGTGGTGGGCTTCCACCACTTCCGATCCCACGGCCACAGCTGCAGCCAAGCCGCCCAACCTTTGAGGGGGCGGCCAAGCACGTTAAGACTGCGGGGCATGTCAGTGGCCGCGCGATGGGCTTCTGGTGCTGAGGCGAACATCGCGTAGCAACCGGCCGCCAAGGCCATCTGACATGCGGCATGCTTGTCATCATGCTCCGGCGTCCAGCCCTCTGCCTCGATCTGCCGCTGCCGCTCTGCTGCGATGTCGGCAATGGCGCTATGCCGCGAAGACGTGAGGGATGGTGTCTCGGACAGGGCAGGCGCTTTCGGTTCATTTGTCATGTTTAGCTCCGGGGCTCGTGGATCGGCTTACTGGGGCCGGTTGGTGGGTTCTGCGTATCGGCCTTCGACGCGGGCCAGATATTCGCGAAGCATCGCGATCATGTCCTCGCGCTCACCGTTGCTGATGTAGTTGACGCGCCCGCCCTCGATCTTTCCGAATTCGGCGGTCAGCAGGATGAAGCCAACCTTCGGCTTTCGACCGGGCTTGCGCCTGCCGTTCAGCTTCTCATCGATCCAGCGCGCGATGCCGTTCATGGCCTGCCGGTATTCTTTTTGGATGGGTTCGGTCATGTGTCGCTCCCGCTGCTTTCGCCATCCGACAGCGCGCGCATGTCAGTGGCGACCAGACGGTATGCCGCTGCCAATGAGAGTCTGTTGGCGGTCATTGGGTCGGTTCGTCCCAGAGGGTAACCGATCAGCTTTTCGTCTGCGATCTCGTCCAAGTAATCGGCGATCTGCCGTTGCTGCGCGCGAGTCAGGGCCGGTGTGTCAGCGCGCATGTCGTGCGCTGGAGCGGATCTCGGCAAAGAGCGGCGGAGCATGGCCGCGCGCTCCTTTGCGGCAAGGATGAAATCGACCCGGGCGTTTTCGCCGTAGACCTCTACCAGCCTGTCGGCGAGGAACTCAATCAGGGTCGGCGTATCGTTCATGGCAGTTCCGCCACGGATCGCGCGGGCCATCTCATTGCCGCGCATCATTTCCGGTGTTTGCCGCCAGCGCCGCAGGGCGCCTTCCGGATCTTCAACGTAGAAAACAGGGTCGGTCATGTGTTGCTCCGGGGGTTGGGGGCTAGGTGGACTTGGTCAAAGAGGATCGAAGCGCGCGTATCCTGATCTCGGTTTCTGCGGCGTGTTTCTTGTATTCAGCGACTGCTGCGATCTCTGCTTGCGCGTCGGCCAGCGTCTCGAGCTCGTCGTCGCTCAACTCACTAAACTCCGACGCAAATTCCGCTGTATCCTCCAGCATTCGTTTGATCTGGTGCTGGAGCTTCCTCACATCGTCATTGTCCATTGTTGCCTCTCGCGGTTAGCTGGACTGGTCGGCTTCGGCCCGCGCCAAGGCGACAAGGTCGCGCAGCTGGCGGGCGGCGGTTTCGAGGCGGGTTGCCGCGCCCTCGATGCTGCCGATTGATACGGCCATGTATTTCGGCTCATGGTCGGCCAGCACTTCCACAATGGCCTGCGCGCTATGCATGGTGCTGATGTGCGCTTGGCGCAGGCGCTGCTTGAACTCGTTTTCGGTCATGGGTGGCTCCGGGGGGTGGTGGGCGCGTAGGGCTGCGTCGGCAAAGGCGTCCAATGCGTGTGGTATCCGGGCCAGCCGCCGACCATGAAGCGCGCAGCTGGCGCTTCTCCGGTCTCGGCATGGGTGTGGCATTCGACGGTATGCCCAAGGTCAAGAGGAGTTCCGACATAGGGCGGCTCGCCAAGCCACGCGCCATCTCGCCAGCACCACCAGAGCACGTCGCCGCGATCCTCGTGCCATTCATCAAGGGGGCGCGGTATCATGGTGGCGTCAAGCGCCGCAGGGGCAGCCTCAGGCCCGCTGTCCGGCTCATAGCTATAGCAATATGCGCAGCGCCCGCCGGACATCGTTAGTATGTGCCTGCCCGTTGGGCTGTGCTCGCATTCGGTGGTCATGTGTCGCTCCGGTGTCAAAGAAGCGCGCCCTGCACGGGCGGCTCCGGGGTGATGATGCTGGGGGTGAGGAAACCGAGCGCGCCTCGGCAGGGCTGGAAGGGCAGCGCCTCCGCGTTCCGCAGGACGAAGCCGTAGGGGCCGAAGAACCACCGGCTGTCCATGGCCTCGACGCAGTCCACGATCTCGGCGCGCCCGATGATGCCGCCCAAGAGGGGCCGGTCGGTGTCTTCGAGCTTGGTGGCTGTCATGTCTTCGACGAAAGCGAGGTCTGCCCGCTCCGCCTTGCCCCAAGCCTTGGCGGCATGGATCAGCACCGGGCCGCGGTATCGTGTCGGCCAGCTCCGGTTCTCGACGTCCTTGCCGTGCCAGATGATGGCATCGGCCCGCTTCACCTCCTGCTCCAGCTGCTCGGGCGACAGGGTTTCATCGGCCAGCCGCTCCAGCTGCGCAAAGAGGTGGTTGTTCAGATCAGAGAGGCGGTTCTTCATGGTGGACTCCGTTGGGCTGCTGTCCGTCATCGCCCCCTGCAGCACAGGGGGCGAAAAGAGACAGCAGGGGTCAGGACTCGGGGGAACCTTGGAAGATCGGCAGTTCGGTGCCGTCTTCCGCGATCTTCAGCGCCTCATCGAAGGCGGCCTCGAAAACCTTTTCGGGGTTGTAGATCGACAGGGTGAACTTCACCTGCGCGCCCGACTTGCGGTAGCGGAACCGGACGGGCATCCGATAGTGCGCGCCGTTCAGGAATACCGGAATGGCGATGATGATCAGGTTGGGCACGCTGAGCGGGGCACCGTCCGCGTCCTTGTGTTCGTTCAAGAACTGGATCGCGCTTTCCCCGGTATCGCGGTTCGTCGTTACCGACAGGTTGCTGGTTTCATGGACGGTGAAACGCCGGGCCATCGCCAGAAGCTGAGCCAGCTGGCCATAGCGGCCTTCGATCTGCCGCGCGGTCTGGATCAGGCGATTTTCCCAGGGCTGACTTGCTTCCTTCTCGACAAGATCCAGCACGGCGGGCGTCGGGTCCATGATGTCCTTCGCGTTCGCCTCGATGAACTCACCCATCTCGTCCTTGTCCTGCGAATTGCCGGAAATCCCCATCCATGCCTTCCATTCCTTCGACAGCGGGAAGCTGTAGATGGCGCGGTGGTGGCAATGACGGGCGGTCGCATCGCCCTTGGGGTTCAGAGGATCGATCGGGCCGGAAGCGTGGTAGTCCGCAATGCAGGTCAGCTTGGGCGCTTCCATGTTCGGATCGGCGAACATGGCGGAGGTCTCGCCCTTGAAGCGGTTCGCCCACAGGATCAGACTGTCCAAATCTTTCAGGTGCGCCGTGCCCTTGCGGCGGGTGGGCTTCAGGTATTCCAGCGCCGCACGATGATGTGCGGTCAGGTTCTCGACATTGCGATGCTTCGGCAGCGTGATGAGGTGCGGTGCGGTCAGGTCGAGGCTTTCCGGCGTCGTCACCAGCTCGTGGTGGCCGATCTCGGCCATGATGTCCCGCATGGTCTCGGCGGGATTTTGCAGGGTGGGTAGGGTTTCGGACATGGTGTGTCTCCGTTGGGGGTGTGGGGCTTAGGCGGTGATGTGGCGCACTGCGCGCATCACCGCGTCTTCGGCGTGCGTGTTCGCCAGCGAAAGATCGCGCGATGCGAAGCGATCGCCACCGGGAGCGGTGCCGCCGATCTCGTGCAGTTTCGCGATGAACGCCGCGCCCATATCCTTGACTTCCTGCATCTGGGCCTTCTCAGCTTCGGTCAGGACGCGGTATTTGTGGCGCACCGCATTATTGGCGGTGCGGTCATCTGCGGTGCTGTCGACATGGTCGGTCATGGTTCTCTCCGTTGGGGGGGTGGGTGGATCAGTCGACGTCGCGAACCTCGCCCGTCTCCGGGTCGAAGTCGGTCACGTCGCGCACGGGCTGGTGCATGCGGGCCATCATCGGGCTGTAGAGCGTGAGCTCGCCCTCATCGTTGATGTAGGCGGCGGCGCTGCTCTTCGGCTTTTTCGGTGCCTTGAAGCTGATCTGCGCGCCCATGCCCACATCACCGGCGTTGCCCACGGCATAGTCGATCGTGAGCGTCATGCTGCCCTGACAGCCTTTCGGGCCATGCGTCTCCAGATGGTCGGTCAGGTCCTGCATCAGGTCCTGGTGGCCCTGCATCACCTGCGCGAGAAATTCGCCGGCATCGAACAGGGTCAGGATCTGCTCCAGCGTGCGCATCTTGTAGGGATCATGGGGCTCGGGCCGGTTGATCTGGGCCGGAGGCTTCTTGTTCGCCATCACTGGGCATCTCCTTTGGGTTGGGTTGCCCCCGCCGTGGCGCCCTCATGCCAGCGGCGGGGGATGCGGGCGGCATGCCCGGCATGGGGGTTAGGGGGTAAGGCTCTCGCGAACGCGCTGCATGATCGCGAGAACGGCGCTGGTGCCGATGTTGAAGCGCGCAACCTCAGCCCAGTTCGCGAGGACGGCTTCTGCCTCATGGCAATCTTCAGTCAGATCGCCGAAGGCGCGCACGATCACGTCATCGACTTCGGATGAAGCGGACAGGGGGAAATCGATCTTCCCAACGTCGCGGTAAGATTTCTTGATCACAGTCATCTTGAGCCTTTTCGGGTTGAGGGTCAGCGTGGGGCGGCGATCCTGCCGCGCCATGCGTCGTAGTCGGTGCGCAGCTTCTCGAAGCTGGCGGCGGCCTCGGGGGTGGTATCGAGGTCGCGGCGGCTGCTGATGCCGCAGACCGCGCGCACGAACTCGCCAGCAGCGACGGCGCTGAACTCGCCCGACGAAAAGCCGCAGCGCCGCGCGACGAAGGTCCGAAACTGCAGATCGTTGCAGAGGATCGCCGCGCGGCGGGCCAGCGTGTTGGCGGGTCGGGCAGGTGCCGGAGCCTCCAGCACCGCGCGCAGGGCGCGGGCCTGTTCGGCCTCTGCGGGATCGTCGGTCTGATCCTCGACCACCACGCAGGCGGTCAGCAGATCATGGGGCGCATGGTGGGCGGCATCGGCCACGGTGGCGCCCGCCTCGGGCAGCGTCGGGACGGCGTGGATGTGAGTGGTGGCTGCCGTCATGCTGCCCTGCCTGCGGCCTGCGCGAGGTAATTCTCGACAGCCTCCGCCATGGTCGCGCCGGTCGCGTGGATGCCGCCGACCATAAGCTCCTGATAGTGGGGCACCTCGGGCGCCTCTTCGGGCGCCAGCCACATGCCGCCGGTGGCCTCCACCAGCTCGCGCATGGTGTCGGCCTGCTGGTCCGCCGGGACCGACTCCAGAAGGAGCGCGATCTCGGCGTGAAGGTCGATGTCCTCGGGGCCCGTCATTCGAAAGACCCCTTCGGACCCTTCGGGGTATGGGTGCGAGTTGCGACCACCTCGGGGCCATGCTCGCCCAGACCGCCATTAGGCAGCCCGGTGACGCCCGGCACGCTCATGGTGAAGGTCGAAAACACCGCGTCGAATTCAGAGGGGCGGCGGCCATCAGGCTGGCGGACCGTCATGAACTGCGCGATCGCGCCCTGATACTCGACGCGGCTTCGGTGCGGCTGGATCGTGCTCTCGCGCAGATAGGTGTGAAGCTTCTGCGCTTCCACACCCGCCTCGTAATCCGACTCGCACAGGACAAGCGCGCTTTTGCCCGCGCGCAGGGTGTCCGGAAGGTTCATGCCGCCGACCCCCGGCGATGGCCCATGCCAAGGGCGGCGATGGCGCGGAAGATCGCGGGTTCGGCGCGGCGGCGCGCGGCCTCGACCTCGGTCATGGCGGGCGCGGGCGGCAGCGGGTCCGGATCACAATCGGTGGCAACATGGGCCAGCATCGAACGGCCCGTGATGCGCTCTTCCAGATCGTTCAGCCGGTTTCCGGCCTCGCGCTCGATCGGATGGCCCTGCCGGGCCTTCAGCATCAGCCAGCAGTCCTGCCGCCAAACGCGGTTCGCGGCGGCAGCTTCGGGGTCGGTCAGGAAGGCGACCGGATCAGAGGGGTAAGTTCCTTGCGGCATGATTGACTCCATCGGGTTTGATGGCTCGCAAGGTATGGACAAAACGTCCATTGTCAATCCGATAAATGGACGTTTCTTCCATTACTTTTCCGTTGACACGCTTGTGTCACGTTGAACAATGTGGGAACAAAGTTCAGGGAGTCGGACGTGCCGAGGTATAATTTGCTCGATAGGTTGTTGTTTTTCTGGTGCGATTGCACCGGGGAAAGCATTGATACCGCTTATCAGCGGTCCTCGTTTTCGATAGCTCGCAGGGTTCGAATGATGCTCTCCGGGACCTCGTTTAGGCGCCCGCGGTAGAGGAAATCCATGCTCACGCCCCACCTTTCCGAAACTCGGAAGCCCATGTCTACATTCAGAGGCTTCTTTCCTAGCTCGATCTTAGAGTAGCTCGATGGGTCAATTGAGACGGTGTTGGCAAACTGCCCGCTCGTAAGGCCGCTGGCCGTCCGAACCGCAGTCAATCGCATCCCTACGCTTTCAAGATCGATCTTAGGCATGTGGTGTGTCTCACTCATAGCGCCATTGATGCATTGCTAGAAGAAACGTCCATGAAAGTTTCTTCCAGACTTGACGTATGGACGATTCGTCCATTATCGCTGGCGCATGGACAAAGTTTCGAGCATTCGCGATCTGGTTGACCTGTGGCCCAAGCGATCTGACTTGGCGGCTGATCTCTCCACGTTGTTGGGGCGGCCAGTGAGCACAGACAGCGTTCACAAATGGGCCGCAAACGGCGCTATCCCAGCCAAGTATCAGCGCAGTGTCGTTCTGGCTGCCGCTGAGCGTGGCTTTTGTGTCGACGCAGACCTCATGCTCTTCCTGCATCATCCGCAAAAGGCCTGCGCATGATCCGTCGTCTGTTCGCCAGCGCCTTCGGGCCCCGCCCCGTCGATCCGCCCGAGGCGGCGCTTGGCGATGCCATGCTGTTGGGTCGGGGCGATCTTCTCGACCGGCTGGTGCGGCTGCGGGCCAATGCCACGCTGATGCGGCGCAGCTCTGAAGCGCTGGTGCGGGATCTGGAAGGGCTGCGCGCTGATCTTGGCCAAGTTCTCGGGGAGAGGGAGCGGTGAACATGTCCTTGCGCCTTGTGGTTGATAACTCTGGTGACCCTGCCGCGCAGGCGTCCCCCAAGTCCTGCGCCAAAGTTCTGGACAGATACTGGCTGCGCGCTGCGGCGCCCGAGATCTGGGCGCGGTTCCTGCGGGAGGGGTTCGCCAGTCCCGAAGCGGTGGCGGTGCATTTCGAGGTGCGGTTCTCGACTGCCTGCAACTGGTGGAACGGGCTCAACCGCCCCTCTGCCGACAAGGTGCTGATCGCCATGGTTGAGATGCCGGACGCGCTGACCGTAGCACTGGCGGCGGAGCTGGATGCGCGGAGGGCGGCATGACCGCCGCCGCCAGATCGAATGTCCGGGTCTGTCCCCCGGACATGCTGCAGGGTCGCCCCCAGACCTGCGGCACGGCGCGCGGGGGGTGCTTCCTCCCTGTCGTGGCCCCGCGCGCCACACGTCACCCCCTTCCGCGCCGGGGGTCATCGGCGCGGGCACTGTCCCCCCTCAACCTGCCCCGCGTGGTTCCCCGCCGCGCGGGGCCTTTTTGCGAGGTGCAGCATGCCAACGTATAGCTTTGACCTACCGATGACGCTCAGCATCGAGCGTATCGAACATGGCTTGATCCTCGCGACGAGTCGCGAGCACCCCGCGCTTTTTGCTGTCGGTCGCAACTTGTCCGAAGTGATCAATTGCTTGGGAACCGTCCTGGATAAACCGGAATGGATTGGCGGTGCCGTCGATGGTTGTGCCGAGGCGAGCGGATGTGAGCATCTCACGCTCGGTGTCTATCGGGTTTCTCTTGAGGGATTTCCGTCCCTGTTTATCCCGATTGGGGACATAGACCTTCACGAAGTGCCGCTTGTTGCCGAGAGGGCATTCGCAGAGATGCTTTTGCGGGCAGAGGAGGTGCTCGCACAGGAGAGCCAGCGCTTGCAGCGGCTCTCGGAGCTGATCCGGGGATCGGTTCAAGGCGAGGTGCAGCATGCGGCGCATTGACCTCGACCGGCTGCGCGAGCTGCACGCGCAGGGCCTGAGCGACCCTCTGGTTGCGGCGGAACTGGGCTGCTGCGCGAAGTCGGTCAGCAACTGGCGGCGGCGCCTGAAGTTGAGAAAATGCGGCAACGTCCGGCACCAAACGCGGCGATTTTCAGACGACGATCTGCGCGCCCTTCATGCCGAAGGGCTGACCGATACCGACATTTCCGAACGGCTGGGCGTCAGCAGGGGGGCCGTGCAATGGCGCCGGGTCATGCTCGATTTGCCCAGCACCTGCGCAGGCAGGCCGCATCTGCCCTTCGATGTCGAGACGCTGCTGGCGCATCACGCCGCCGGGCTGACCGACCCTGACATTGCCCGGCTGATGGGCACCACGGGGTGCAGGATCAAGTATCAGCGCAACAAGCTGGGACTGGCGGGGAATTACAAGCTCGGCAATCCCAGTCTGTCGAACGGCAAGCTGCGCGCCCTTCATTCCGAAGGGCTGACCGATCGCGAGATCGCTGAGCGCGTCGGTCTTTCCGTCGCGACAGTGGGCGAGCGGCGGCGCAATCTCGGCCTGCCTGCGCAGGTGCGCCCCCGCTGTCAGCCGATCCGGATCGCGTGGCGCAGTTGCGCGGCGCAGGCCTGTCTTATGCCGAGATCGGGCGCCGCCTCGGCTGTGGCAAGAGCACGGCGGGGCGGGCATGTCTCAGGCTGGGTGTTGCGGAAGACGCGGTGCCGCCGCCGCGCAAGACGCCTGTTCCCACCCCGGTCCCGGTGAAGGCAAAGAGCAAAGCCGCCCCGCTGAAGGCAAAGCCCCGTGTCGCGGCAGTCAAGGATTTCGGTGCCCCCTCTGGGGCAGCTCCCCGGCCTTCGGGCCTGCAGGCGGTCATCGAAATGGCGCGGCGCGAAAGCGCAGCGATGAAGCGGGCGGGCCGGATATGAGTGGCAAGGCGCAGCCCGTGACGATGGTGAGCCGGTGCTCGCTGCCGCTCGCGCACCTGACGGTCGATCTGTCGCTGTCGGCTTGCGGCAGCCGCGCATGGGCGCTGCGCTTTGATCCGGATCCCGGGATGAATGCGCGGCCCCTGCCGCTGGCGAACGGCTTCTGCGACTCGCCCGAACAGCGGGCGGCATTGGCGGCTGATCTGCGCGCCTTGGCGGATCGCGTCGAAGGGATGGAGGATGCGTCATGGTGAACACCGGCCTGCGGGCGCCCGCCCGCCGCCGCGCGCCGCAAGAGGCCGCGTTCCTCGCCTGTGCCACGGCTCTGGCGCTGCATACGGGCGGGCTGACGATCTGCGGCGCGGGCATCCTTAGGCTGGATGAGGCGATGCGGGGTCTGAGCGGGGTGCCACCGCCCGATGATGCGCTGCGCGAGGTGTGGCTGTCGGCGCAGGGGGTCATCTTGGCCCGGCTGCGGGGCGATGACGTTGCGTTTGAGGATTCTCGCCACCTGCTGCGGTGCGCCCTCGCCTCCTATTGGGCGGGCCGGGCTGCTGCGCTGGGGGTGTGATGTGATCCGCGCGATCAACGGCAGGGGCGCGCATCGGGCGCGTGCTGTCTGTGACCGCTGCGGGCGCGAAGAGGTGGTGACCTGTGACTATGCCCGCATGTCGGGCGGGTCTGGCTGGGCACCGAATGAGGCTCAGGTCACGCGCAAGATGACCGGGCAGGGATGGGCGGTTGTGAAGGGCAAGCTGCATTGCCCCGGCTGCGAGGCAAAAAGAAAGGTCAAACCGATGGCTGAGGTTCAGGCGAAGCTACAGGCGGGGGCGGCGGTGCCGCAGCCGTCACGGGAACAGAAGCGGGCGATCATCGATCTGCTGCAGGCCAGCTATGACACCAAGGCCGGGCGCTATCTGCAGGGCGAGACAGACGCGACACTGGCCACCGTGCTGGAGGTGCGGGCGGGCTGGGTCGCGGTGTTGCGGGAAGAGCTGTTCGGGCCTGATGGCCGGAACGAAGAGGCCGATGCGCTGCGGCAGGAGCTCGAGGCGCTGCGCGCCGATATCAAGGCGGTGGAGGCTGTCCATGCCGCGCAGGGCGAGGCTCTGGCCGGGCTGCGCGGTCAGGCGGGGCGCGCTGAGGCCAAGCTGTCGCGGATCATGACAGCGGTGGGCGCGCATGTTGTGCGAAAGGCCGGTGTGTGATGGCGCAGTATCTGCGGTCCGTCAGCGGGATTGACGATCTGCCCGAATACCCCGTCTCGGCAGAGGATCGTCTGGATTCGCACTTCTTCATCCAGTGGAACCTCAAACGCTGGCGCAAAAGCACCTTCCGGCAGTTGGCGGAGCCGGATGTGGGGTGGTTCGGCTTCCTGCTGATCTGCGAGGCCCATGATGAGGCGCCGGTGGGCACGCTGCCGAACGATGACAGGCTGCTGGCGAAGGCGCTCAATATCTCTGTCGAACGCTGGCGTGAGCTTTGCCAGCGGGATGTTACGCCGTTGCATGGCTGGGGGCTGGTGCGGTGCGACAATAACGAGATCCGGTATGCGCATCCCGTGGTGACGGCGGTGGTGCAAGAGGCGCTGAAATCGAAACGCAAGAACCAAGCCGATGCCGAACAGCGCAAGCGGGCCAAGCGGCTGAAAGACCTGCGCGAGATGATCGAAAAGCGCATCGGCGCGGGGCCGCTGCTGCGCAATCCGGACTTTCTCGAGGCGTTCAATGACTGGCTGGAAGAGCGCTATCCAGAGGCGCAGCGGCGCGAGCCGTTCGTGCGGTCGGCGCTGGATGAATTTCAGGTGGAGATGGCGGGTTGAGCGGTTCCGTGATGATCAGTGATATTCAGTCACCGTCACAGAATATTCCGGAACAATCACGGAAAAACACGGAATGTCCCGTGATGATCACGGCTTTTCTGCGTCTCATCCCTTTTTTTCGCGGCATCTGTAACCGCTGAAAGGAGAGGAAAAGAGAATGAAAAGAAAAGATATTTCCGCTCCGCACCCGATGCTGTGACCTGTGGATAAGTCGGAAGGGGCTTAGAAAGGAGGCTGTGATGACCGAAGGCTTGACCTCGACCGAGACGAAGCGCGACCGGGTGAGGCGGCTGCTGATCCATCCGCTGGTGGAGCACGGCTTCCGAAAACCGGGCAATGTGAAGGCGGATCAGCATGAGGCCTTTATGGTCAAGCTGGCCGATGCGCTGGCCTACATGAGCGATCCGCAGCTTGGCGCGCTGCGCGATATGCTGCGCTACCGGGGCGAGGGGAAGGGGCGGGATGCGTGGCCGACCATGGCCACCATCGCGGCGCTGGCTGAGACGGTGGCGCCGCGCCCGGTGGAAGAGCATCCCACGATTGTCAGCTGGTTTCGGTCGGCGCGTGGGCCGCAGGCCTTGGCGGAGGGCGTGCTGCTGGCGGAGTTCCTGTTTCTGGAGAAGCGCAAGCGCCCGCCGCTCAATGACAGCGAACGGCGGGTGATCCGGGAACGGGCGCAGGACATGCGGCGCGAGCTGGAGCTGCGCCGCGACCGGCAGCGGCGCGACATGCTGCGCGAAGGTGATGCCGACTGGCTGCGGAATTACGCCGGGCTGGAACGGCGGGTGAAGGCGCTGTTGCCGGAGACGGCGCAGCAAATGGAAGGGGCAGGAAGATGGTGAAGAGCTACAGCAAGGGCGCGCGGCGGCGTTCGAAGAAAGCGGCGGTGCCGGGCGGTATCGACCTGCCGGAGCTGGCGCCGGTGAAGCGTCGTGAGCCTAATGGGCAGGCGCGGCGCACGGCTGGTGATCGTGATGCGTCGGTTGCGGTGATGAAGGTGCGATGTCGTCAGGCTGGGCTGCAGCCCGGCGCGGCGAACCTTCGCGAGGTTCGCGGGCCGTGGTTCGGCTGTTCTTCTGGCCGGGCCATGGCCGCCATTGTGACCGACCATGAAGAACGCGCGGAGCTTTGGGATGCGATCCAGCACATGCGCGGCGTGCAGGGTTCCTATGATGCGGTGATCGGGGCGCCGTCCCGCCATGCCAGAGGAATGCGGCTGTTGCTGGCGCCCGAGGCCATGGAGGTGGATGCGGACACACCCCCGGTGGATGATCGGACTGATGAGGAAAAGCTGCGCGATGCCACCGCCGCGCGGATGCGGCTTGAAAGCTGGCTTGGCTATACCGACAAGGCGGCGCGCAGCGCGGCGATGAGTGCTGTTCTTGACGATTGCGCGCCCGGGGATGTGGAAGGGCTGGTCACGGCTCTGCGCTGCGTCAGCGATGGCCTGTATGGCCGTCAGATGGTTTGGCGCGGTAGGGGTTGACGAAACCGCAAAAATGGTGATTTTGGCATCATCGAGAGTTACCGCGCCCGGGGGAGATTTCCTGCCGGGCGCGTTGCGTTTCGGGGGGTGCGACATCGCCAAGCTCTGCGTCGCCCCCGGTTGTGAAGAGGTTGCGCGGGACGGGTTCCCGAGGTGCCCCGATCATCAGGCCGAACAGGACGCACGGCGCGCCGGGCAGAAGGCGGCGGCGCAGCGGACACCGCATGCGGCGGCGGCTCGGGCGCTCTATGCCGATCCGCGCTGGACGCGGGAATCGCGGGTCTTCCTCGACCGGCACCCGCTCTGCGTCGATTGTCTCGAGCTCGGGGCGGTGGAGCCTGCCACCGATGTGGATCACGTCACGCCGCACAAGGGCGACCGCGCCCTGTTCTGGGATCGCGGCAACTGGCAGGCGCTGTGCCACCGATGCCACAGCCGGAAGACGGCGCGCGAGGTCTGGCACGGGGGCTGAGGTCGCGAGGCCGGTGGATCGGTGGCGTCGGACCCGGGGTCTGACGGGCCGCCCCCTGCGGCGGGTCGGGCGGGGCACCGGGGGTGGGTCGAAAATCGGGGTTGTATGCTCCTGACCGGTGCGCACTCCTTTCTTTCCGCAAGCGCGGAATTGGGAAAAAAAGCCCACCTCAGACAGTTGAGAGGAAAAGACATGAAAGGTCAGAAGCCTTCACTGGTGAACGTGGTTCCGATGAAAGGCGCCGCGCATCGCCCGACGCCCGATGCACCAGACCATCTGCAAGATGAAGACCGTGAGGTCTGGAATCGGTTGGCGCCTGTTCTGATCGGCAAGGGACGCCTCGAGCCTGAGTTCGAGGATTCTTTCGCCAATTACTGCATTATGGCGGGGCAGGTTGTGCGTTCCAGCCACGATATCGCGATACTGGGCACATACCGTGAGGTGAAAACCCGTAACGGTCTCCAAGACAAGCAGCGGGCTGCTTGGCTTCAATTGGATAAGGCCATGGAACGCATGAACCAGTATGCTGCGCGCTTCGGCTTGACCCCTGTGGATGCGGCGCGGCTCAGCTCGGGTGGGCAGGGCGACCTCTTTGACGATCTCATGCGGCATATTGATGGAGGCAATTGACCATCCCGTCAGCCGCTACGCGCTCGACGTGATCGAGGGCGAGGTGGCGGCGGGGCCGCTGGTGCGGCTCGCCTGCGAACGGCACCTGCTGGATCTGGAAACCGGCGCGGATCGCGGGCTGGTCTTTGACACCCGGGCCGCCGATATGGTGATCCGCTTCGCCAAGCTGCTGCGCCACACCACCGGGCCGATGGCCGGGGCGGAGCTGGCGCTGCAGCCCTGGCAGGTGTTCCGGCATGGCTCCGTCTTCGGATGGAAGCACGCGGAGACCGGGCTGCGGCGGTTCCGGTCGACCTATCATCAGGTGGCCAAGAAGAACGGCAAGACCACCGACACCGCCGTTCCCATGCTGTTCACGCAGCTCTTTGACGGCGAGGGCGCGCCGCAGGGCTATTGCGCCGCCACCACCCGCGATCAGGCGGGGCTGTTGTTCAACGAGATCAAGCGGATGATCCGGGGCTCTGCCGCGCTGTCGGCGCTGCTGCAGGTGTTCAAGACGCAAATCCAGTCGCCGCGCACCAATGGATTCATCGCGTCGCTCAGCCGCGACGGCAACAGCGCCGATGGCATCAACCCGCATTTTGCCGCCCGCGATGAGGTGCATCGCTGGACGGATCGCGAGCTGGCGGATGTGGTCACCAATTCCATGCTGGCGCGGTCGCAGCCGATTGACTGGGCGATCACCACGGCGGGGGCCGACCGCGCCAGCCTCTGCGGCGAGATCCGGGGTTATGCCGAACGGGTGCTGCGCGGCGATGTCCATGATGATGCGTTCTTCGGCTTTGTGGCGGAGCCGCCGGAGGATTCCGACCCCTCTGATCCCGCCACCTGGGCCATGGCCAATCCCAACCTCGGGGTGGCCTTCACCGAGGCCGACTTCCGCCGCATCCATGATGAGGCGCAGGCGATCCGGGGCAAGATGCCGAACTTCCGCCGCCTGCATCTCAACCTCTGGACCGAAGGCGCGCAGTCGTGGATCGGGCGCGATGTCTGGGATCAGGGGGAGGCCTGCGCGCCGTTTGATCCGCGCGCGCTTTATGGCCGCAAGGCCTGGGTGGGGCTGGATCTGAGCCGCACCACCGACCTCACCTCCATCGTCGTGGCGGTGCCGGTGGAGGGCGTCATTTACCTGATCGCCTATGGCTTCATCGCCGAAGGGCCGAAGGGGTTTATTGCCCGGGCGCAGTCGGAGATGCGCGATTATGTGGCGTGGCGGGATGATGGCTGGCTGGAGGTGCATCGCGGAGGGGTGATCGATGAGGATCAGATCATCGAACGCATGAAGTGGCTGCGGGAGCGCTTCGATTTGCAGGAGGTGGCCTATGACCGCTGGGGCATGAAGCATGTGGCCGCCGAACTCGACAAGCTGCGCTTTCCGCTGCTGGAGTTCGGGCAGGGCTATGCCAGCATGTCGCCCGCCACCAAACGGTTTGAGCGGGCGGTGATCCAGAACAGGCTGCGTCATGGCGGCAACCCGCTGCTGGCTTGGGCGGTGGGCAATGTGGTGCTGGATCAGGACGCGGCAGAGAACGTCAAGCCCAACAAGAAGAAGGCCACGGGCCGGATCGATCCGGCGGTGGCCGCGATCATGGCGGTGGGCCGCGCCGAGGTGGGCGAAGAGAAACGCAAGGCGCGCGAGGTGCTGATCCTATGAGGCTGTTCGGGTTGGAGATAGGCCGTGCGCAGGACCCCGCGCCCCGGGTGGAACCGCGAGTGACCGGCGGGCAGGCGCAGGCCGCCGCCCCGGGCGAGGCCGGGCTGCTGGCTGTCGGCTGGGGATCGCTTGGGCCTTCGGCGGTGCGCGGCCTGCCGCGTGTGACACCGGAGACGGCAGTGCATCATGGCACGGTCTTTGCCTGCTGCAACAATATCGCGGGTGATCTCGCCAAGGTGCCGCTGAAGCTCTGGCAGCGCATGGGCGACGGGCAGGACGTGCGCGTCCGCGAACACCCGGCGGCCTATCTTTTGAACGGCGAAGCCGCGCCCGGCGTGCCCGCGCGGCTGGTGCGCTTTGCCGCCGTCTATGCCTATGCGCTGCGCGGCAATGGCCATATCTACGGCCCCCGCGATGGCGGCGGCGAGCTCACCCGCCTCGACATCGTGCGGCAGTCCAGCGTCACCCTGCTGCGCGACGGGCTGGAACGGTTCTACCAGTTTGAGGATGGCGCCGGGGTGCAGCGCCGGGTGCCCGCGCGGTCGATGGCGCATCTGCGCTACATGGCCGAAGACGGCTGGACCGGGCGCAGCCCGCTGCAGGTTGCCGCCGAAAGTGTGGGCATCGCGCTGGCCGGGCAGCGCGCGGCGGCGCGCAATGCCGCAGGCGGCACCACCAAGGGCGTCATCAAGCTGGGCGAGAATTACGAGGATGATGACCAGCGCGCCCGCAATGCCCGCCGCATCAAGGCGGCGATGCAGGACCCGGGCAGCGATGGCTGGATCGCGGTGAACCCCGATGAGGATGTCAAAGCGCTCGACATCTCCGCCGCCGATCAGGAGCTGCTGTCCAGCCGCAAGTTCGACCGCGAGATGATCGCGGGCATCTACCGCATGCCCCCCAGCAAGCTGCAGATGCTGGAATATGGGGTGAAGGCCAATGGCGAACAGCAGGCCATCGATTACCTGACCGACTGCCTGCTGCACTGGTCGGCGCTGGTGGAGGCTCAGCTGGATGTCGCGCTGCTGACCCGGGCCGAACGAGACGCGGGTCTGTTCCTGCGCCACGATTTCGGCGCGCTGCTGCAGCCCACGGTCAAGGAACAGTATGAGGCGCTGAATCGCGCCGTGGGCGGCCCGTTCATGCTGCCCAACGAAGCCCGCGCCAAGATCGGTGCCGCCCCGGTGCCCGAGGGGGAAAAGCTCAATCCAGCGCCCAACATGACCCGAACCGAGGGCCAGAGCGGCACCTCAGAAGGAGAAAGCACATGACACATGCAACGGTGGCCAGCCTCTTTGCCGGGGTGCCGCTGGCCCTGTCTCGGTCGCATGGGGCGGCCTTGCTGCAGACTCCGCTACCCGCCGCCGGGCCGGGGGGTGCTGCGCGGGTTCTGTCGGTCGGCGCGATGTCTCTGTCGATTGAGCCGGGTGAGCGCTACGCCATCCACCGCAATATCGCCATCGTGCCGATCACCGGGCTGCTGACCCCGAACGCTTACATGCTGGAGCGATGGCTGGGCTGGTCTACCTATCACGGGCTCGAGGCCACCATGGCGGAGCTCGCCACGAATGAGGATGTCGCAGCCATCGTGCCGATCATCGACTCGCCCGGCGGCTATGTGCTGGGCATCGAGGCGGCAGCAGGGGCCGTGGCTCGGGCGGCTGCCGTCAAGCCGGTGCATGCGCTGGTGCATCCGCTGGCGGCCTCGGCGGCTTATCACATCGCGTCGCAGGCCAGCGACATCAGCCTGACCCCGGGCAGCGTCGTGGGGTCCATCGGCTGTATGCAGATGACATGGGCGCCGGTCCAGCCGGGCAATTCCGGCGATCAGTATTTTATCTTCACCTCTTCGCAGGCGCGGGCCAAGCGCCCCGATCCCTCGACCGAAGAGGGGCGGCGGGAATCCCTGCGCGTTCTCGACGCGATGGAGGCCGACTTCCACGCCGCTGTCGCCGCCGGGCGCGGCATCGCCCCCGCCGATCTGGCCGCGCGGCTCTCCGCCAGCGACGATCCCGCCGATGGCGGCGCGATCTTCTGGGGGCAGGATGCCGCCGCGCGTGGTCTGGTGGATCACCTCGAGACCGCGCAGGCCTTCTGGTCCCGCATCGGGGCCGCATATGCACCGCGGCCCCGCCCCGCCAGCCGATCCGCGCGGGCGCAGGCTGAGGCCGCACAGGCGCTGGCCAGCCTCTGAGATCCTGACATCCGCGCAGGCTCAGGCCTGCGCGATCCGTTCCCCCTGCCCGTGCGCGGCGGGGTCTTTTTGCTGCGTGTGACGCGCGGCGCCCATCAAAAGGAGTATCCACATGGGTGACATCAACGATCTGCGCCGCGCCCGGAAGGCCGCAGCGGATGATATGCAGGCCAGCGCTGACGCGCTCACCGCCCTCGAGGATCAGGACGGCACCGAAGCGACGGCGCTCGCCACGGCGCAGGCGGCGTTTGACGCTGCCAAGGCGGCGTTCGACAAGGCCGACCGGCAGGTGAAGCGCGCCGAAGAGGTGGAGGCCTCGCGCGCCGCCGCAGCACAGCCCGAACCCGGCGCGGGTGACGAAGGCCAGCAGGGCGCCGCCCCGGCGCAGGTCAAGGAGAAGGGCCTGAAATTTGGTGCCATGCTGCGCACGCTGGCCGCCGCAGGGGGCAATGTGCATACCGCCCGGGCGATTGCGGCAGAGAACGGGCAGAGCGGCCTCTTTGCCGCGCAGAACCTGTCCTCTGGCGCGGCGGGCGGCTTTCTGGTGCCCGAGGATGTCAGCACCGAGGTGATCGAACTGCTGCGCCCCGCCAGCGTCGTCACCGCCATGGCCCCGCGCATTGTGCCCATGCCGAACGGCAACATGACCCAGAACCGCCGCGCGTCGGGCGCGAGCTTTGGCTATGGCGACGAAGGCGCAGACGCGCCGGTGACCGGCTACAGCTATGGCCAGATGAAGCTCTCGGCCAAGAAGATGAGCGGCATCGTCCCGATCTCCAATGATCTGATGCGCTCCGCCTCGACCGCCGTTGACCGCATGGTGCGCGATGATGCCATTGCCGATGCCGCGCAGATTCAGGACCGCTACTTCCTGCGCGGGGCGGGCACGGAATTTGCCCCCAAGGGCCTGCGCTATCAGCTGGTGGGCACGCCCGCCGCAGGCACCAACATCATGGCCATGACGGCATCCCCCGACCTGCAGAAGGTCACCTCCGATCTGGGCCGGATGGAACTGGCGCTGGCCAATGCCAATGTCCCGTATGCGGGCGCGCACTGGATCATGTCGCCGCGCATCGCCATGTTCCTGACCAACCTGCGCGACGGCAACGGCAATCTGGCCTTCCCCGAGATGCAGAACGGTCAGCTGCGCCGCAAGCCGGTGCATGTCACCACCGAAATCCCGTCCAACCTCGGCAGCGGCGGCGATGAATCGGAGCTTATGCTGGTGCACCCCATGCACGTTGTGGTGGGCGAGCATATGGGCATCACCATCGCCATGTCCGATCAGGCGCCCTATCGCGACAGCAACGGCGTGATGCAGTCCGCGTTCACCCGCGATGAGACGCTGATGCGCATGATCATGCAGCATGACATCGGCTTGCGCCATCTTCCCGCCGTGGCCGTGCTGACCGGCGTCACCTGGGAAGGCTGATCCCGCCCCATGATGGGGGCGGATAGCGCCCCCTTCACCACCCGTTAATCCAGAGGACAAGTTCCATGATCCAGATGAAAGACATTGGCGCGCTGATCCTGCCGCTGCGCGCCGCCGCCAATGCTGCCGCAACCGCCGGTGGCACGGGCGACAACACCGCCGTCACCGGCGCCATCATTGACCGCGCTGCGGTGGGCATGCCGCAGTCCGGCGTGCTCGCCATTCCCTTCACCGCCACGCTGGCGGCGGGGGCCACGCTGTCGGTCACCTACACTGTGCAGGAGGGTGAGACCGACGATCTCTCCGATGCTGCCACGCTGATCACCGATACGGTGGTGGCCGCGACCGGCCCGACCGGCGGCGGCACCGTGACCGGCTGTCTCGCGCTCGACGTGAAGCTGCGCGCGGGCGGGCGCTATGTCCGCTGCAACTACACCCCCAATCTGTCGGCGGCGAATACCGACACCGCAGCGCTGTCCGCGCTGCTGATCTGCGGCGGCATGGACCGCCTGCCGCAATGAAGGCGGTAATCTTCAACCGCGCGCATCTCATGTATCAGAGGGGCGAGACCGCAGGTTTTCCGGACGATCACGCGCAGAAGCTGATCGCCGCCGGAATCGCCCGAGATCCGGAGGCATCGCTGCCGCTGGTGGGGGAACTCGGGCCGGAGCTTGTGAGCCTGTCCGGCCCCGGTCCGCAGGCGTCTGAGGCGGGTGCCGATCCGAAGGCCGCTGGCGGTCAGGACGACGATCCGGCGGGTGGTGGCGGTAAGGCCGAAGGCGTGGAAGACACCGCATCTGCTCCGGAGGCGGGCGCCAAGCCTGCAGCCGCCAAGGCCGACGAACCCGGTGCGCCGCCCGCGCAGGGCAAGCGGCGTTAAGGGGCCGGGCGCATGCGGTATATTGGAACCGATCCGCTGCCGCTGGTGGTCAGCGTGGCTGACTTCGCTGCTGCCGTGCATGGCATCGTCACAGAGGCAGAAGAGCTCGCGCTGACTGCCTTGCTGGCCGCCGCACAGGACGTGGTCGCGACTGCCACTAATACGCCGCTCGCGCCCGGTCTTTACGAATTCACCTATCCTCTGGGCGGCTGGCGGCGCTGGTGGATTCCCTGCCGACCCGTCACTGCGATCACCGGGCTTGCGGTCACCGATGACAGCGGGGAATTTGTCGACAGGGACGCCACCGGCGTCATGCTGCTGCAGGGCCACGACGAACCGCAGCTCCTGCTGCCGGATGGCTGGCTGGCCAGCGATGACGCGGGGCGCGTCCTGCGGGTGCAGGTGGAGGCCGGGGCCGCGGCTTCTCCAGCGATCCCCCGGGCCATCATCATGATGGCGCAGGAATGGCGGCTGTCTGACATCACCGTCACCTCCGGGGAGGCGGCGCCTCGGGCCTCGTTTGGAACGCTGCGGCTGATGCGGCAGGCGCGATACCTGCGCCCACAGATCACGGCGGGGTGCTGACATGGCGGGCGGACGTCTTGATGATCTGGTGCAATTCCGCCGCGCGACGCTGGTCGATGACGGGCTGACCAAGAGGGAGGTCTTTGAAGACCACGGCCCGCCGATCTGGGCCGACAAGGAAGACGTTTCAGGTCAGGAAGTCTGGGCAGCGGCGCAAGTGGCGGCAAGTGTTACCACCGTTTTCCGGGTTCAGTTCGCGCCCTTCACCCGCGACATCACGCCGGGGGACCGGCTGAGCTGCGATGGTCGCGAGTATGACATCTCCGCCATCAGGGAAGTGATCCTGCGCATTCGGTTGCTCGAGATCACCGCAGCAGCGAGGGCCGATCAATGAGCGTAACCATGAAGCTGGAAGGTTTTGCAGAGATCGAGCGTGAACTGGACCGCATCGGCAAGGTGACAGCTCAGAAGGCCAGTCTGCGGCGTGCGCTGCGAAAGTCGGCGCAGCCGCTGGCTGACCTTGCTCAGCAAAAGGCGCCGCGCGGCGATACCGAAACCTTGGCGCCATCCATCTCGGTCAGCACCAAGTTGAGCAAGCGGCAAGCATCCAAGCACCGGCGCATGTTCAAGGATGATCGCGCTGCGGTTGAGATGTTCGTGGGGGCCGGGCCTCTGTCGTCGGCTCACACCCAAGAATTTGGCACGATCCATCATCCCGCGCAGCCGTTCCTGCGCCCGGCATGGGATGAAGACAAGAAGGCGCTGCTGGACCGGCTCAAGGCTGAGATATGGGCCGATATCCAGAAGACCCTCGCGCGCGCTGCGCGCAAGGCTGCGCGCCAAGCGGGGCAGGGCTGACATGGAAGAGGCATTGCGTGCGCTGCTGCAGGGCAGTTCAGCCGTCACCGCTCTTGTGTCTGCTGATCTGATCAACTGGGGCGCGCACCCGCAGGGCCCTGTCGGTCCTTACATCGCACTGCTGACCGTCAGCGGGATAGAAGGCCTGACCATGCAGGGCGCGACCGGCATGGAAGAATTCCGGGTCCAGATCGATTGCTGTGGCCCCAGCTATTCCGGGACAAAGGCCGCAGCGCGCGCGGTCAAATCGGCCTTGCACGGATATCGGTCCGGCGGGTTTCGCCTGATTGAACACGCGGGCAGCCGCGACAGCCGCGAAGGCGGCAGCAATGAGGCAGAGCGGCTGTTCCGCTCCAGCCAAGACTTCATCATCAACTGGAGGGCATGAGATGCCTCAGACCGAATTTGCCGGTGATATTGCCTATGACTGGGAAATGTGGATTGGCCGCACCGCCATCGTGGCAGAGGAGCCGGTCACCACATGGACTCAGATCTTCGGCTTCACCAGTCTGCCGTTCCCGGACAAGACGCCGGAGGACGTCGATACCACGCACATGAATTCGCCCGGCTTCTCGCGCGAGAGCACGCCCGGCCTCGCCTCTGCACTGATCTATTCGCAGGAAAAGCAGCTCTGGCCGGAAAGCGACGGCGACACGCTTCTGAACACCTTGCACGATCTGGCGGAGCTCGGGACCAAAGAGGATGTGCTGGTGGAGTTCAACGTGGACCCCTCCGGCGCCGGGCTGCGGCGGACCTATCGCGGTCAGGTCCGCAGCTACAATCCGACCGGCGAGGTGGGCGGCGTTGCCATGGCGGCGCTGAGCATCGCCATCTTTGAGCGGCAAGCGTCCAACGCCCGCGTCATTTCCGGGAGCTGATGAATGACTGATCCTCGTGGTGCCCTTACCGTCCAAGCGGGCGGTAAATCCTACACCCTGTGGCTGGGCATGTCGGTCATTGCCGGTCTGCAGGGCAAACATGGCCAAGACGTGCTGCAGCGTCTTGAACCGCCCGCCGGAGCGTCGGACGCATGGATGCCGGACCTGAACATCGTCGTGGACCTGTTTCAGCTGGCCCTCCAGCGCTACCACGCTGACGCAGACCGGTATGTGGTGGATGAAATTCTGGCGGAAAACGTCGGTGCGCTCCAGAGCATGCTGGCGGCAGCCTTCCCCGAGCAGAGCGTGGACAAGGGCGGGAAAGCTTCGGGAAACGCAAAGAGGCCGGGGCGGGCGGCCTGAACCTTGGCGACCTGCTGAAACGCTACATCGCGTCGGGTTTTGACCCGGCGCGCTTCTGGGGCCTGACGCCTCGGCTCTTTGATCTGGAAATGCAGGGTGCTGCCGAACGGCTTAAGCTGGAACGGTCGCATATCTGGTATTCCGCGATGTTGCCCCATCTCAAAAAGACGCTGCAGCACGACGAATTCGTCGGGGGCGGAAAGCCGCAAGTCCAGTCATTGGCCGATTGGGTCAAGGCGTGGGATCGCGTCGATAAAGCTCTGAAAAAAGGAAGGCGATGAATGGCAAGTTCTGTCATCGGCGCATTGCGGGTTGTTCTTGGTCTGGATGCCGCGCAGTTCGAAAAAGGCGCCGATAAAGCAAAGAGTTCGCTTTCGACGATGCGGAAGCAGTTTCTTGGGGTGGCCGGTGCTGCGGCTGCGGCGGGAACTGCGCTTGTCGCAGCGGCGCTTAAAAGCGCGGGGGAGATCGACCGGCTGGCCAAAGCGGGGCGCCGGGTCGAAACCGGCGTCGGCGGCTTCCGCGCGCTGGAGCTCGCGGCAAGTGAGTCGGGGGTGAGCGTCAGCGCGCTGGCGGATTCGGTGCAGACGATGGATCGCGAGATCGCCAAGGGCTCGAAAGGTGCGACGGCGGCGCTTGATCGTCTTGGGCTGGCGGCGGGCGATCTCGCCGGGCTCGAGGCTGACCAGAAGCTGGCACTTGTCGGCGACCGCATCAAGGCTCTCGGTCTTTCGAGCGGTGAGACCACGGCGCTCTTGCAGGGTCTGGGCATCCGTCAGCGCGATCTTGTGTTGCTGCTGCAGGCCGGTGGCGATGGCCTGCGGCAGGCGCGGACGGATGTGGAGGATTACGGGCTGGCGCTGGATGCAGTGGAGGCCGGAAAAATCGAGACTGCCAATGACCGGCTCGCGCGTCTGGGCCTGATCTCGCAATATGTCGGTCAGCAGCTCGCGGTTACTATTGTGCCCGCTCTTGGCCAGATGGCGCTGGCGATGACCAACAGCCTGCGCGAAGGCGGTGCGCTACGCATCGTGATCGATGCTCTGGTCGGAAACCTCGACCTTCTGGTGAACACGGCGGGCGTCGCGGTTGCCGCCCTTGGCGCCCGCTACGTGGGGGCGGTGATTTCAGCGCGGCTCGCCACCTTCACGCTGACGGGGGCGCTTAAGGGCTTGCGCGTGGCACTGATGAGCCTCGGGATCCCGGCTCTGATCATCGGCGCCGGGGTGCTGGTCACATGGTTCACCCGGCTGGTGACCAGCGCTGGTGGTTTCGGTGAGGCATTGGCGCTGCTGCGGGACGTGGCATCCGAAGTCTGGAGCCGGATCGGCATTGGTCTGCAGGCCGCAGGCTCGACCATCAACGGCGTGTGGCAGGAGATCAAGGCCATAGGGCTCGAGGTTTTTGCCGGTATTCTCACGGGTGGTGTTGAATTCGGGAACCGCTATATCGGCATCTATCGCGGCGCATTCGAGGCGGTCAAAGCGATCTGGAGCGCATTGCCTGCCGCGATTGGCGATATGGCAATCGGGGCGGCAAATGCTCTGATCGGCGGCGTGGAGTCGATGCTAAATGCGGTGTCGGAGCGGATCAATAAGTTCATCGGCATGGTGAATGACGCCCTTGCGCTGCTGCCGGATTGGGCCAACGGTGGGGAGCCGATTGCCATTGGCGCGGTCGGGCGCATTGATCTGGGCGGGATTGAAAACCCCTTTGCCGGGGCCGCCCGGGACGCGGGCGCCGCCGCGAAGGAAGCCTTCATGCAGGGCTTTAATCAGGACACGTTCACGGCGCCCGATACATCCGCGATCACCGGCATGGCGGATGCGGCACGGGACTCGGCGGAGACGGCACGTCTTGCTGCGCGGACGCTCGGCACGCTGGCGACGGACCCGCTGAAAAGCTGGGGCGCGCTGCGCGAGGTGATGGGCGAAACGGCAACGGCAACGGACGATGCTGCCGCTGCAGCGGCAGCGCTCGGTCAAGAGATCGATGCTCTGGATGGCGCCGGAGGTGGAGGCGGAGGTGGCGGCAGTAAAGGTGCAAAGAGCAAGCTGGATTCGGTTAAGGACAAGGTCAAGGAGATCGCCACCGAAGCCAGCTCCGCCGCTCAGACGATCCAAGGCACTTTTACGGATGCTTTCAAGGGCATCGTCAAAGAAGGGCAGACGCTTGGTCAAGCGCTGGGGTCGATCCTGCAGAAGCTGGGCGACATGGCGCTGGACAGCCTCGGGTCTTGGCTGTTCGGGGGGATTTCAAAATCGCTCGGCGGATTGTTCGCGGGCTCCATCCCCGGATTTGCGAACGGCACCGACAGTGCCCCGGGCGGTCTGGCGTGGGTGGGGGAACGCGGGCCGGAGCTCGTCAACCTGCCGCGTGGATCTCAGGTGATCCCGAACCATCAGCTTGGCGGTCTGAGGGGCCAGCCTGCTGAGGTAGTAGTTCGTCTGGCCCATGACGACCTTATTCTGACGGATAAGGGGGAGGTCATGACGCGGGTGCGGTTGGAGCAACAGCAAGCGGTGCCGGAGATTGTTCGGCAGTCGGTAAAGGCCACCCGCGAATCCGCCAAGAAGTTCCCGATCCGATGAGCCGCCGTGTCATTTCATGGCCGCCGGTCTGCGCCATCGGATCGGAATGGTCCTGGGAAACTCCCCGGTCGGACAGCCGTTCGATCTTCACTGGAGCGGATCGCGGCACGCGGGTCTGGCGCGAGCGGCGGCTCGCCTCGATCACCGCGCGCGGGCTGGGTGTGGACGGCATGGGCGCGGGCTATATGGAGATGCTGAAGCGGCATCTGGGCGGCGTGGATGCGGTGCGGCTCTACAGCTACCCGATCAACTGGTTTCTGGACGCTAAGCGGGACGCGCCTGATCGTCAGAGCACCCGCCTGTTCTGGACGGCTGATGCCTCGGGGCTGGACTGGAGCGCGGGCGCGGCGCCGCTGCTCTGGTATGATGGGCGTCTGCTAACCGGCAGCACCGGCACCGATGACGGGGGATGGCCGGTCATCACTGTGTCGGGTCTTCTGCCTTCGCGGCTCGTGGCCCGCCCCGGCGAGTTCCTGACCGCCTTTGCAGATCATGATGACACGGTCGGCCATACCGTCCAGATCACAGCGCCCGCGCGCAGCAACAGCGACGGCGTGGCGGTGATAAGGCTCTTCGAGGCGCTGCCCGAACTGACCGATGCCCGGGTCAATATCGGTGTCGCGGACACCGGTGCCTTCCTTCCGGTGGGCGAATATCCGCGCGCGGTGCAGAGCCTGTCGGGCGACTGGTCTTATAGCTGGTCTTTCCGCGAGGTTTTTCCGGAAGAGGTCGGCGGCTTCGTGGAGGTGAACCCATGGGCCTGACACGCGGTCTGCATCCTGACACGCTGGCGGCGCTTCAGACGGATGGTTTTCACCCGGTGCTGCTGGTGCATGTCGACTGGCCCGATGATCCGGTCTTTGCCAGCTCCGCGCTGGAGCCGATCAGCTGGGGCGGGCAGACATGGGCGCCCGCCGGAGAATTTGGCCTGCTGGAGATCGCCAACGAAGGGCTGGGAGCGGCGGTTCCGGCGGAGGCCTCGGTGGGTATCGTCGGCACGCTGGAGCTGCTGGCGGGGCTGTTGGATCGGGCGGATGCCCGCAATATCGACATTGATGTGTATCTGGCGCTGGTCACCACGCCGCAGGGCGGGGTGCTGGTGGGGGAGCCGTTCCCGGTGATGACCGGCTATTGCGACGGCAATGATCTGGGCCTGCGCCCCATCGATGTCGGTGTGCAGCCGGTCTTTACTCTGGCCGTCAAGACCGGGCCGGGCGTGCGCACCGTGCTGTCCGCGCAGCATTCAGACGAAGACCAGCAGCAGCGATTCCCGGATGATACCGGCTTCCGCCACACCAAGCTGATTGAGATGGCGTTGAGCCGTCCGCCGGTCTGGACCACATGACCCCGGCAGAGGTGATGCGCGTGGCTGATCCGATCCTCAGCGCGCCGCCGCCGCGCGGCTGGCTCGATTGCGCGCTTGCGGTCGATCTGGTGCTGCGCGCGCTGACGGGCCGGTCGGGGCTGGGCGATCTGGCAGGCGCCTATGCCACGCCCGGGCAGGCGCGGCGGCTGATCCGGCGCGGTGGGGGTGCGGCGGCGCTGTTCCGGGCCGGGGTGATCCGGGCGGGGATGGTGCCTTGTGGGGATGTGCCGGGGGCGGTCGGGTTCTCTGCTGCCGGGCGCTGGGGGTTTGCCGTGGCGATTTGCGCCGGGCCGGGTCTGTGGCTGGTGCCGGTGCATCGCGGCTTTGCGGTGCGCGCGTCGATGGATAGCTGCTGGAGGATCGAATAATGGGCTTCACCGTTGTCTGGGCGCTGCTGCAGAGTGGCGCCACGCTGGGGGCGGCGCTGACCGCCGTCTATGGCGTGGCGGGGGCGCTGGCCATCCGGCTTGCCGCCTCGGTGCTGATCACTTCCGCTGTGGCGAAGCTTAGCCAGCCCGCCGCCCCCAAGGCGCCGCAGCTGCGCCGCGAACTGCGCCTGCCCGATTCCGCCCCGGTAAAGCGCTTTGTCTATGGCAACACCTCGGCGGCAGGCACGCCGGTGTTCTGGCACACCGCAGGCAAAAACCTTTACGTCTGTTACCTGTTCTCCAGCCGCCCCTCGGAAGGGCCGTTCGAGCTGGTGACGGACGGGCGGCACCGGACCTTCAGCGGCGATCCCTATGACTTTTCCGGGCCCGGGGCGATCTGGGAGGAGAACAGCGCCGGGCAGAAATTCTATATCGGTCTTGGAGATCAGACTGCCCCGCCCGATGACTTCCTTGCGGCGGTGCCGGAGCTGGCCGCCAGCGATGGCTTTCGGGGCTGCACCGTGGTCTGGACCTCCTGCTACTCCGGCAAGGTGAAGAACTTTCAGGAGAACTGGCCCAACACCCCGCCGCACTATGATCTCTGGGGGCCGTGGTCCCGAGTCTGGGATCCTCGCGACCCGGCGCAGGATCCAGATGATCCGGAGACATGGACCTATTCCGACAATCACGCGCTTTGCGTGCTCGACGCGCTGCGGCAGAATCCGGTGCGGCCTTACCGGCTGCGCAACCTCGACATCGATCTCTGGATTGCAGCCGCCGACGCATCCGATCAGGCGGTGGCTCTGGCCGGGGGTGGGACAGAGCCGCGCTACCGGCTGGCGGGCACACTTGCTTTTGCCGGGCGCGAAGTGCTGGATCTGCTCGACCCTATGCTTCTAGCCGCTGCTGCCGAATGGTGCCAGATCGGCGGCAGGCTCGGGCTGGTGCCTGCCGTCTGGCAGGCGCCGGATTATGAGATCACCGACATGCTGGGGGACTTGAGCTGTCAGACCCTGACCCCGGGGGATGACCTGCCGACGCGGGTGGAGGTCAGCTATACCAGCGCGGCGCGCGAGTATCAGCAGGCGCAGCTTGCGCCGTGGGATATCCCGGGCGCGCAGGCTGCCGATGGCGGCGAGCGCAAGTTGCTGAAGCTGGAACTGGACTGGGCGGCCTCGCCGCAGCAGGCCATGCGGGTGCGCAAGATCATGGGGCTGCGGGCGCGCTGTCAGAAGGTGATCTCGGGCACAGCACCCCCTAACGCCATGGACCTGATGGCTGGGGCCAACGCCACGGTGGGGTTCCCGGCGCCGCTTGCGGGGCGCAACGGCACATACAAGGTGGAATCGATCCACCCGGCATTTGACATGGTGGGGCAGAGCGGCCTCGCGCTGCGCTGCCCGATCACCCTGCGCGAGCATTATGCAGGCATCTATGCGTGGGATGCCGCGACCGAAGAGGAGGTGCTGGATGACCCCGAATATGACGATCCCACGCCCTCCTTTCCCGCCCCTACCGATCTGACCTATGCCACCGGCCCGGAATACGATCTGGTGACCGGATGGAGCCGAACAGAGCGCATCTATCTCAGCTTCGAGCCAGCCGATGCCACCGATCACTTGCTCCAGTATCGGGTGGAGCCGGATGGCCCATGGGTCGCCGCACCGATCATTACGGATGAAATGCGGGACGATGCGGGCAGGGCCTATGCCTTCATCTCCCTTGCCGATCCTCTTGCCGTCTACACCGTGCGGCTGGTGGCCCGCTACCAGAACGGCGAGTCCGAACCGCTGGTGCTGACGGGGGTCACCATCGGCGCTGGCCTGCCCGGCGTGACCGGCTCTGCGGGCCTCGGCTCGGCCACCTTCACCGGCACGGCGCCGGGGCTGTCGTCACTGGCGGGCCTGCGCGTGTATCGGGCCGCCACGGGCGCAGGCTTCGGTGCTGCTGTGCCGGTGTCCGATCTGATCGCCGTTACCCCGGGCAGCACCTTCGAGATCGTCGCTGGGTCTTATGGCGCTGTCGATCTGATCGATAACGGTGCCTTTGTCGGGTCGGGTGGATGGTTGTTCGGTGGAGGCTGGGATCATGATCTGGATCGCGCCAGCCATACGCCCGGCGCGGCGAGTGACCTGAGCCAGTCGCTTGCCCTGACCGCTGGCAGCACCTACCGGCTGTCGGTCACCGTCTTGGACCGAAGCGCTGGCACCGTCACGCCGCAGCTTACCGGCGGCACTGCACAGGATGGTGATAGCATCTCTGCCGATGGCTCCGTGTTGGACGCCATCACCGCAGTCTCTGGAAATGATGCGCTGACCTTTACCGCATCGTCTGATTTCGACGGATCGCTCGATAGCGTGACGCTGTTTGTCCAGACGCTCAGCACCCTGCCGCAGGGCGCGGGCGACTACTTCGTGGTGCCGGTTCTGGAAAGTGGGGCCTTGGGCGCCCCTTCCGACCCCATCCCCCTCACCATTCCCTGATCCCTGAGAGGCGTCATGACCTTTACCCTGCCGGTCCAAGGGACCGATCCTAAAACCACGACTGTGGCCGATCTCGAAAGGGCAGTCACCGCTGCCATCGAGGCTGTCGCGGGTGCCGCAGCCATGGGATTTCCGCTGTATGGGTCGGTCGCGGCGGGGCTTGCCGCCACCGATGCCGGCGCGGGATTTGCGGTGTTTGATGCGTCCGCGCTGTCACTCTACCTCAATGCTGATGGGGCATCTGATTTGCAGGGCCGCGTGCCGCTGGCCTCGGTCACCGATGGGCTGACGGCGCGGCTGGAGCTGGTGGAGGCGGGGACCGAATACGCCAGTATTGTCCGGTCTCTGTGGGCGGAGCTGGCCCTGCTGACACCTGCCGGGATTGGCCAGCGCGCGGAGGTGCTCGACGGTGACATCGGGGCGCATACTGATCCGGACAGTGGTGCTACCGTCCAGAACGCTGGCCTCTACACCGCCTTTGGAACGGCGGTTGGTGAATGGACGTGGCTGCAGCCTACCACTATTGCAGGCAAGCTCAGCCGCAGCGAAAATCTGGGTGATCTGGAGGATGCCAATGAGGCGCTGGCCAATCTGGGCGCTGCATCGCAGGCAGCTATGGACGCGGCAGAGGTGGCGATTGCGGACAAGGCGGATCAGTCGGACCTCGACGAGCTGACGGAAGTTGTCGACAGCAAGGCTGATGGCGCCGACGTGGAGGCGCTAAAGAACGACAACCCCCAACTGGCGCGCAACGAACTGCGCAACTCTGCCTTCACAGAAGGCCTGCTGGGCACCATCGACCCAAACGACCCTTTGGTCCAATTGCCGTCGTTTACGGTGACGCGAGCAGGCGTGGGCGCGGTCTACCCGTCCACGCTGGAGCTTGTCGATGATCAGGCGAACGATATCTGGGGGTCAAATCGTGCCGTCGAAATGACGATGGTCCGCTCGGGCGATGGCGCTGTTAACACGGATTTCCAGCTGCGGCAGATGATCGCAATCCCGGAAAAATATCTCGGGCGCGCGGCTTTGTCCGTCTATCTGGTGTTTTACTACAAGCGGGATACCACCAACATCACGGCGATCGGCGTTGCTCTCGGCTACACGGACGGCGGTGAAACCTATGTCGGCCAGATCGGCCTGACGAATCTCTATTCCGACGAGGTGGTGGGCGAATACACCAAGAGGGTGCTGCGGGCAAACATCGCGGACCCCACCGTGACGCACATCTTGATTGGCCCGCGTTTCCAGACGACGACTGCGACTGTGGACTTTTCAGGGACTGCCCACCTTGGCGGTATCGGCGTCCACTTCGAGCGTCCTGAACTTGCGACGTGGGAACCGGGGATCGAGGCCCGCGCCGAAGTCGCGGCGGCGGACCTTGCGCACCGTTACGGCGACGTGCTGCGCAATCCGGGCCTGCAAATGGCCAACCCCATCACGAACGCCCGCCTGATCGACGCGGAGGTTGGTTCCTCAATCGCGCCCGCTGGATGGTCGGCGGCTTCGGGTGGTGGTGGCACGACCCCGGCCACATGGCAGATTGTGGATACCCCGACAGACCTGCCCCGCACCGTGCCGGAGAACATGACTGCAAAGTTCTTCGAGACCACGCACTTCAACAACGGCACGGTGCGGACCGATCAGCAGTTCATCACCAGCATTCCGGTCGCCGATGACATGACCGGCAAATTTCGGGTTGTGTTTCTCGCGCGTCGATCGAGCGTCCATGTTGATTTCACGGTGCTGTGCCGATTCCGGGACGATGAGGCAACGTCACTTGGGGATTTCCTGCTCACGCGGATCAACACCGATCAGCCCGCTGTCGACGAATGGACCATGCTGGTGTTCGAGGGCGAGTTCGATGAGCCAACGGCAGCATCACTGGAGTTCACGTTCCGGACGCAGGTTGCCAGCGACAGTGGCGTCGTTTCTGACATCACGACCTATCAGGGGCTGTTTGCGGTCTACACGCGCGGCGAACAGATCGCCGAGTTTCAGAGGAACTTCGAGGACGATGTGACCCGGATTGCTACAATAGCGGTCGGGGTTCAGACGGCGGTCAATGCGAATGATCGCGTCATCACCTCGACCGGGATCGCGCATCTTGTCCTCCCTCTGAAAAAGCTTCTGGCGCCGGGGGACAGTCAGACGGCGGGCATGGGGTCTGGTTCCACCGTGTTCCCCGAAGAGATTCCGGATTACGATTTCCTGAACTGGGGTATTGGGTCCGAAACGAGCACACAAATCCTCGCCCGCGTCATCGGCTTCGCGCCGAACACCGCTGGCCTCGGCTTTGCGACCACCGGCACAAAGCGGCTACGCGCCCGCAAGACGGTGCCGCCCCGCACGATCAGCGAGGCCTATCGTTCATCGTGGGAGAGTTTTGGCGCGCGCATCGCCGAGCCCTACGCGGTCGAGTTCCACTCCAAGACCGGCCTGATTGGCGTTTCCTTCCAACGCTACAAGGCCACCGCGACGGTCTCCGGTGACACGCTCACATCGGCAGGGCACCCGTTCCAAAATGGAGATGAGGTGTATTTCATCGACGCCAGCTATCCGGCTAACGCCTACCGCTACAAGGTTTACTATGTCCGCGATGTGTCTGGTGACACCTTCAAACTGGCCGAATTCTCTGGGGGCGCGGCGATCACGTTCGACACTTTCGGCGGGTCTCTCACGCTGCTGGGTGACTGGTATTTCGACTGGCCCTATGTGGCTGGTCAGGACAGCACGATTTCGCTGATCACGCATTGCCCGACCGATGACTACGTGCACCACATCTGCGTGGGCACCAACGATTTCAGCGACGCTACCACGGCGGCGGAGGTTTTCGAGAACATCCGGTTGATGGTCCGGCAGATCAAATCCGCCAATGGCCGGTTCATCATTTCGGGCATTCCGGGGTTCTATTCTGCCGATGGCAGCTGGGGAATCGGCGGTTCCAAATACGTCAGGATGTTGGAGTTGTGGGATATGATTTCGAGCGTATACCCTGATAACTCACTCGACATCTATTCATACCTGCTCACGCAGGGCGACGGCGGGACGGATGACAACGCAGATATTGCGAGTGGGTATGTGCCGCGATCCCTTCGGAATTCTGCGACTGACGGACATCTGTCATCCAGCGTCGGCAGCCCCATCTGGCAAGCGGAAATTGCGCGGATAGTCAACGAGAAGGGATGGACATGATCCCCGCCATCCTCACCGCCATGTCGCGGCACTATCTCGACGCCTATGCCGGGCTTCTGCCGTTCGCGATTGTTACGCCGGCGGCCCTCACCACCGCCAGCGGCGGGCTCCAGTTCCTCGCCGTGTGGTCCGCCGTGCGAATGATCCAGCGCGGTATCCGCAAGGCGTGCTGCCTCGGATGAGCAAGGCGGAAAAGCGCGTCCGCTGGGCGCAGGTGCTGAGCCTGATCGCCATCATCGCCCTGTTCGTGGCCGATATCGGCCTCGATATCCTCGCCAAGGAGGTGCCCGAGTGGGTCTATCCCATGCTGGGCCTGCTGGCGCTGGGGGTGGAGGCCCCCGCGCTGTCCCGCTTCGTCATGGCGCTGCTGCGCGCCGGGGCGGGCGGCGGCGGCGGTGACCCGCAGAAGTGACACCGCCCACCTGACCGGCCATCGGCCCCGCCTCGCGCGGGGCCTTCTCACATCTGGAGATCACCATGAGACAGGAAATCCGCCTGCTGCAGGCGGCTGCGTCGGCGCTTGGCTTCGCGAACGGACCGGCTGACGGGTTGTGGGGGCCGAAGACGCACGCCAGTCTGGAGGCGCTGCACGAAGCGCACCAGGGGCGCTGGGGTGACCCGGTGCTGCAGATCGGGCGGGCGCTGATCGACCTGGGCTATCTGACTGAAGGGCCGCTGAGCCGGGTCTGGACGCCGGAGCTGGACCGAACTCTTGGCGCGCTGATCGCCGCCGATGGTCTGCCGCGCTCCGGTGCCGTCATCGAGGCCACGACACAGCCCGCCAGTCTGCCGCTGCGGCCCGGCCATGGCAACCGGCTGTTTCAGGGCAAGGCGGGGTATCTGGTGCGGCTCTTCGCGCTGCACACCACGGCCACGCCGACCAGCTGGTGGCAGGGCAAAACCAACGCTCAGATGTTCGCAGAGATCCGGCGCTGGCATCTGGAGAAAGGCTGGCGCGACATCGGCTATCACGGCGTGATCTTCCCGGATGGCGAGACCATCGAGGGACGGGCGTGGGGCGAGATCGGTGCGCATGTGGTCGGGCACAATGCCGGATCGCTGGGCTATTCCATGGTGCCGATCCGCACCATCACCCGCATGGGCCGGGCGGAGGATTTCTATACCGAGGCCACGCTGTCTGCGATGCGCGGCGTGATCGCCCGCGCCTGCGCCCGCA
>NZ_JAYKSL010000030.1:0-37576 GCF_035481585.1 Salipiger marinus | reverse complement strand
CGCCTTCCTTCACCAGCCATTTGGCCAGCGTGCCTTCCTCCATGGTCGGGGAAAGCGCGGGCATGAGAATTTGGGTTGCCATAGACGTTCGTCCTCCTGCCTCAGGCCTTGACCGCGTCGCCCTGGGGCAGGGCGTCGGCGTAGATGTCGGTCCAGAGTTCCTCAAGCGCGGGCTCCGGGCTTTCCTTCGCGAATTCCGCCGAAGCGTTCACGATGTCCTTGATCTCCTTGTCGATCGCTTTCAGATCGTCTTCGGAGGCATGTTTGCCCTGCAGCAGCAGGTCGCGCACGTTCTGGATCGGGTCACGCTCGTCGCGCATCTTCTGCACTTCCTCGCGCGTCCGGTATTTCGCCGGATCGGACATGGAATGCCCGCGATAGCGATAGGTCTTGATCTCGAGGATATACGGACCCTTGCCGGCGCGGCAATGCGCCACGGCCTTTTCGCCCGCTTCCTTCACCGCCAGCACGTCCATGCCGTCGACCACCTCGCCGGGAATGCCGAAAGGCGCGCCGCGGGTGTGGATGTCCTCGGTCGAGGTCGACCGCTTCTGCGAGGTGCCCATGGCATACTGGTTGTTCTCGATGACGAAGACCACCGGCAGCTTCCAGAGCGAGGCCATGTTGAAGGTCTCGTAAACCTGCCCCTGATTGGCCGCACCATCGCCGAAATAGGTGAAGGTGACGCGGTCATTGCCCAGATAGCGGTCGGCAAAGGACAGGCCCGCCCCCAGCGGCACCTGCGCGCCCACGATGCCATGGCCGCCGTAGAAATGCTTCTCGCGGCTGAACATGTGCATGGACCCGCCCTTGCCGCGGGAATAGCCGCCCTCGCGGCCGGTCAGTTCGGCCATGACCCCGTTGGGATCCATGCCGCAGGCCAGCATATGGCCGTGGTCCCGATACGAGGTGACGCGCTTGTCGCCCTCGCTTGCCGCGGCTTCAAGCCCGACGACCACGGCTTCCTGACCGATGTAAAGATGACAGAACCCGCCGATGAGCCCCATGCCATACAGTTGTCCCGCCTTTTCTTCGAAACGGCGGATCAGCAGCATGTCACGGTAATATTGCTTGAGCTCCTCGGGCGAGACATTCGGCTTCGCGGCTGGCTTCCTGGCGGCCATGCGCTTCTCCCCAACTAGTTTAGTGTTAAACTTTCCCCGTCAGACTATAAGCCCGCGCCGCCAGTGTCAAAGGCCGCAGGCTGTCCGCGCCCGCAAAAATCGCGCGGCCCCCCGCCGGGCCACGCGGCCCTGCGTTTCCATTGGCCTGAAATATCCCGGGGGAGGCGGCGCCCGCGCCGCCCGGGGGCAGCGCCCCCGTCCCGCCCAACCGCGCGCGCATCGCGTCCCTCAGCGGACGAGGATCTCGTCGGGGCGGATCATGCCCAGCACGTCGCGCGCCTGCTGGTCCAGCAGGTCAAGGTCAAGGTAATCGTCCGACAGGCGCCGCGTCAGGTTTTCCATCCGCGCCACCTCGGCATCCAGCTCGCTCAGCTGCAGCGCCAGCTTCTCGCCCTCGACGATGATCTCGGCGCGGCGGAACAGCCCGTAATCGCCCTGCACCGCGGCAAAGATGAAATAGCCCGACAGGCTCAGCGTGATGCCCGCATAGATCACCCCGCCAAAAGCCGGTTTGCGTCTGCCTGTCATGTGGCTGTCCTTCCTGCCCGCGCGCCCCGCCAGCCGGATCTCTGCGGATCCGTCCCGGCCATGGTCGAATCATGACACGGGCGCGCGGCGCAGGAAAACCCCCGCCGCGCGCCCGCGCGCTTTTTCGCCCGGAGCGTGGCCTTTCGGCCCGCCCGCCGCCCTCAGCCGAGCGCGGCAACCCCCGGCAGCGCCTTGCCTTCCATCCATTCCAGAAAGGCACCGCCCGCGGTGGAGATATAGGTGAAATCCTCCGCCGCCCCGGCCTTGTTCAGCGCGGACACGGTATCGCCGCCACCCGCCACCGACACCAGATCGCCCCGCGCGGTCAGCTTCGCGGCATGGGCCGCAGCGGCATTGGTCGCGGCATCAAACGGCGCGATCTCGAACGCGCCAAGCGGGCCGTTCCAGATCAGCGTCTGCGCCCGGTCCAGCGCCGCCTTCACCGCCGCCACGCTTTCGGGCCCGGCATCCAGAATCATCGCATCCTCGGGGCATTGCGCCACCGGCACCACCTCGGAGGGCGCATGCTCGCGGAATTCGCGGGCCACCACCACATCGACGGGCAGCAGGATCTCGCAGCCCGCCGCTTCGGCCTTCACCAGAATCTCGCGCGCGGTCTCGGCCAGATCATGCTCGCAGAGCGACTTGCCCACGGCCACGCCCTGTGCCGCCAGAAAGGTGTTGGCCATGCCGCCGCCGATCACCAGCATGTCGACCTTGGCCACCAGATTGCCCAGCAGATCAAGCTTGGTCGACACCTTGGCGCCGCCGACCACCGCCAGCACCGGACGCTTGGGGGTGCCCAGTGCCGCCTCCAGCGCCTCCAGCTCGGCCTGCATCAGCCGCCCCGCGCAGGCGGGCAGCAGCCGCGCCAGCGCCTCGGTGGAACTGTGGGCACGGTGCGCAGCCGAAAACGCATCATTGCAGTAGACATCGCCAAGTGCCGCGAACCGCGCCGCCAGATCGGGATCGTTCTTTTCCTCGCCGGGCTCGAAACGGGTGTTCTCCAGCAGCACCACCGCGCCCGCCGGGCAGGCGGCGATCGCCGCCTCGGCGCCGTCCAGCGTCGTGAACAGCACCTCGGTGCCAAAGGCCGCCTTCAGCGCGGGCACCAGCATCTGCAGCGACATCTCCGGCACCACCTGACCCTTGGGGCGGCCAAAATGCGCCAGCAGGACCGGAATGCCGCCGCGCGACAGGATGTCCTGCACGGTGGGGGCCACGCGCTCGATGCGGGTGGCGTCGGTCACCACGCCGCTGTCCACGGGCACGTTGATGTCGACCCGGGTCAGCACGCGCTTGCCGTCCAGATCCATATCGTCGAGGGTCTTCCAGGCCATGTCGGTCCTCCTGATCTCGTCTTCGTGATGGTCTGCCCCGGACGGGCGCAGAGGTCAATGGCGCGCCGCGCCGCGCTTGGCTTTCCCGACAAGCGGCACTAGATCAGGGCGCAATGCCTGCCATAGGGAGTGACGACATGGCCGATATCAAAGATCCCGAAAACACCATCGTGATGGAGCTGAAAGGCGGCTCGGTGGTGATCGAACTGCTGCCCGACGTGGCGCCCAAACATGCCGAACGGATGAAGGAACTGGCCCGCGCCGGGGCCTATGACAATGTCTGCTTCCACCGCGTGATCGAGGGCTTCATGGCCCAGACCGGCGATGTCGAAAACGGCAACATGGAAAAAGACTTCAACCTGCGCCGCGCGGGCACGGGCGGGTCGGATCTGCCTGATCTTCCGGCGGAATTTTCCAAGCTGCCGCATGACCGGGGCACGCTGGGGGCGGCCCGCAGCCAGAACCCGAACAGCGCCAATTCGCAGTTCTTCATCAACTTCAGCGACAACCACTTCCTGAACGGGCAATACACCGTCTATGGCCGGGTGATCTCGGGGATGGAACATGTGGATGCCATCACCCGCGGCGAGCCGCCCGCCAGCCCCGACCGCATGATCTCCGTCAAGGTCGCCGCCGATGCGTAGCCTCGCGCTGGCGTTCTGCGTTCTGGCCTCGCCCGCGCTGGCGGCGGGGCTTGACGTGCAGGTGGAGGGCGAGGGCGCCACGGGCACCTTCCATATCGAGCTTTACGACGATGTGGCACCCGAACATGCCGCGCGGATCGTGGCGCTGGCGGAAAGCGGCGCCTATGACGGCGTGGTGTTCCACCGGGTGATCGAGGGCTTCATGGCCCAGACCGGCGATGTGCAATATGGCAAATCCGGCGCCGACATGCGGCTGGCGGGCACCGGCGGATCGGACATGCCCGATCTGGCGGCAGAATTCTCCGACCGCACCTTCGCCCGGGGCGTGGTGGGCATGGCCCGCTCGCAGAACCCCAACAGCGCCAATTCGCAGTTCTTCATCATGTTCGCCCCGGCGCCGCATCTTGACGGCCAGTATACCGCCGTGGGTGAAGTGACCTCCGGCATGGAGGTGGTGGACGCGATCAAGCGGGGCGAGGGCCGCAACGGCGCCGTGCTTGGCGAACCCGACGTGATGACCCGCGTCACGGTCACCGAGTGACCCGCGTCACCGTCACTGACTGAGCTGCGCAGGGGCGGCACAGGCCGCCCCCGCTTTTTCGCGACGGCCACCGCCGCCCGCCATCCGCAGCGGCAGGCGGCGCGCCAGCGGCACCAGCGCCTGCGCCCGCAGCCATGTGCCCCCCAGCCGGTGTGGCACCGCCCCGGTGCCCAGCTTGAACCGCGCGAGCCCCGCCGCCGCCTCGCTGTCGAGAATCCCCAGATCCAGCGTGGTGTGACCACGCTCCGCCAGCCAGACCATGGCCGACCACAGCAGCAGGGTCATGGCATGGCAGGCCCGGCCCTCGGGCAGGGTCACCCCGCACTGCCATGTGGCCATGGGCCCGTGCCGCAGCACCGCAATCGCCGCCACCGGCTTCTGCCGCTGCTCCGCCTGCCAGATCAGCGCCCGCCCGGGATTGGCCGCCGCAAACGCCTCCAGATAGGCGGGGGGCAGGCCGCGATAGCGCCGCGCCCGGGCCTGCGCCGCCTCCGCCGCCAGCAGCCAGTGCCCGCGCGCCAGCGGCATGCGGCGGATCACCAGCCCCAGACCCTCCGCCCGGTTCAGCCGGTTGCGCCATTTCTGCGCCAGCCGTGCCCGCATCTCCGCCGCGGGCCCCAGATCCAGCAGCGCCAGCGTGGCGGGGGTCAGCAGCGGCCAGAACCCCGCAGCGCGCAGCGCCTCCGCCCCCAGCCCTTCGGCATTCAGCAAGAGCGGCCCGCCGCGCAGCCCCGCCAGCCAGTCCTGCAGCAGGTCCTCCTCCGCCGCCACCGGCCCGCGCGAGATCAGCCGCACCGCGCCCAGCCCCCAGATCTGCCGCGCCTGCGCCCGCCAGACCAGCCGCTCCGCCCCGGCAGCGCCGATGCGCCCCTCGCTGCAAGCAACCCCCAGCAGCGCGCAGCTGCGCGCATGTTCCACGGACTGGGGCAGGGGCAGCAGCAAACCGGAATCAGCCATGCCGCCATTAACCGCAAAATTACCTGCAGCCCCGTTAATGCCCGCCATGACCCAGCCCGGACCCCGCCGCCCCCGCCTTCACGCCCCCGCGCCGCGCCTTGCCCCCGGGGCGGCGCTGCTGCTGGCCCTGCTGCTGTCCTTGCCCTTCGCTCTGCTCGCGCTCCTTGACCTGCTGTTCTGACCGCCGCCCTTCATCTTGCCCGGCAAACTCCGGGGGAGTCGCGCCCTGCGCGACGGGGGCAGCGCCCCCTGCCACCACGACGCGCGGTGCGGCCCTTCGGGTCTTTCCCCCGTCCCGCATCCATGCAATAGGGGGGCGCCAACCGATACCCTCCCAAGGAGCCGCCCCCATGGAGATTCGCGAGGCCCTCACCTTCGACGATGTTCTGCTTGTTCCCGCTGCGTCCAGCGTCCTGCCCTCCACGGCGGACACCCGGACCTGGGTCACGCGCGAGATCGCGCTCAACATCCCGCTGCTGTCCTCGGCCATGGACACGGTGACAGAGGCCCGCATGGCCATCACCATGGCGCAGGCCGGCGGCATCGGGGTGATCCATAAAAACCTCGACGTCCAGCGCCAGTCGCAGGAGGTGCGCCGGGTCAAGCGGTTCGAATCCGGCATCGTCTACAACCCGGTCACGCTGAGCCCGGACCAGACGCTGGCCGATGCGCAGGCCCTGACCGACCGTTACGGCTTCACCGGCTTTCCGGTGGTGGACGAACGGCACCGCGTTGTGGGCATCGTCACCAACCGCGACATGCGCTTCGCCCAGCATCCCGACACGCCGGTGCGGGTGATGATGACCTCCGACAATCTCGCGATCCTGCGCGAACCCGCCGACCGCGACGAGGCGATCAGCCTGATGCGCGCGCGGCGCATCGAAAAGCTGCTGGTCACCGATGCCGAGGGCAAGCTGACGGGGCTGCTGACGCTCAAGGATACCGAAAAGGCCGTGCTCAACCCCACCGCCTGCAAGGATGATCTGGGCCGCCTGCGCGTTGCCGCCGCCACTTCGGTGGGGGATTCGGGCTTCGAGCGGACCGAGGCGCTGGTAGATGCCGAGGTGGACATCGTGGTGGTCGACACCGCGCATGGCCATTCCGCTGGGGTGCTGGAGGCGGTGCGCCGCGCCAAGATGCTGTCGAACCGCGTGCAGGTCATCGCGGGCAATGTCGCCACCGCCGAGGCCACCCGCGCGCTGATCGACGCAGGGGCCGATGCGGTCAAGGTCGGCATCGGGCCGGGCTCCATCTGCACCACCCGCATGGTGGCGGGCGTGGGCGTGCCGCAGCTGACCGCGATCATGGACTGCGCGCAGGCGGCGGGCGGCGTGCCGGTCATCGCCGATGGCGGCATCAAGTTCTCGGGCGATTTCGCCAAGGCCATCGCGGCGGGCGCGTCCTGCGCCATGGTCGGCTCGATGATCGCGGGCACCGACGAGGCCCCGGGCGAGGTCATCCTCTATCAGGGCCGCAGCTTCAAATCCTATCGCGGCATGGGCAGCCTTGGCGCCATGGCGCGCGGCTCGGCGGACCGCTATTTCCAGAAGGATGCGGCCTCCGACAAGCTGGTGCCGGAAGGCATCGAAGGGCAGGTGCCTTACAAGGGCTCGGCGGGGGCTGTGATTCACCAGCTGGTCGGCGGTCTGCGCGCCGCCATGGGCTATACCGGAAATGCCACGGTCGAAGAGATGCGCCGCAACTGCACCTTCGTGAAGATCACCAATGCCGGTCTGTCGGAAAGCCATGTGCATGACGTGCAGATCACCCGCGAATCCCCCAATTACCGGATCGGCTGAGCGGATGGCGGTTCTGGGACGGCGCCCGTGACCCCCGGCGCAAGGCTGCAGGCGGCGGCAGAGATTCTCGACCGTATCGCGGCGGGCGCGGCCGCCGAACAGGCGCTGCTTGGCTGGTCGCGCGCCTCGCGCTTTGCCGGGTCCAAGGACCGGGCGGCGGTGCGCGATCACGTGTTCGACGCGCTGCGGCGCTGGCGCTCCTCGGCGGTCGTCGGGGGGGCCGAGACCGGGCGCGCCCGCATCCTCGGGCTGCTGCGGCAGGCGGGCACCGATCCCGACACGCTCTTTGACGGGGCAGGCCATGCGCCCGCCCCGCTGACCGAGGCGGAGCGCGACGCGGGGGCCATGCCCGATGGTGCCGCGGCGCTTGATCTGCCCGACTGGCTGCTGCCGGTGTTCGAGACCTCGCTGGGCCCGCGTCTGCCCGAGGTGGCCGAAGCGCTGCGCCACCGCGCGCCGGTCTTCTTGCGGGTCAACACGATGCTGGGCCGCCGCGAGGCGGCGCAGGCGGCGCTGGCGCTTGACGGCATCGAGACGGCGCCGCATCCGCTGGCCGACACCGCGCTTGAAGTGACCTCGGGCGCGCGCCGCGTCGCGCAGTCGCGCGCCTATGCCGAAGGGCTGGTGGAACTGCAGGATGCGGCGAGTCAGGCGGTCTGTGCCGCGCTGCCGCTGACCCCGGGGGCGCGGGTGCTGGATTACTGCGCGGGCGGCGGCGGCAAGGCGCTGGCCATGGCCGCGCGCCTGCGCGGCGTGATCGAGGCGCATGACGCCGACCCCCGCCGCATGAGCGATCTGCCCGCCCGCGCCGACCGCGCAGGCGCCCGGCTGCGCGTGGTCAGCGCCCCCATGGGCCCCTATGATCTGGTGCTCTGCGACGTGCCCTGTTCGGGCAGCGGGGCATGGCGCCGCAGCCCCGAGGGCAAGTGGCGCCTTACTCCGGAGAACTTCGCGCAGACTCTGAAGACACAGGCGCAAATCCTTGATGAGGCTGCAGATCTTCTCGCCCCGTCTGGCGTGCTGGCCTATGTCACCTGTTCTGTTCTGACGCCGGAGAACGCCGATCAGGTCGCCGCCTTTCAGGCGCGCCATCCCGGCTGGCAGGTCGAGGAGTCGCGGCAGTTCCTGCCCTCTGACGGCGCGGACGGGTTTTATTATGCGGTGATGCGGCGCGGCGATCTCGGCTGAGGGCTGCTGTTTACCTTTGTTTAAGGCCGCATGTGCGACAGGATCAGGAGAGGATTCGAGGGAGAAGGAAGCGGCGTGGCGGATGCGGCGGTCACCGGGCGGCGGAACGTCCTTGGCACGTTCACCGAAGCAGCGGTTCTGCTGGGGCTTGCGGCGGGCTGCGCGGCGCTGGCCATCGCCTCCGCCCGTCTGCCGCAGCTGGCCCTGCTGGCGGCGGCGGCGGGGTTTCTGGCGCTGGGGCTGCTGACCGGTCTGCTGCGCCTGCGCAGGCTACGCCGCCAGCGCGCCGAATTTGACACGCTGACACATTTTGCCGAGCAGGATCCAGCGCCGATCCTTGCCACCGATGCGGAAGGCCGGGTGATCTTTGCCAATGCCGCTGCCCGCCTGCGGTTTGGCGAGGTTGCGGGGGCCGATCTTGTTTCGGTGCTGAATGCCAGCATGGCCAGCGCGGGCGGGGTGCTGCACCGCCTGCGCATGGCTGCCGCCGCATCCGGGTCCGCGCGCGAGGACCTCAGCACCCATGCCGGGCGCTTCGACATCTGCCTGCGCCTTGACGGGGCCGGGCGCTGTTACTGGCGCATCGACCCTCTGGCCCGCGCCTCCGCCCCCGCCCCTGCCTCCGGCGAACCGCCGGTCATGACCATCGGGCGCAGCGGGGCGGTGCTTTATATGAATGTGCAGGCCCGCACGCTGCTGGGGCGCCGCATCAAACGGCTGGAGGATGTGGTGCAGGATCTGCCGCTGCGCCCGGGCAAGGTGCATCAGCTGAGCACGGCCGAAGGGCCGCGCCCGTTCGAGCTGCGCTGTTCGTCCACCGGGGCGGGGCGGCAGGAAATCGTGCTGCGCGAACTGCCCGCCGCGGGAGAGTCGCCACCCCCCGACCGCACCGGCTTCGATGACCTGCCGGTGCCGCTGCTGCGGCTGGCGCGGGACGGGCGCATCCTGCGCGCCAATGCCGGGGCCTGCCGCCTGCTGGATGTGGCCTCTGCCGATGGCGGCAGCATCACCGAACACATGGAGGGGCTGGGGCGGTCGATCACCGACTGGCTCGCCGAGGCGGTGGCGGGCCGGGGCCTGCACCGGTCTGAATTCCTGCGGCTGACCCGCGCCGACCGCGAGGTTTTTGTGCAGGTCACGCTGGCGCGGGTGGTGGACGAGGGCCGCGCCGAGCTTGTGGCCGTGCTCAACGACGCCACCGAGCTGAAATCGCTTGAGGCGCAGTTTGTGCAGAGCCAGAAAATGCAGGCGATCGGGCAGCTTGCTGGCGGCGTGGCGCATGATTTCAACAATCTGCTCACCGCGATTTCCGGCCATTGCGACCTGCTGCTGCTGCGCCACGATCAGGGCGACGCGGATTATGCCGATCTGGTGCAGATCAACCAGAACGCCAACCGCGCTGCGGCGCTGGTGGGACAGCTGCTGGCCTTTTCGCGCAAGCAGACGCTGCGCCCCGAAGTGCTGGATCTGCGCGACACCCTTTCCGACCTCACGCATCTGCTGAACCGGCTGGTGGGGGAGCGGGTGCATCTGACCCTGCGCCACGATCCCGTCCTGCCCGCCATCCGTGGCGACCGGCGGCAGCTGGAGCAGGTGATGATGAACCTCGTGGTCAATGCCCGCGACGCCATGCCGGAGGGGGGCGAAATCCTCATCGAGACCGAGCGTCTGGTGCTGACCCAGCCGATGAAGCGCGACCGCGCGCTGGTGGAGCCGGGCGCCTATGTTTCGGTCAGGGTGATCGACGAGGGCACCGGCATCCCGCAGGACAAGCTGCACAAGGTGTTCGAGCCGTTCTACACCACCAAGCGCACCGGCGAAGGCACCGGGCTTGGCCTGTCGACGGTTTATGGCATCGTGAAGCAGACCGGAGGATTCATCTTTGTCGACAGCGCGGTGGGATCCGGCACCTGCTTCACGCTGCTCTTTCCCGCGCATGACGCCAAGCCGCAGCCCGAGGCGGTGGAGCCACCTCCGCCGCAGCGCAAGGTGGTGCAGAACGGCGTCGGCGTGATCCTTCTGGTCGAGGACGAGGCGCCGGTGCGCGCCTTTGCCGCCCGCGCGCTGCGCCTGCGCGGCTATACGGTGATCGAGGCGGAAACCGCCGAGGATGCGCTGACCAAGCTGGAGGATCCGGCGGTGGCGGTGGATGTCTTTGTCACCGACGTCGTCATGCCCGGCATGGACGGCCCCACCTGGGTGCGCAAGGCGCTGGTGGCGCGCCCGAACACGCGGGTGGTCTTCGTGTCCGGCTATGCCGAGGACATCTTTGGCGAAGGGCAGATGCTGGTGCCCAATTCGGTTTTCCTGCCCAAGCCGTTCTCGCTGAATGAGCTGACCGAAACCGTGCACCAGCAACTGCACTGACCTTCAGCGGGCCCGGGCCCAGACCTCGAAATCCGCGGCACAGGCCTGGCGCAGCCGCGCCTCCAGATCGGGGGGCAGGCTCAGATCCCCGCGCGGAGAGACATTTTCCCGCGGCAGATCCAGCGCCAGCCCCAGCCGGTCCTCCAGAAATCCGACGATGGCCGCCTGATTCTCGTATTTGAACAGATGGGTGACGGCGGTGCCGTTGGGGCGCGGCTCGATGAACTTGGCCTGACTGCCGACATTGGCGCAGGCCGGGCGGTCGCTAGAAAGATAGGCCTCCACGAACTGCGCGAAGCTCAGCCCCTTGGTGGAACTTGGCCGCCCGTCCAGAAAATCGCGCTGACGATACCGGTACCACGAGCCAAGCCACGAGACCGGCTCGCGGATCACCGCCATAAGCTCCATCTCCGCCTCCATCTTGTCGAACATGGGCCGGAAAAAACGGTTGTAGCGGTAGACGGGGGCATGTTTCAGTTCGGGCGGATCAAGCACGGTCATCGAGGCATGCGGCGCAAGCGCGGCCTCATAGGCGGAACTGCCCGTCTTGGGCACCGCCAGCAGCACCAGCCGCGCTTTCCAGAATATCAGCATCCACCGGCCTTTCTGCGTGAGGGTGTGTCACGGTAAACCACTTTTTAACCGAAATAGGAAAAACTCGCTGTGACAAGGGGCTTGCACTGTTCCGCTTTTGGTCCCATATAGGTCAGGAACAAGAAGCGAACGAAAGCAGCGATTGCCGCTCCGGACGGGGTGTGGAATAAGGACCGAAACCATGGCAACGGCAGATCTTCTGACAATGGACAGCAAGCGCAACGCAGACCGCCAAAAAGCGCTCGACTCGGCGCTCGCCCAGATCGAGCGTCAGTTCGGCAAAGGGTCGATCATGAAACTGGGGGGCGCCAATGCCCTCAAGGATATCGAGTCGACCTCCACCGGCTCTCTGGGGCTCGACATCGCGCTTGGGATCGGTGGCCTGCCCAAGGGCCGGATCATCGAAATCTACGGGCCCGAAAGCTCCGGCAAGACCACGCTGACCCTGCATGTGGTGGCCGAGGAGCAGAAAAAGGGCGGCGTCTGCGCCTTTGTGGACGCGGAACACGCGCTTGATCCCAGCTATGCCCGCAAGCTGGGCGTGGATCTTGAAGAGCTGCTGATCTCTCAGCCCGATACCGGCGAACAGGCGCTCGAGATCACCGACACGCTGGTGCGCTCCGGCGCGGTGAGCCTCGTGGTGGTGGACTCCGTGGCCGCCCTGACGCCCAAGAGCGAGCTTGAGGGCGACATGGGCGACAGTTCGGTGGGCGTGCATGCCCGGCTGATGAGCCAGGCCATGCGCAAGCTTACCGGGTCGATCAGCAAGTCGAACTGCATGGTGATCTTCATCAACCAGATCCGCATGAAGATCGGCGTCATGTTCGGCTCGCCCGAGACCACGACCGGGGGCAATGCGCTGAAATTCTACTCCTCCGTGCGGCTCGACATCCGGCGCATCGGCGCGATCAAGGACCGCGACGAGGTGGTGGGCAACCAGACCCGCGTGAAGGTGGTGAAGAACAAGGTGGCTCCGCCCTTCAAGCAGGTGGAATTCGACATCATGTATGGCGAAGGCATCTCCAAGACCGGGGAACTGCTGGATCTGGGGGTCAAGGCCGGCGTGGTCGACAAATCCGGGGCGTGGTATTCCTATGGCGACGAACGCATCGGGCAGGGCCGGGAAAACGCCAAGACCTTCCTGCGCGAAAACACCCAGATCGCCCGGGACATCGAAGAACGCATCCGCAGCGCGCATGGGCTGGATTTCCACATGTCCGAGGATGACGGGGACGCGGCTGTGACCGAAGAGTAAGCGGGGCGCNGATCGCCCGGGACATCGAAGAACGCATCCGCAGCGCGCATGGGCTGGATTTCCACATGTCCGAGGATGACGGGGACGCGGCTGTGACCGAAGAGTAAGCGGGGCGCGGGGGCGCTGCCCCCGTCGCCTGCGGCGACTCCCCCGGGATATTTGGGGTCAGAAGAAAAGGCGCATCCCGCAGGATGCGCCTTGTTCTGTTCTGGGATGCCGCGACCGGATCACCCGGCCTGCGGTCGGGCTCAGATCGAGAAGCTGGTGCCGCAGCCGCAGGAGCTGGTGGCGTTGGGATTTTCGATCACGAAACGGGCGCCGATCAGCTCTTCGGAAAAGTCGATCACCGCATTGGCGAGGAAGGGCAGCGACACGGAATCGACCACCACCCGTTCCCCTTGGCCTTCCAGCACCAGATCGTCGGTGGCGGGGTCATCCAGCCGGATGTCATACTGAAAGCCGGAGCAGCCGCCGCCTTCGACCGCGATGCGCAGCGCCTTGCCCTGCGCATGGGCGCCGATCTCGGACAGGCGGGCATAGGCGCGCGGGGTTACTTTCGGGGGCAGGTTCATGGGTCACCTCAAAGGTTTATCTCCCGGACTGGTCATAATATAGGGATCCTTGGGACGGGCGGCAACCGGGGGCGGCGATCCGCAGCCGCATAACGCAAGAAGGCTTGGCACGATGGATGTTTACGCATGTGATCCCGCGCAGGCGCGGCCGCGCCGGGTGGCGGAGGAGGAAAGCGCCTTCCGCTCCTGCTTTCAGCGCGACCGGGACCGGATCATCCATTCTTCGGCCTTTCGCAGGCTCAAGCACAAGACGCAGGTGTTTGTGGAGCATGAGGGCGATTTTTACCGCACCCGCCTGACCCACAGCATCGAGGTGGCGCAGGTGGCGCGCACCATCGCCAATGCGCTGGGGCTGAACACCGACCTGACCGAGGCGGTGGCGCTGGCACATGATCTGGGCCACACGCCGTTCGGCCATACCGGCGAGGATGCGCTGCATCTGCTGATGGCGCCCTATGGCGGCTTCGATCACAACGCCCAGACCCTGCGCATCGTCACCTCGCTGGAGCGGCATTATGCCGAATTCGACGGGCTGAACCTGACATGGGACACGCTCGAAGGCATCGCCAAGCATAACGGGCCGCTGCTGCCGCTGGCGCCGGGCAAGGCGCTGCCGCTGGCGCTGGCCGAATACAACGCGCATCACGATCTGGAACTCGACACCCATGCCTCCGGCGAGGCGCAGGTGGCGGCGCTGGCCGATGACGTGGCCTATAACAACCATGATCTGCAGGACGGGCTGCGGGCGGGGCTGTTCACCGAGGCCGAGATCGCCGATCTGCCGCTGATCGCCCCCGCCTATGCCGAGGTGGACCGGCTTTATCCGGGGCTGGAGCCGATCCGCCGCCGCCACGAGGCGCTGCGCCGGGTGTTCGGCTATATGGTGTCGGACGTGATCGACACCAGCCACGCCCGGATCACGGCAGCCGCCCCCGCCAGCGCCGACGCGATCCGCCGTCTGGGCCATCCGGTCATCGCCTTTTCCGACCCGATGTGGCGCGATCTGAAACAGATCCGCGAGTTCCTGTTCACCCGCATGTATCGCGCGCCCTCGGTGGTGGTGATCCGCGAAAAGGTGACCACGGCGCTGCTGGAGCTGTTTCCGCTTTATATGGCCGATCCGTCGCTGCTGCCCGAACGCTGGCAGGCGGCGGAGGCCGCGCGCGAGGGCGAGGTGCCGCTGGCGCGGCTGGTGGCGGATTACGTGGCGGGCATGACCGACCGCTATGCGCTGCAGCAGCATGCGCGGCTGACCGGCAAGGATATTCTTCACGACCGGGCCTGAGACGGCACTGGACAGATCCGGGTGAGGCATCACTTCATGACCGGGCCCGGGCAGGGCGGTTGACAAGGGGACAGGCAGGGAATGACGGACGCAGGAGTGGCGGGGATCGACCCGGTGCTGGGCTTTGCGCTTGTGGGGGCGCTTGGCGTCGGGTCGCAATGGCTGGCATGGCGGCTGAAACTGCCGGGCATCGTGGTGATGCTGCTGGCGGGGCTGGCGGCGGGGCCGGGGCTGGGCCTGCTGCTGCCCTCGGAACAGTTCGGCGCGCTGATGCAGCCCATGCTGGCCATCGCCGTGGCGATCATCCTGTTCGAAGGCGGCATGACGCTGAACATCCAGAACCTGCGCGACGCGACGGTGGGGGTGCGGCGGCTGGTGCTGATCGGGGCTCCGCTGGGCTGGGCTGTCTCGGCCCTGACCCTGCACTGGGTGGCGGGGCTGAGCTGGGAAAGCTCGGCGGTGTTTGGCGGCATCCTGATCGTGACCGGGCCCACGGTGATCGCGCCGCTCTTGCGGCAGGCGCGGCTGCGCAAACGCCCGGCGGCGCTGCTGCAATGGGAGGCGATCGTCAACGACCCGATCGGCGCGCTGGCGGCGGTGCTGGCCTTCGAGCTGGTCTCGGTGCTGGCCGATGCCAGTTCCGTGGGCGGGGCGCTCGCTGATCTGGCCATGGGGCTTGTCGTGGCCACCCTGCTGGGGGTCGCGGGCGGCTGGGGGCTGGTTCAGGCCTTCCGCCGCGGGCAGGTGCCGGAATACATGAAGGTGCCGGTGCTGTTCGTGTCGGTGCTGGCGGTGTTCGCGCTGGCGGATTCGGTGCTGCATGAAAGCGGGCTGCTGACCGTCACCATCATGGGGCTGTGGATCGCCAATTCCGGCCTTGCCAGCTATACCGAAATGCACCGGTTCAAGGAGCAGGCGACGATCCTGCTGGTCTCGGGCGTGTTCATCCTGCTTGCCGCCAACATGACGGTGGAGACGCTGGCGACGCTGGACTGGCGGGCGCTGGCCTTTGTGGTGGCGGTGATCCTTGTGGCGCGTCCGCTGCCGGTGCTGGTGTCGATGCTGGGCAGCAACGTGCCGTGGCGCGAACGGGTGCTGGTCGCCTTCACCGGGCCGCGCGGCGTGGTGCTGGTGGCGGTGGCGGGGCTGTTCGGCGAACGGCTGGCGGCGCTGGGGATCGAGGACGGATCGCGGATCGGCACGCTGGCCTTTGCGCTGGTGGCGGCCACGGTGGTGCTGCACGGCTTCACCCTGACCCCCATGGCGCGGGCGCTGGGGCTGATCGCCTCTGACACGCCCGGCGTGCTGATCGTGGGCGGCAGCCGCTGGGCCACCGCCCTTGGTCTGGCGCTGAAGAAGCTGGAGGTGCCGGTGCTGGTGGCCGATCCCAACCACGCCCATCTGCGCCATGCCCGCGACGCGGGGCTTGAGACATTTTTTGGTGACATCCTGTCGGAGGCGGCAGAGCACCGGCTGGATCTGGTGAGCTACGACAAGCTGCTGACCGCCACCGACAATGACGCCTACAACACGCTTGTCGCCACCGACCTTGCCCCGGCATTCGGGCGCGAACACGTGTTCCAGCTCAAACGCGGGCGCGAGGCCTCGTCGCGGCACGCGCTGCCCGCCACGCTGGGGGGCCAGCGGTTCGGCCCGGACGAGACGTTCTTCGAGGCCAATGCCCGGCTGGCTGAAGGCTGGGAATTCCGGGTCACGCGGCTGTCGGAGGAGTTCACGCTTGAGGACTGGCGCGCCCATAACCCCGGCGCGGTGCCGGTGGCCGATCTGGGGCCGAACGGCACCTTCCGCCTGCTGGGCCCCGAACAGCCCCCCAAGGAGACGGCGGGCACCCGGCTCGTGGCGCTGATCCCCGCCCGCGAGGACCGGCAGGAGGCGGCGCGTGCCGCCGATGCGGACAAAACCGGAGAGAGCACCGACAGCATTTGACCCGGCAGGCCAAAATGGTAGAGGACAGGCCGACCTTAGGGAGATCGAGCACATGAACCTCTTCACCGACATCCGGAGCCTCGTGCTGCAGTCCATCGCCGCGCTTCAGGCCGAAGGCGCGCTGCCGGAGGGGCTCGACACCGGGGCCGTGACGGTGGAACCGCCGCGTGACGCCCTGCATGGCGACATGGCGACCAATGCCGCCATGGTGCTGGCCAAGCCCGCCGGGAAAAAGCCGCGCGACATCGCCGAGGCACTGGCGGCGAAGCTGGGGCAGGATCCTCGCGTCACCTCGGCAGAGGTGGCGGGGCCGGGCTTTCTGAACCTGCGGCTGGGATCCGCCACATGGCAGGCGCTGCCCGCCAAGGTGCTGTCGGCAGGGCAGGATTATGGCCGGTCCGACATGGGGCAGGGGCAGAAGGTCAATGTGGAATATGTCTCGGCCAACCCGACGGGGCCGATGCATGTGGGCCATACCCGTGGCGCGGTGTTTGGCGATGCGCTGGCGTCGCTGCTGGCCTATGCGGGCTATGACGTGACGCGGGAATATTACATCAACGATGGCGGCGCGCAGGTCGATGTGCTCGCCCGTTCCGTCTATCTGCGTTATCTGGAGGCGCATGGCCGCGCCGTGGATTTTGCCCCCGGCACCTATCCCGGAGATTACCTGATCCCGGCGGGGGAGCGGCTCAAGGAAAAGGTGGGCGACCGCTTTGTCGACGCCCCCGAGGATGAATGGCTGGAAGTGGTGCGCGATTTCGCCACCGATGCCATGATGGACATGATCCGTGACGATCTGGACCTGCTGGGCGTCAAGATGGATCACTTCTTTTCCGAAAAGTCGCTCTATGGCACGGGCCGGATCGAGGCGGCGATCGAGGATCTGCGCGGCAAGGGCCTGATCTATCGCGGTACGCTGGAGCCGCCCAAGGGCAAGCTGCCCGAAGACTGGGAACCGCGCGAGCAGACGCTGTTCAAATCCACCGAACATGGCGATGACGTGGACCGCCCGATCATGAAATCGGATGGCAGCTGGACCTATTTCGCCCCCGACATCGCGTATCATTACGACAAGATCACCCGCGGCTATGACCAGCTGATCGACGTGTTCGGCGCTGACCATGGCGGCTATGTCAAGCGGATGAAGGCGGCGGTCTCGGCCCTGTCCGGTGGCCGCGTGCCCTTGGACATCAAGCTGATCCAGCTGGTCAAGCTGTTCAAGAACGGCGAAGAATTCAAGATGTCGAAGCGCGCGGGCACCTTCATCACCCTGCGCGACGTGGTCGAGGAGGTGGGCCCCGGCGTGACGCGCTTTGTCATGCTGACCCGCAAGAACGATGCCGCGCTGGATTTCGACTTTGCCAAGGCGGTCGAACAGAGCCGCGAAAACCCGGTCTTCTACGTGCAATATGCCCATGCCCGGGTCTGTTCGGTGCTGCGCAAGGCCAAGGAGGCCGGGGTCGACGTGTCCGACGCAGCCCTGGCGCGGGCCGACATGACCAAGCTGGACCATGACGCGGAGCTTGGGCTGATCCGCAAGCTTGCCGAATGGCCACGTCTGGTGGAGATTGCCGCCAAGGGGCACGAGCCGCATAAGGTGGCGATCTGGCTCAACGAACTCGCCTCTGACCTGCACGGGCTCTGGAACCGGGGCCATGATGAACCGTCCCTGCGCTTCCTTCAGGACGATCCGGCCACAAGCCAGAGCAAAATCGCGCTGGCCCGGTCCGTCGCGGTTGTTATTTCGGCGGGCCTTGGTATCTTGGGCGTGGCTCCGATGGAGGAGATGCGCTGAAACAGGCGCCGCCTCGGAGCTGACGGGCAGTGCAGGCAGGCTGACGGCGGAGCAACCGCCGGGGCCGGGGCAACCGAGGCAGAGATGGCAGATTACACCTATGACGGGCCCGAAGCGCCCGCGCGCTCCGGACGTAACGTGGCCTCGCTCACCAACTGGGCCGGGGCTGCGGTGTCCTTCGCGTTGCTGATTGGCGTGGGCGTCTGGGGCTACAAGCTGATCGTGCGCGACATCACCGGCATTCCGGTGGTGCAGGCGATGGAAGGTCCGGTGCGCATCGCGCCCGACGATCCCGGCGGCACCCGCGCCAGCCATCAGGGCCTGTCGGTCAATGACGTGGCGGGCACCGGCACCGCCGCCCCCGCGCCCGACCGGCTGCTGCTGGCCCCGCGCGGCGTCAGCCTGACCGAAGAGGACGTGCCGCAGGAGGTGCTGACCGAAGCGCGCACTCCCGCCGATCGCATCGCCCCCGCCGTGGTGGCGCCCGGTCCGGATGGGCCGGGGCTTGCAGCGGAAGAACAGGAGGGTCCGGCCCCGGTGCCGCCCGCCCTCGCAGATGCGGACGTGGATCCCATTCAGGCGCTGGCCGACCAGATCGCCGCTGATGCTGTGCCGTTTTCCGAGCTGACCCCCGAGCCGCAGCCCGATCCCGCCGCCGATCTGGCGGGGGATCTGACCGAGCCGGTGGAGGAGGCGCCCGTGCAGGTCGCCGCCAATGTGCCCGCAGGCGCGCTGACCCGGTCCCTGCGGCCCGCGCAGCGCCCCGGCAATCTGGCGACACAGCCCGTGGCGCTGGCCACCGCCCCTGCCGCGCCCGAGGGGCCCGCCGAAATCTCGCCCGACACGCTGCCTGCGGGCACCCGGCTGGCGCAGCTTGGCGCCTATGACAGCCCGGAAACCGCACGCAAGGAATGGGACCGCTTCAGCGGCCGCTTTGGCGAATTCATGGAAGGCAAGGACCGCGTGATCGAACGCGCCACCTCCGGTGGCCGGGTCTTCTACCGGCTGCGCGCCGCCGGGTTCGAGGATCTGGCCGATGCCCGCCGGTTCTGCGCCGCCTTTGTCGCGGAAAATTCCGACTGCATCCCGGTGACGACGCGGTGAGCCGCCCCGGAGCCACCATCCTTGCCCCGTCCGGCCTCCGGCTGAGCGGGGCCGAGGCGCGTTTCTTTGCGCAGGCCGATCCTTTCGGCTTCATCCTCTTTGCCCGCAACCTTGCAGATGCCGCGCAGATCCGCGCCCTGACCGACGAGCTGCGGCAGGTGGTGGGCCGCGACGCGCCGATCTTCATCGATCAGGAAGGCGGACGGGTGCAGCGGCTGCGCCCGCCGCTCGCCAGTGACTTCCTGCCGCCGCTTGACGAGGTGGCGCTGTATGGCCGCCATGCCGCGCGGGCGATGGAGCTGCGCTTCCGCATCATCGCGGCAGAGCTGCGCGCGCTTGGCATCGACGGCAACTGCGCGCCGATGCTGGATGTGGCCCGGCCCGAAACCCATGCCTTTCTGCGCAACCGCTGTTACGGCACCAGCACCGCGCAGGTGGTGACGATGGGGCAGGCGGCGGTGCGCGGCATGGTCGCGGGCGGCGTGCTGCCGGTGATGAAACATCTGCCCGGTCACGGGCTGGCGCAGCTTGACAGCCATCTGGATCTGCCGCGCATCAAGGCACCCCGCGCCGAACTGGAGGCGGTGGATTTTGCCGCCTTCCGGCCCTTTGCCGATCTGCCGCTGGCGATGACCGCGCATCTGGTGTTTGAGGGCATCGCCCCGGACCCCGCCACGGTGTCGCCTACCATGATCTCGCTGATCCGGCAAGATCTGGGCTTTGCCGGGCTGCTGATGACCGATGACATCTCCATGCAGGCGCTGTCAGGGGATGTGGCCTCGCGCAGCGCCGCCGCCATCGCCGCAGGCTGCGATCTGGTGCTGCACTGCAACGGCGATGTGGAAGAACTGGCGCAGGTGGTCGCGGCCTCGGGCCAGCTTTCCGATGCGGCCCTGCGCCGGGCCGAGGCAGCATTGGCCCGCCGCACCGCGCCACAGCCGGTTGACCTGACGGCGCTTCATGCGGAACGTAAGGCACTGGTGGCCGAGGGTCTCTGATGCAGGACGACAGTTTCGGCAATATCGAGACGCTCAGCGTCGCGGACCGGCTTGCCGCCGAGGCGCTGATTGTCGATGTCGAGGGGTTCGAGGGCCCGCTCGACCTGCTGCTGACGCTGTCGCGCACGCAGAAGGTGGATCTGCGCCGCATCTCCGTGCTGGATCTGGCGCGGCAGTATCTGGCTTTTGTCGAACAGGCCAAGGCGCTGCGCATCGAACTTGCGGCGGATTATCTGGTGATGGCGGCATGGCTGGCCTATCTGAAATCGCGCCTGCTGCTGCCGCCCGATCCCACCGAGGAAGGCCCCTCGGGGGAGGAGCTGGCGGCGCATCTGGCCTTTCAGCTGGAACGCCTGCAGGCGATGCGCGACGTGGCCGCCCGGCTGATGGCCCGCGATCGGCTGGGGCGCGATTTCTTTGCCCGGGGCCTGCCCGAAGGTGTGGAGCGGGTGCGGCGCGTGACCTACAGCGCCACGCTGCTGGATCTGATGCAGGCCTATGCCCGGATCCGCACCCGCGACGATTTCCGGCCCTTCGTGATGGACCGGCAGGACGTGTTCACCATGGAACAGGCGCTGGACCGGATGCGCAGCCTGCTGGGCTTTGCCGGGCAATGGACTGATATTTCCAGCTGGCTGCCCGAGGACTGGCAGGTGGACCCGGTGCGCTGGCGCTCGGCCACCGCCGCGACCTTTGCCGCCTCGCTGGAGCTGGTGAAGGAAGGCCGGGCCGAAATTCGCCAGACCGAGAGCTTTTCCCCCATCGAACTGCGCCGCAGGGAGAAACCGCGTGAGTGATCCCGACATCCAGACCGAAAGCCCGGCAGAGGCCGCACCGCGCGACAGCCTGTTCGAGGCGCCGCCCATGGCCGAGCAGGAGCGCATGGTGGAGGCGATCCTGTTCGCCTCGGCAGAGCCCGTGAGCCTGCGGGAGCTTGCCGACCGGATGCCGCATGGCTCCGACCCTGCCGAGGCGGTGGCGCTGCTGCGCGCGCGCTATGAGGGCCGGGGTGTGGCGGTGATGCGGGTGGGCGACGCATGGGCGATCCGCACCGCGCCGGATCTGGCCTATCTGATGCAGAAGGAAACGGTGGAGACGCGCAAGCTGAGCCGTGCCGCCATCGAGACGCTGGCCATCGTTGCCTATCACCAGCCCGTCACCCGCGCCGAGATCGAGGAGATCCGCGGCGTCAGCGTCAGCCGGGGCACCGTGGACCAGCTTCTGGAACTGGAGTGGATCCGCTTTGGCCGCCGCAAAATGACGCCGGGCCGCCCGGTGACCTTTGTGGTCACGGATCAGTTTCTGGATCATTTCGGGCTGGAAAACGCCCGCGATCTGCCGGGGCTGCAGGATCTGCGCGCGGCGGGTCTTCTGGACAACCGCCCGCCGCCGGGCAGCCTTGCCCCCGGTCCCGCCACGCTGGACGAGGGCGACGAGGACGAGGCACCCGGCCAGACCGAGCTTTTCGAGGACTGAGCGCCGCCCCGGCAGAGATCAGTCGCGGAAATGTTTCGACAGCTTCAGGCCTTGGCCCTGATAGTTGGAGGCGATTCCCGCGCCATAGATCTGCGCGGGCCGTTCATCCATGCGCTCATAGACCAGCCGCCCGACGATCTGCCCGTGTTCCAGCACGAAGGGCGCCTCGTGGCAGCGCACCTCCAGCACGCCGCGCGATCCGGTGCCGCCCGCCGCCGAATGGCCGAAGCCCGGATCGAAAAAGCCCGCGTAATGCACGCGGAATTCGCCCACCATCGCCAGATAGGGCGCCATTTCGGCGGCGTAATCCGGCGGGATATGCACGGCCTCGCGGCTGACAAGGATGTAGAAGGCATCGGGATCAAGGATCAGCTGCCCCTGCGCGGCGGTCAGCGGATCCCAGAACTCGGCGGGATCATAGCGGCCCAGCCGGTCGAGATCGATCACCCCGGTATGCGGCTTGGCCCGCCAGCCCACCAGCGCGCCGTCCTGCGCGTGCAGATCGACCGAGAAGCCCAGACCCTGCCCGATGACCGCAGGCCCGCCGCTGACCAGCGTCTCGCTGGCGTGAAGCGCGGAAAGCTCGGCATCAGTCAGGATCGACTGGCCCCGGCGAAAGCGGATCTGGTTCAGCCGCATGCCGGTGCGCGCCAGCACTGAAAACGACCGCGGGCAGATCTCGGCGTAAAGCGGGCCGCGATAGCCTTCGGCCACGCGGTCGAATTCGGTGCCGCCATCGGTGATGGTGCGGGTCAGCAGATCAAGCCTGCCGGTGGAGCTTTTGGCATTGGCCACCGCCGTCAGCCCGGGGGGCAGGTCCAGCCGTTCCAGCAGCGGCACCACATAGACGCAGCCCTTTTCCAGCACCGCACCCTGCCGCAGATCGACGCGGTGCATTTCAAACTCGGCGATGCGGTCCGACAGCCGCCGACCAGCCCCGGCAAGGAAGGAGGCGCGGACCCGGATCGCCTCGTGACCAAGCCGCAGATCAAGGCTTGCGGGCTGGATCTGCCCCTCCACCAGCGGCAGGTCGCTGGTGATGGCGCCGCTTTCGTAAAGCGCGGCAATCTGCTGGCTGGCGAGCACCCCGGTCATCGGCATCGGTCCTTTTGTGGTCGCGCGTGCTTAGCAACTGCGGCGGCCTCGGGAAAGGGGATTGCGCGACCCGGGAACGGGGTCGATGGAACATCGCCCCGCAAGCCCTTGATCGGGTGGGGCATTTCCCCATTCCCGGCGGGCGGACAAGTCGTGTTGGTGATAAGGGGTGTTTTGGTCGGGCTAGCAGGACTCGAACCTGCGACCTTCCGTCCCCCAGACGGACGCGCTACCAGGCTGCGCTATAGCCCGACTTGTGGAGGTGGTTCTTACTGTATTTCCGGGCAGGGGCAACCCCCCTTCGGAAGAATTCTTCATCTTTTCCAAGATTGTCAGGCGCGGGTCTGACGATGGTCCAGAAACGCGCGCAGCGCGGAGAGATGCGGGCCGATCGCCGCCGCATCGGGAGGGCTCAGCCGGTCGATCCGGGCGATCAGACCCAGCGGCCCGGGAGCGGGCAGCGGCAGGCTGTCGAGGTCTGGAAGCGCGGGGGGCACGGCTGTGGGGATGTTCTCGAGAGGCGTCTCTTCGGCTGCGGCGCCGAGGTCGGGCTCCGCTGCAGCGAGGTCAGGCTCAGGGGCGTCGCGGAAGGCAGGCGCGTGGCCTGTGTCGAGGTCAGCTTCGGGCGTGGCGTCGAGGTCGGATTCGGAGGCGCTTGCTTCGGGGTCAGGTGTTGCGCCGAAGTCGGTCTCGGTCTCGGTCTCGGTCTCGGTCTCGGTCTCGGTCTCGGTCTCGGTCTCGGTCTCGGTCTCGGTCTCGGTCTCGGTCTCGGTCTCGGTCTCGGTCTCGGTCTCGGTCTCGGTCTCGGTCTCGGACGTGGTGTCGCGGTCGGGCTGCTGCGGCGCGCTGTCCTCTGCTGCGGGGGTAACCTCAGAGTGCGGGGCGGCCAGATCTTCGGGCAGGGCGTCGGTCGCGATCACGGTCTCCGCTGTCGCAGGCTCGGGCTCGGATGTCGGCGCGGCTTCGGCAGGGTCGTGTTGGGGTGTGTGGGTCGCCTCGGGCGTGGAGGGCGCCTCCTCCGGCAGATCCGGCGTGGAGGCTGAGACACTGTCCTCGGCGGGCAATTCCTGCGCGTCGCCGGGGGTGCTGTCTGCGGCGCTGTCCGGGCCGGGGTCGAGCGGGCTGAGGAGGAAATCGGGTAGACTTTCGGCACCGTGCGGCGCGGGCTCCTCGGCCTCGGAAGTTTGACCAAGGGCGGTATCGGCAGGGATTTCCGGCAGGGTGTCGGCAGCGGCGTCTGACGGCGCATCCTGCGCTGCGGTCTGCAGGCTCTCGGCGTCGGCGCTGGAGAGGGGGTCCGGCAGGTTGGTCAGAGGGGCGGCATCGGGCAGATCCGGTTCTGCCGCATCATATAGAGGGGGCGCGCCGGGGTCAGGCTCGCGGGCGACCGGGCTGGTCTCTGCCGTCTCCGGCGCCGTGGCGGGGGCGTGGTCGGCGCCGGGCTCGGGGGCCATGGGCCCGCCTGCGGGGGCCGGGGCATCGTAGGGCAGTCCTGCCTCAGGCCCGGGCTCCGGATCGACGCGCGGTCGCGGGCGGGGCGGAGTGTCGCGCAGATAGCCGAAAATATCGCGGATCTCGGGCGTGGTGGCGCTGTCGGGGGCGGCCTGCGGGGCGGCGCCGGGCACGAAGGGCAGCACGGTGGCGCCCTCGGGCATCACCTCGACGAAGGGCGCCTCGACCACGTCCTCCTCGTCGGTCTGCCCGTCAAAGGTGGTGAGGGTGGCGACATGGCGCACACCCTGTTCGCGCAGCACCTTCTGCACGCCCTTGATGGTCATGCCATCGTCATGCAGCAGCTTGCGGATGCCCGCCAGCAGGCCGATATCGGCGGGGCGGTAATAGCGCCGCCCGCCCGCACGTTTCACCGGCTTGACCTGCGTGAACTTGCTTTCCCAGAAGCGCAGCACATGGGCCGGCGTGTCCAGCAGCTCCGCCACCTCGCTGATGGTGCGAAAAGCGTCGCGGGACTTGGTCATGCGCCCTTACCCCTTGTTGCCCTCGGCAACGCGTTCCTTCATCAGATGCGACGGGCGGAAGGTCAGCACCCGGCGCGGCTGGATCGGGACTTCTTCGCCGGTCTTGGGATTGCGCCCGACCCGTGCCGCCTTGTCACGCACCGAGAAGGTGCCGAAGGACGAAATCTTGACCTGCTCGCCCCGCACCAGCGCGTCGGACATGTGCTGCAGCACCGCCTCGACCAATTCGGCGCTTTCGTTGCGCGACAGGCCCACCTCGCGGAAGACGGCTTCGCTCAGATCCATGCGCGTGAGTGTCTTGTCGCTCATCTGCTACCTCCCGGTTTGGGGGCAGCATAGGCAGCTGGCAATTTGCGTGTCAAGTTCACGCACTTGTGCAATGCGCCGCAACAGCCGGATTTTGCCGGGAATTTGCGCTACCAGCGCAGGACGACCGCGCCCCAGGCCAGTCCGCCGCCAATCGCCTCGGTCACGACCAGATCGCCACGGGTGATCTTGCCCGCGTGTTTTCCGACCGACAGCGCCATCGGAATGGAGGCGGCGGAGGTGTTGCCATGGTCCTGAACGGTGACGATGACCTGCTCCATCGGCAGGCCCAGCTTCTTGGCGGTGCCGGTGATGATGCGGATATTGGCCTGATGCGGCACGACCCAGTCCACGTCCTCTGCGGTGAGCCCGGCCTTGTCCAGCGCGGCGGTGGCGGTGGAGGCGAGCTTTTCGACGGCATGGCGGAAGATTTCCTTCCCCTCCATGCGCAGATGGCCGATGGAATTGGTGCTGACGCCGCCATCGACATAGAGCAGGTCGCGGAACTGGCCGTCGGAATGCAGGTCGGTGGACAGGATGCCGCGATCGGTGCTGTCGCCGGTGCCTTCGCCCGCTTCTAGGATCAGCGCGCCCGCGCCGTCTCCGAAAAGCACGCAGGTGGACCGGTCGGTCCAGTCCATGATGCGGGAAAACGTCTCTGCCCCGATGACCATGACGCGGCGCACCTGACCGGAGATGATCAGCGCATTGGCGGTGGTCAGCGCATAGACAAAGCCCGCACAGACCGCCTGCACGTCGAAGGCAAAGCCGCCGGTCATTCCCACCCGGGCCTGCACCATGGTGGCGGCAGAGGGGAAGGTCAGATCCGGGGTGGAGGTGGCAACAATCAGCGCATCAAGGTCGGACGGCTCAAGCCCCGCATCCTTCAGCGCGGCGCGGGCGGCATGGGTGGCGAGAATCGAGGTGGTTTCCTCGGGGGCGGCGAAGTGGCGCCGCTCGATTCCCGACCGCGTGCGAATCCATTCATCCGAGGTTTCGAGGGTTTTCTCGAACTCCGCGTTGGGAACGATCCGTTCGGGCAGATAATGCCCGATGCCCGCCACCTGCGCCCGTATCGTCATGAATTTGTTCCGTCTTTCCTGCTCTGCGGATCCTGCGGCTCTGCCGCTGCCTCGACGCTGGATGCGGCCGAGGCGATGCGGGCGGCGAGTCTGTCGCCGAACCCCGTCAGGGCAAGGTCATAGGCCAGTTCGACGGCGGCGGCCACTCCTGTGGCATCGGCGGCGCCGTGGGATTTCACCACCGTGCCGTTCAGCCCGAGGAAAACCCCGCCATTCTTGCGGCGCGGGTCGATCCGCGCCTGCAGCCGTTTGAGCGAGGTCAGCGCCAGCAGCGAGGCCAGCCGCGACAGCGGCGAATAGGCGAAGGCCTCGCGCAGCAGCGCTCCGATCAGCGAGGCGGTGCCTTCGCCGGTCTTGAGCGCGATATTGCCGGTAAAGCCGTCGGTCACGATCACGTCGCAGCGGCTGCCGGGAATGTCGCCGCCTTCGCAGAAGCCGACAAATTCGAAGCCGCCCGCCTCGGCATGGGCGGTGATCATCTCGTGGGCGGCCTTCAGTTCGGCGCGGCCCTTGTGTTCTTCGGTGCCGACATTCAGCAGCCCGACACGGGGCCGGGTCAGCGCCAGCGCGTTGCGGGCGTAAGAGGCGCCCATCATCGCATATTTCAGCAGATCCTCGGCATCGGCGCGGATGTCCGCGCCCACATCGAGCATCACGTTGAACCCCTGCGGATTGCGCGAGGGCCAGAGCACGGCGATGGCAGGGCGGTTGACGCCCGGCAGCTTGCGCAGCCGCACCATCGACAGCAGCATCAGCGCGCCGGTATTCCCGCAGGATACCGCCACGGTGGCTTCGCCGTTGCGCACCGAATCGAGCGTGGACCACATGGATGTGTCCTGCCCGTTGCGCATCACGTGGCTGGGTTTGTCCTGCATGGACACCACGCCCGTGGCGTTGCGAATGTCACATTGCGCGGCAAGACCCCTGTGGCGGTCCACCATGGGGCGCAGATCGGCTTCGGGGCCGTGCAGCAGGATGCGGACATCCCGATGCTTCCGGGCGAAGAGCGCGAGGCCGGCAACAATGGCTGCCGGCCCGCGATCGCCACCCATGGCATCGATGGAGAGGACCAGAGGCCCGTCCGCCTGCGATTTGTCCTGAGCGGAAGTCATGCGGCGTAAGGGCCTTCGACAGCTTATGCCGCGTCTTCGTCCAGCTCGATCTCGTCGGTCACGGCGACGACCTGACGGTCGGCGTAATGACCGCAGGACGGGCAGACGTGATGCGGGCGCTTCAGCTCGCCGCAGTTACCGCATTCGTTGGGATTGGCCGCGACCAGCGCGTCATGCGCGCGACGGTTGTTGCGGCGCGACTTGGATACTTTGTTCTGTTGGACAGCCATGTCTCAACCTCGATCTTTCGCGTGTGAGGGCAATTTCGTCTGCCCGTTCCGTTCGGGCGTGCCCGGCCTCATAGTCTCAAGGCATGGGCGATAGCAACCCGGAATTCCGATGAAGGCGCGAAAATAGGTATTTCGTGACAAACCGCAAGTGGATTCGCGCGCCTGTGCTCAGCTGTCTTTGTCATTTCCTCCGGAAAGACGGTCTTTCAGCCCTTCGAGCGCGGCAAAAGGATTGGGTCTTTCCTCTTCTTCCGGCAGCCCTGCAGGCTCTGCGGCCTCGGCCAGTGCTGCTTCGGCGGCGGGGCTGCGCGGATAGACCGGCAGGGCCAGAGACAGCGCCTCGGTCAGCACCGAGGTCAGATCCAGCACGTCGGGCAGGGGATCTTCTTCCTCCTCGGGCACCTCCACCTCGGTTCCGGCATCAAGCCGCGGCATGTCCTGCGCGGGGCGGAAGCGGCGCTCCACCGGCTCGTCGATGCGGGTGGTCACCGGATCCAGCGTCACCACGCAGGCCTGCACTACGGTGGCGCCCAGCTCGGCCACCAGCCGCCAGCTGCCGCCATCGCCGGGGATGAGTTCGCCCGCAAGGCGCGCCTTGCGCAGGGCAAGCAGCCCCAGCCGGTCGGCAAGGGCGCGGCGCGCCGGTTCGTCTGGGCGCAGATCAAAGGGCGTGGGGGCATCTCGGCGCAGGGCCGTGAGGCGCAGCCGCCCCGAGGAGTTTCCGCCGCTGGTCATGGGCATCGCTTTCCTTGGCTTGAACGGGTTGGCTCGGTTGTGTAATCCGGGATAGAAGGCCCGAAGGGTCAAGACAAGGGGCGGGGACGCAGTCCATGGCGAGACGGGTGAGAATCACGCTGCTGGCGGCAGTGGCCGCAGTGGGGCTGACAGCCTGTGCGGCGCAGTATCGCAGTCACGGCTATGTCCCGCGCGAGGACGAGCTGCAGCAGATCGTGCCCGGTGTCGACACCCGCACCACGGTCGAAGAGCTGGTCGGCGTGCCGACCGCCTCTGGCGTGACCGATCACGGCAATTTCTATTACATCGAAAGTCAGGTCCGCACCTTTGCATGGCAGGCGCCCGAGGTGGTGAACCGCACCGTGCTGGCCATCACCTTCGACGAGGCGGGCGTGGTCGAGAACATCACCCGCTACGGGCTGGAAGATGGCGCCGTGGTGCCGCTGTCGCGGCGCATCACCCGCACCGCGGATGGCGAGCTTGGCTTCATCCGCAGGCTCTTCGGCAATGTGGGTCGCCTGAATGTGGGCGATCTTCTCAGCGACAACTGACGTCATGACGCGCGGCCCCGGGCAGGATCACACCGCCACGGGGGAGGCGGTTCTGGCGCGCGGACGCTATGTGGTGCGTCTGGCGCAGGGGCCACAGGATCTGCGCGCGGCGCAGGATCTGCGCGGGCTCGCCTTCTTTGGTCCGGGCGGGCGGCGCGACGAAGACGGGTTTGACGCCGCCTGTTCCCATATGCTCATCGAAGAGACGGGCGGGCGGCTGGTCGCCTGTTTCCGCTTCCTGTGGATCGATGCGGCGCGGGGGCCCGGGCAGAGCTATGCCGGGCAGTATTATGATCTGGCCCGGCTGGAGGGGTTTGGCGGCCCGATGCTGGAGCTGGGGCGGTTCTGCATCCATCCCGACCTGACCGATCCCGACATTCTGCGGCTGGCATGGGGCGCGATCACCGGGCTGGTGGATGCGCGGGGCGGGCGGATGCTGTTCGGCTGCGCCAGTTTCGCGGGCACCGATCCCGCCCGCTACGCCGAGGCCTTTGCCTATCTGCGCGCCCGCCATGCCGCGCCGGAGCGCTGGCGGGTCGGGGAAAAGGCGCCCGAGGTGATCCGCTTTGACCCCGAGGTTCCGGCGGGGGATGCGCGGGCGGCGCTGCGGCTGATTCCGCCGCTGCTGCGCACCTATCTGTCCATGGGCGGCTGGGTCAGCGATCACGCGGTGATCGACCGGCAGATGAACACGCTGCATGTCTTTACCGGCGTGGAAACTGCGGCGATCCCGGCGGCCCGGGCCCGCGCGCTGCGGGCGATCGCGGGCTGAAGGGGGCTCTGCCCCCGCCCCTGCGGGGCTCCCCCGGAGTTTAAGGGCAAGATGAAAGGGCAGGGCGTGGCGGTCTTTATCGGATCGGAGATTTATCGCGGCTCGCGCTATGGCGCGGTGCATCCGCTGTCGATCGAGCGGGTGCCTGCGGTGATCGACCTGTGCAGGGCGCTGGACTGGCTGCCGCGCGAGGTCTGGCGCACCAGCCCGCGCGCCAAGCCCGCCGCCCTGCGCGACTGGCATGGCGCGGAGTATGTGGCAGCACTGGAGGCGGCGGAGCGCGCGGGCGAGGTGTCGGCGGAGGTGCGGGAGCGCCACGGGCTGGGCACCCATTCGAATCCGGTCTTTCCCGAGATGTTCCGCCGTCCGGCCACGGCGGTGGGGGGCGGGCTGCTGGCGGCGGAACTGGTGGCGCGCGACGGCGGCGTGGTGTTCAATCCCGGCGGCGGCACCCATCACGCGCTGCCCGACCGCGCCAGCGGCTTCTGTTTTCTCAATGAACCGGTGCTGACCATCCGCCATCTGCTGCGGCTGGGGCTGCGCCGCGTCGCCTATGTGGATATCGACGCGCATCATGGCGACGGGGTGGAGCTGGGCTTTGCCGGGTCGGAGCAGGTGCGGGTGATTTCGGTGCATGAGGCGCGGCGCTGGCCCTTCACCGGCGCGCTGGAGGAGGCGGCGGGCGGGGCGTCCTTCAACCTGCCGGTGCCTGCGGGGTTCAATGACAGCGAATTTGCGCTGGTGCTGGAGGAGATGATCCTGCCCGCGGTGGCGGCCTTCCGGCCTGACGCGATCTTCCTGCAATGCGGCGCCGATGCGGTCAGCGAGGATCCGCTGGCGCGGCTGACGCTGTCGAACCTGTCGCACCGGCGGGCGGTGCGGGCGCTGCGCGGGCTTGCGCCGCGGCTGATCGTGTCAGGCGGGGGCGGTTACAATCCGTGGACGGTGGCGCGGCTCTGGTCGCTGGTCTGGGCGGAACTGTCGGGGCAGGAGGTGCCGGAGCATCTGCCGCAGGCAGCCCAGGCGGTGCTGCGCCGTCAGGTCTGGGCGCGGCGCGGGCAACCCGGCGAGGTGCTGCTGACCACGCTGGCCGATGCCCCGCGCGAAGGCCCGATCCGCGACGAGATCCGCCGTGACGTGGCCGTGCTGCGGCAGCGCATCTGAGCTGACATCTGATCTGGGGGAAAGGATGGAGCGGGTAGCGGGAATCGAACCCGCGCCAAGAGCTTGGGAAGCTCGTGTGATACCATTTCACCATACCCGCGTCTGGCGCTGAAATAGCGGCAGGGCGCCGCTGTTGCAAGATGAAAAATCGCCGCGCGGGCGGGGGCGTGCACGGCTCTGTGATGGGGCGTGGGCTTGCCGCTGGCGCGGTTCTGGCAAAGGTGTTGCGCCATGAACCATGTGATCCTCCCCACCCGCCGCGCCTTTCTGCTGGGCGCCTCTGCCTGTCTTGCCACGCCTGCGCTGGCGCAGGCCCGGCCTTGGGCCGCGCGGGCGCAAGGCCTGTCGCAGCTGCATGCGCTGGTGCTGCGGCAGGGCGGGCAGGAGATCTTTGCCGAGGCCTATCGCGGGCCGGGGCTGGACCGCATCACCAATGTCAAATCCGTGTCCAAGACGCTGGTGGCGCTGCTGACCGGCATCGCCATCGACCGGGGCGATCTGCCCGGGGTGGAGGCGAAGGTGCTGCCGCTGCTGGGGCGGGATCCGCGCGGCGACAGTCTGGATGATCTGACCGTGGGGCATCTGCTGTCGATGCAGACCGGGCTGGTGCGCACCTCTGGGGCGAGCTACGGCGCGTGGGTGTCGAGCCGCGACTGGCTCGCCACCGCGCTGGAGCCGGAGCCGGGGGCGGAACCCGGCGGGCGGTTCATCTATTCCACCGGCGGCTGGCATGTGCTGGGCGCGGTGCTGGCGGAAGCCACCGGCCTGAGCCTGCTGGATCAGGCACGCGCCCGGCTGGGGGCGCCTTTGGGTGTGGATTTTGCGCCTTGGGTGCGCGATCCGCAGGGGCGCTATCTGGGCGGCAATGACATGGGGCTGAGCCCGCGCGGCCTGTCGCGCATCGGGCAGATGGCGCTGCAGGGCGGGCGCTGGGACGGCGCACAGGTGGTGCCGGAGTCATGGCTTGACACCTCGTGGCAGGCGCGGGCGCGCTCGCCGTTTTCCGGCGACCAGTATGGCTATGGCTGGTTCCTGACCACGCTGGCGGGGGAGTCTGCCGCCTATGCGCGCGGCTATGGCGGGCAGATGCTGGTGGTGGTGCCGGGGCGCGATCTGGTCCTCACCATCACCTCCGACCCGACCTTGCCCGCCCGGTCCGAGGGGCATTTCGGCGATCTGCGCGAGCTTGCCGCGCAGATCGTGGCCGAAGCCTGAGGTCTAGTCCGCCAGCTTCACCAGCGCATGGCGTTTCTTGCCCGCCGACAGCTTGACCGGCTGCGCAAGGGCTGCGGCATCCAGCATCAGCCCGGCATCGGTCAGCGGCGCGTCGTCAAGCCGCGCGCCGTTTTCCACGATCAGCCGCTTGGCCTCCTTGCCGGATTTGGCAAGGCCCGCGCGCACGATCAGCTGCACGATGGACAGGCCCTCGCCCAGTTCCGCCGCCGACAGTTCCACCGTCGGCAGATCGTCGCCCACGCCGCCCTTCTCGAAGACCTCGCGCGCCGTGGCCTCTGCCGCCGCCGCCGCCTCGGCACCATGGCAGAGCGTGGTCACCTCATTGGCGAGCACGATCTTGGCGGCGTTGATGTCCGACCCTTCAAGGGCCGCAAGCTGGTTGCATTCCTCCAGCGGCAGTTCGGTGTAAAGCTTCAGGAAGCGGCCCACATCGGCATCGGTGGTGTTGCGCCAGAACTGCCAGAATTCGTAAGGGCTCAGCATGTCGGCATTGAGCCACATGGCGCCGCCCTGCGATTTGCCCATCTTGCGCCCGTCGCTGGTGGTCAGCAGCGGCGAGGTCAGGCCAAAGATCTGCGCATCCAGCACCCGGCGGGTCAGGTCGATGCCGTTGATGATGTTGCCCCACTGGTCCGATCCGCCCATCTGCAGCACGCAGCCATAGCGGCGGTTCAGTTCAAGGAAATCATAGGCCTGCAGGATCATGTAGTTGAATTCGAGGAAGGACAGCGACTGTTCGCGGTCCAGCCGGGATTTCACCGACTCGAAGGCCAGCATGCGGTTCACCGAGAAATGCCGCCCGATGTCGCGCAGAAATTCCAGATAGTTGAGCCCGTCCAGCCATTCGGCATTGTTGAGCATCAGCGCTTCGGTCGCACCGTCGCCATAGGTCAGGTATTTGGCGAAAACCTGCTTCATGCCGTCGATATTGGCGTCGATCTGGTCGGGCGTCAGCAGCGGGCGCTCGTCGGCGCGGAAGGACGGATCGCCCACCTTGGTGGTGCCGCCGCCCATCAGCGTGATGGGGCGGTGTCCGGTTTTCTGCAGCCAGCGCAGCATCATGATGTTGAGCAGATGGCCCACATGCAGCGATTTTGCCGTGGCGTCATAGCCGATATAGGCGGTGACGACCCCCTGTGACAGCGCCTCGTCAAGGCTCTGGTAATCGGTGCAGTCGGCAAGATAGCCGCGCTCCATCATGACGCGCATGAAGTCCGATTTGGGATGGTAGGTCATCGGGGATCCCCTCTATAGTCCGCCCGTTTCTATAAGGCTGAGGGCGTCGAAGGTGAAGGGCAATCACGGGCACGGATCGAAAAGCGGCGCAGGCCCGGTCTGGGCGCTTGGCTGCATGTCGGGAACCTCGCTTGACGGGGTGGATGCGGCGCTGATCCTGACGGACGGTGCAGAGATCGTGGAGTTCGGGCGCAGCGGCTACCGCCCCTATACCGAGGCGGAGCGCGCGGTGCTGCGCGGCGTGCTGGGCCGCTGGCCGGGCGATCCGGGGCTGGAGGCGGCGCAGGAGGTGATCCAGCGCGCCCATGCCGAACTGCTGCGCGACTTCCCCGAGGCGGAGCTGGTGGGCTTTCACGGCCAGACGCTGGCGCATGATCCCAAGGGGCGCGGCACCCATCAGCTGGGCGATGGCGGGATGCTGGCCGAGGCGCTGGGGCGCCCTGTGGTGTGGGATTTCCGCTCTGCCGATGTGGCGCTGGGGGGCGAGGGCGCGCCGCTGGCGCCGTTTTTCCATTTCGCCTGCGCCCGCCGCATCGGCGCCAGAGATCCCGTGGCCTTTCTGAACCTAGGCGGGGTCGGCAACCTGACATGGATCGACCCGTCGCAACCGGCCCCCGAGGCGGAGGGCGCGCTGCTGGCCTTTGACACCGGCCCCGCCAATGCGCCGATCAACGATCTGATGATGGCGCGGCGCGGGCTCGACTGTGATCGCGACGGGGCGCTCGCCGCCACGGGCCGGGTGGTGGAGGGCGCGCTGGAGCTGTTTCTGGAGGAGACATACTTTCGCCGGATGCCGCCCAAATCGCTGGATCGCGACGATTTTGACCTGATGCTGGATCTGGTGCGCGAACTGTCGGATGCGGATGCCGCCGCCACCATGACCGCCATGGCCGCCGCCGCCGTCATGCAGGGGATGGAACATTGCCCGGTGCCGCCCGCGCGGCTGCTGGTGACGGGGGGCGGGCGGCTCAACCCGGTGATGATGGCGATGCTGCGCGCAGGGCTCGACTGCCCGGTCGAGCCGGTGGAAGCGGTCGGCCTTGATGGCGACATGCTGGAGGCGCAGGCCTTCGGCTATCTCGCGGTGCGGGTTGCGCGCGGCTGGCCCACCTCGGCCCCCGGCACCACCGGGGTTGCCGTGGCGGTGGGGGGCGGGCAGATCGCGCGCCCGGATCAGCCGGCCTGAGCCCCGCTGCCGCTGCGGGGCCGCGCGGCCCGCAGCGCCTCCAGCCTGCGGCGGAAGCGCGGCGCGTTGAAGCGGCGGGTGACATTGACGCAAAGCGCTTCGGCCAGCGTCAGACGGTCCGTCGCTTCCAGATGGGCGAGCAGGCGGCGCAGATAGGGCGGATGGTCGCGCCGCGCCCGCAGCAGCCTTGCAAAACTGGCGCCATCCAGCCGGTCCTCGGCCAGAGCGGTCAGCAGCGGCAGGATCAGATCCAGATCCAGCAGATCGCCCTGCAGCGCGTCGCCCATGAAGGGCAGGCGCAGCCGGGTCACGCCCTGCCGTTCGAAAAGGGCGGCATGCATGGCATCCAGCCGCTCCCGCGGATCAAACAGCACGAAGGCCTGCCGGGCGGCATCCAGCATGTCGGGCGCATAGCCATAGCGCGAGGTGAAATCGAGCCTTCGGCGGTCGGTGAACCGGTCATCCCAGCCGGTGACGCGCGGATCCAGCGTCGCCTGCGGCTGGATCACCAGCACCTGCGCACCGGGGGCTGTCACCGAATAGGCGGCGGCGGCATAGCCGCAGGGGCCCGCGCCGTAAAAGATCACCCGCTCGAAATCGTCAAAGAACCCGTCATCCAGAAGCTGGTCGAAAAAGCCGTAGACCTTGGGGTCGCGGAACCATGTGTCGGAGGTGGCGAGCAGCGCCAGATGCGACCAGCCCCCGGCGGACATGATCTCCCATCCCAGCGGGGTCGCGGTTTCGGAGAGGGCGGCGATGCCGGGCAGGGTCTCGAAGGTGACCAGCAGCGTGTCGCCATCCTCCACGAACACGGCGTGATGGGACGGCCCCAGCGGTTCGTAAAAGCCGTGATCCTCGCCCTTGGCCGCGACCTCGGCCAGCCACTGCGCCGGTGTCAGCCCGGTCAGATCGACCGTGGAAAGATCCGCTCCGTCCTGCATCCTGCCTGACCCTTTGTCCTGCTGCGGCCTTCAGGCCCCCGACGCCGTTCCAGCGCCACATTGTGACACATTGCCCGGGGTTTAAGGCGAAAATATGCACAAAGCGGGGTAATGCTGCGATCCCCGGCGCCGTGCAAACCGGAAAGGGGCTGCCCTCCCATACCGCGCGCCGCGCCAGCCACGGCAGTGGCGTCCAGCGCCTGATCAGCCACCGCTGGCGGTCACGCTTCCCGCAGCCCGGCCCTGATGGTCCCGGAACAGGATTCACTCTGGATTGGTCGTAACAGGCGCCGCGCTTTCGGAATGCGGCTCTGGTGCTGAAATTCTCGCTCCGTCAAGGCATGTCTTTCGCCGGACAGACATGTCCCACGGCCATTGCGGCGGATCTCACCCCGGGTCTGTCTGAAAGAGTTGAGCTCGGCAGCGACGCGCAGCCTTTCGATGTGATCAAGCCCGGCGCGCCAGACCTTGATCCGGCGCGGCATCCAGCGGCCCCAGCAAGCAGCCGGTCGCGCTCCCCGTCTTCGCCCGTCATGGGCGGGCGACAGATCCTATGACACGAGTGCTGCGCCGCAGCGAAGGCGATGACTGCACGTCATGGATCGAAATCGTGGAGATCGCAGAATTTGCGTCGCAACTGGCACGCGGCGTGGAGCCGGTTCGAAGACGGCTGGAGATGGTCCTGTCATCGCTTTGGGCTTGGTACGCCTGCCGCTGCGCTCTTGTCGACCGGCAGCTTCGGGCCGCGTCGCGCCCGTCGCTGCACCGGGTTCGAGCGACCGCTGCTGGTTGGTAAGACTACCTGTTGCTCAGCCGCGTCTGCCGTAGTCTTCTCCGCGGAAAAGGAAAACGGTGATGTTCGTACTGCTATTCATATTTATCGTCTCCTGCGCGGGGCTGCTTGTGGGGCTGCTTGTTCCGGGGCTTCTGGACCTGCTGCTGCTGGCGGTTCCCTGCGTGATTGCCAGCTTGATTCTTCTTCTCAGGGCGCTCTGGAACAGAGGGATCTCGCGGAGCGCGACGAAGCCTTGGATCATTCTTGACGGGTCCAACATCATGCACTGGAAGGGCGCGGGCCCTGACATCGCCGCGGTCAAGGACACCATTCAGTTCCTGAGCGCACAGGGCTATGCACCTGGCGTCGTGTTTGATGCGAATGTCGGATACAAGCTGTCTGATCGCTATCTGGATGGCTTGGCTCTGGCGAAGCTTCTGGGCCTGCGCCGCGACCGGGTGACGGTTGTCGCTAGGGGCACGCCTGCAGACGGGGTCATTCTTGCTGCTGCGCGGGATCATAAGGCCCGGGTCGTGACCAATGATCGCTATCGAGACTGGACTGACCAGCATCCAGAGGTGGCCGAGGACGGCTACCTGGTGAGGGGCGGCTATCGCGCGGGACGACTCTGGTTGAACCTGCCCGACGATCCGCCGCGCTAATGTCAGAAATCCATCTTGGCGACATTCGAAGTGCCAGTTGGCTATCTGACAGCCATGCAAAACGGAGCGCCGACGATTCTCAGCCCAGTCCGCCGGTGTCTGCCGCATGGGTGGGGAGTCGAACGCCAGTCACCTGCAAAGTTCCGGGGTTGAGACGCTGATGCGTCAGGGAGGGCTCCGGGCGGTTCCTGACCTGTGGCAGCCCGCAGTTTGCTGCGCGAGGAACGACCGGCAGCAACCGGCTGCCCGTTGACCGTGCGTCGGGACAATCCGACCCTATTCGCGGGCAGCTCTTCTGACTTGGCCAGGAGGTCATCGAGGCTCCGGTCTGCATCCTTCGCGCTTTTCCCGTAGCTCTTCGGCAGGCGTTGCGGCACCGACTTGCAGAGCTTGAGATGACGCTGGGTTCTCGATGTGACATCGGCAGATGCCCGTCGCGTTCACGAACAGGCGGGCCTTCGAGGCGAACTGCTTGCGGGGATCTTCCTTGACGTGATCGCGGTCCCGTTCGGAGTTGATCCATGCGACGGCCGCCAAGAGGTCGGGGGCGAAGGTGAACTGTGACGTGGCTTCGATGGCTGCCTGAGCGGAAACAGGAGATTCGAGCCGTGTCGCAGTTTGCGTGGCAATCCTCGGCACGAGGCCGTCCTCTGTTCTGGCGGGCGCTTCACTGAGAATTTAGAATCCGAGGGGTCGTGCCTGTTTCAGGCTGGGATCGGCGTCGGTCCTGCCTTTTTTAGAACCTCATGACGGGCCCGCTCTGACAAGTCCGGGTGCAGGCCTGACACTGCCAATTGCCTCCAGGCACGCGCCGTCGCCCAGTCGAGGCGGCGGTCTTCTTCCTGCGAGCCGACCGGATCCATGCGGCTGACCCTACTCTGACGCTCGATGCGGTCGAGTTCGCTGGGCACACCGGAGGTCAGCCAGGCCTTGGCCTGGGCGGGGGTCAGCTTTCCATCAGTGATTGCATCCAGCATCCGGTCGCACTCGTAGTTCAATCTGC
>NZ_JAYKSL010000029.1:0-39025 GCF_035481585.1 Salipiger marinus | reverse complement strand
CGTAGCGAAAAACTCCGGCTTCAAACGGTCCAGTTCTCAGGGGACAGATCAACACCAACCGGGCTCAAGTCGCAGCTGGATGAAAGTTCAGTGGCAGGTCACCGCCAGAAAATCATCACCTGAAAATATGCCGCTCTGTGGTTGCGAGAACCGTCAGGCCTGCTATCGCTGTCGCAGCAATTTCTGAACGGGATTTTTTTCGATGACTCCTATGATCACCCCCGTGCTTTTGTGTGGCGGCTCCGGTACCCGGCTCTGGCCGTTGTCGCGCAAGTCTTACCCCAAGCAGTTTGTGCCGCTGGTGGGGGAAGAGACGCTGTTTCAGGCCTCTGCAAAGCGCCTGTCGGGGCGCAGCGCTGATCTGGCCTTTGCCGCGCCGCTGGTGCTGACCAATTCCGATTTCCGCTTCATCGTCACCGAACAGCTGATGGCCATCGGCATTGATCCCGGCGCCATCCTGATCGAGCCGGAAGGCCGCAACACCGCCCCCGCCATTCTGGCCGCCGCCCTGCATGCCGTGGCCACCGACCCCGAGGCGATCCTGCTGATCGCGCCCTCCGACCATGTGGTGCCCGATGCGGAAGCCTTCCGCGCTGCCGTGGCCCGCGGGCTTGGCGCCGTGGCGCAGGGCGATCTGGTCACCTTCGGCATCACCCCCGACCGGCCCGAGACCGGCTATGGCTATCTGGAACTGGCCAGCGCCCCCGACGCCTCCGGGGCGCCGGTCAAGCTCAAGCGCTTTGTCGAAAAGCCCGATGCCGCGCGCGCGGCAGAGATGCTGGCCGAGGGCAGTTTCCTGTGGAATGCGGGCATTTTCCTGACCCGCGCCCGCGATCTGCTCGCCGCCTTCGAGACCCATGCCGCCGGTCTGATGGCGCCGGTCACGGCGGCGCTGGCCGAGGCCAAGCCCGATCTGGGCTTCCTGCGGCTGGCGCCGGGCCCGTGGTCCGAGGCGCCCGACATTTCCATCGATTATGCGGTGATGGAAAAGGCGCCGAACCTGTCGGTGGTGCCCTTCACCGCCGCATGGTCGGATCTGGGCGGCTGGGATGCGGTCTGGCGCGAAAGCGGCCCCGATGCGCAGGGGGTGGTGACCTCAAACGGGGCCATCGCCATCGACTGCGAAAACACCCTGCTGCGCTCGGACAGCGACCGGCTGGAAGTGGTGGGCATCGGGCTGAAGAACGTCATGGCCGTGGCCATGAACGACGCGGTGCTGGTGGCGGACATGAGCCGGGCGCAGGACGTGAAGCTGGCGGTCGAGGCGCTGAAGAAGAAAGGCGCGGCGCAGGCCACGCATTTCCCGAAAGACCACCGCCCCTGGGGCTGGTTCGAAAGCCTCGTGGTCGGCAACCGCTTTCAGGTCAAGCGCATCCTTGTCCATCCAGGTGCCGCCCTGTCGCTGCAGAGCCATTTCCACCGCTCCGAACACTGGATCGTGGTCGAGGGCACGGCGCGGGTCACCGTGGATGACAAGGTCACGCTGGTGACGGAAAACCAGTCGGTCTATCTGCCTCTGGGCTGCGTGCATCGCATGGAAAACCCCGGCCGCGTGCCCATGGTGCTGATCGAGGTCCAGACCGGCGCCTATGTCGGCGAGGATGACATCGTGCGCTACGAGGATGTCTACGCCCGCACCTGACGCGCCTGCCCGAAACCAGGCCCCTGTCCGGCGCACGGGGGCCTGTGCTCAGGCGGCCCCGGGCCGGGCGGGTCGAGCCGCAGCAGCAGATCCAGCGCTTGATCCGGGCTCTGGTCGCAGCGGGATGAAAGACCCATGGCAGGTCAGCCGCGTGCCGGCACGAACGGAAGCATGAAACCTGCGATGCGGGACACGGGGGGTAACCAGACATCGCCTATTACGGAAGCAGCTTGCCAAAGTCAGGGGATTATCATGCGAGTTCACCGAGAGATTTACAGCCGTCACATAATTCATTAAGTAGGCTTTTAGCTGAACGACGCCCGTAATAGAGCGGACGAGAGGACGAAGGTGGACCCTATAATTTTGCGCACACAACCAGCCTTACCGTTATGGAGTGAGTTTCCCTATATACAGCCATAATGGCAGCAAAGCGGTTTCATAACACTGTAATATTCTCGTGCCCTCTTTTCGTCCTCCTCTTCGGCAACTGGATGGAACGGTCAGACGTCCCAAGGGTAGCGTTCTGGTATCGACTATGCCCTTGGCGATCACGATCTCGGTCATTTGCGATACCTTCAATCTCGCTGGCGGCATGAACGAGCTCTCCAGCCTGATTGGGAGCACCGTTGCCATGTCGCTGGTGTTCATAGCAGGCCATTGCGAGGCCCTTAGAATCTCGATCTGGGGTGCTGTCGCTCTAGAAGATTTTTTCCTTTTAAACTACACACGTGGCAAGCTCTTCATGGGCGATGTGAGCGTATACGGCGGTGGCTATTTCCTAGCATGGCTGGGTATTCTCTCTTTGTACCAGATGTCGGCCTGACGCCGTTGATACTTATTTTTGTGTTCTCCTTGCCGCTCGCTGGCATCATCCTGACCACCACGCGCCGACGGCAAGTCGGCAAGCCTGCCAATCAACCAGGCCGTTTCTACTGCCACCAGTCCGGGCGCCGGTTCCTACTCATGCTCGCAAGCGCCAAGCTGATGCCGAACCGCGCTCATATAATGCCTGCGCTTCCCGGAAATCCCCATGGTTGTTGACATGCTCTCACACGAAGATCAGCGCTGGTATATCCTGCAACTCCGCCCAAACTGTCTGGGGCTGGCACTTCGGAACTTGGCTAGACAATCCTTCGAAGTGTTCAATCCGCAGCATTTCGTCTCCGTGCGACGTTCAGACGGTTTTCGGCAGCGCAAGGAACAGCTGTTCCCAGGTTATCTTTTCGTGTCTCTTGATCCAAATAGTGGTGCTTGGAGAAGCGTCAACAGCACGCGTGGCGTTGCCCGTCTCGTCTCCTTCGGCGGTCGCCCCACCCCCGTTCCCTTAGAGCTGATGTCCGGGCTTTTCTCGCGCTGTAATCAGGATGGCGAGCTTCTGCCGCCCGAGCAGCTGAGGGAGGGGGATCTGGTGCGCATTACATCCGGGCCCTTCGCGGATTTCACCACCACAATCGAAACGATCGACAAGGACCGTCGCGTCTGGGTCCTCCTCGACGTTCTCGGCCGGGCAACGCGCGTCAAAATGCGTGAGAACGAGTTGCGGCGCGCCTAGCCTTTCTCCGCCAGAGCGCTTCGCTCAGAAAGCAGGTCTGTCAGATGTGGGTCCCGATCTCACTGCAACAGGGCACGCCGTCCAAGCTAGGAAAATCAAGGCGTAACGCGCCTGTTCTGCCTTTCCCGATCTGCCATAAGATGGTAGCGTTCAAAAGTGAACGCAATTGACGCAGATCGTCCAAGCGTCGCCGGAGGCTGCCCCGAAGCGACCTCCGGTGCGGTAGCCGTGGGTGCGTGAAATGGTGAACGAGGGGCGCAAGGAGCTACAGGACGAAGTCCGGTTTCGCATTCTCGAGGAGATCGATCGCAATCCGGAAATTTCGCAACGCGAGCTGTCTCGTAGGTTAGGAACAAGTCTTGGGCGGGCGCATTACCTTCTGCGCGCCTTGGTCGAGAAAGGCTTCATCAAGATCGGCAACTTCTCGGCTGCCGAAGATAAAGTGCGCTACCGATACCTGCTGACCGCACGCGGCGCGGCGGAGAAGGCGGGCCTCACCCGGCGATTTCTGGCCCGCAAGCTGGCGGAGTACGACGCGCTGAAAATCGAGATCGAACGCTTACAGCGAGAAGTCGGGGAACAACCGCCCGGTGGCGCAGGTTCGACAGACCATCGGCGCTAGGGTTGCTTAAAAGTGATTTGGCGGACGCACGCGGCTTTACTCAATGGTTGCCTTCCGCGCTGTCTTTCTTGAGGGCATGGCTTGCCGGCACTCGCACCGGCGGCGGAGAGATTACGCTACCGGGCGCTTTGCAATTTCAAAATCTTCGGTGCGGGTTCCATTTCTCAAGCCTGTTTGACCGATCAGGACGAAACATTTTTACGGCGCGGTCGAAGAAGATCTCTCGCCTTACCAGAGCGGATGTGTGGAACGGGTCTGAAGCGCTATCCGGCGCCAAGCACTTCGACCGTGGTATCAAAGTCAAACTGAAAGACAAAAGGCCATGACCACATCTTACGACAGACACGCGCCAGGCGCCGCAGGACGCTTTCGCCGCTACTTCAAGAATTCCGCCTGGATAATGGCGGATAGTTTAGTATCCAACGGATTTTCCCTATTTGTTCTTGCTCTGGTAGCGCGTACGCTGGGTCCCGAGGAGTATGGCGCCTATGCATATGTTTTTTCCCTCGCATTGTTGTTTTCTGTCGTTGGCCAGATGGGTCTCGACGGACTAATGACGCGCGAGCTTATTGCTAAACCTGATTTAGAGGCCCAGACGCTTGGGACCGTTGGGGGAATGCGGTTTGCCGGCTACCTATTCGGTGCCATCTCGTGCCTAATATACGGATTTTGGATGCCAGGCCATTCATCCGTTGAGAAGAAACTATTCGTGGCAGCGTTCTTCTTTATCCTGCTGACGCCTGGCCCACTTATCATTGAGAATTGGTTTCGCAGTCGTTTGGAGGCTCGGTTTGCGTCCATGGCACGCATCGCCGGCACAATACTTGGCGGCATGATGAAGATTGGCGTTATTTCGCTCGGCTTCGGCGTGGTCTGGGTCGGCGTGGCGCAGGCACTTTCAGTCCTTGTCATAGCAGCGGTGTCAGTTTCACTATATCTATGGCGCGGAGGTCTCAGCCTCTGCAAATGGGAACTATCGCTTCATCGTGCAAAAGAGCTTTTCTCGGAAAGTTGGATGATCTTTCTGGGCTCAATCATGGCCATGGTATATCTAAAGATTGATCTGGTCATGCTCCGCTGGTGGACTGGTGTGGAAACAGTGGCAATTTATGCCATAGCTGCACGGATATCTGAGGTTTTCTACTTCGTCCCTGCCGCTCTGGTTGCCACCTTCTTCCCAAGACTAATACAACTTCGGGAAATATCGCGCGAAGCTTTCGAGGGCCGCCTGCAGATCTTCCTAGCACTCCTTACCGGTATTGCCTATGCCATCATGATCGGAATTGCGCTGTTCTCACCGGTATTGGTTGTGATGCTGTTCGGTGAAGCTTACGCAAGCGCAGTGCCGGTACTGCTCATACATATGTTCGCTATGCCTTTCGTCTTCATGCGCTATGCATTCTCGCGCTGGATCTTAATCGAGAAGTTAGCAATGTTCTCACTACTCACCCAAGGAACCGGCGCGGCTGCCAACGTGCTTCTTAATGTACTGCTAATTCCGCCTTTGGGCATGTCAGGGGCAGCACTTGCCACCGTTATTAGCTACGCAGCAGCGAGCTATCTCGCACTGCTGCTGTCACGCCGGACTCGTCCGGTCTTTGCGATGATGACGCGCGCCTTGGCGGCACCATGGATCGGAATTCGTGCCGCTTGGGCTATGCGAGATTGACAGGAGAAACGGGATGACGGAATCGTCGATTTCATACAATTTACGAAAGGTCTCACACGCTCCGGCAGTGCTTCTACTCAGGGTGCCTCGAAGAGCTTGGCACGGGCTGGCACGGAAACTGGCGGGCTTTGCCGGCACGAATGGTTTTCTAGCTTCACTCTACTTTACGTTTTTCTCGACACGGTTTTACCGTGAGCATCAGGCGGTCTTACAGGGAATAAATGCGTTCCGATCAACGCAATTATCTACCAAAACATCGTTCGGCGGATTTCGGCGCAATGTGCATCGAATAGAGAAGGGACTTGCCATGAAGCAGCGGCGGCCCCGATTCGGTGAGGGATATATCGGCGAGACAGTTGCCCAGTTTGCTGCGGCCCAGAGCGCAGGCAGCAGGATAGACTTTGGAGAGCGTAAATGGGCTGGGGACGTGCTCACAGCCTACTTCATGGCGGTTGAGGATTCTCCAGCGATAGCAGCGGCGAGGCTCCGTTTTGAAGAAACCGGATACAAGCCGAACCCTCAAGAGGTGCCATTCGTGCCCTATCCAAAATGCCGCGTGGAAAAGAGCGACATTACTTTCGAAGCATTGCACAAGTTGTTTCTTGAGCGCCGTTCGGTCCGTTGGTTTGAAGACCGTCCAATATCGGGCGAATTATTGGAGAAGGCAGTCGACGCTGCAGGTTTGGCTCCGACTGCGTGCAATCGGCAGCCCTATCGGTTCCACGTTTTTCACGGCGCGCAGGCTGAAGAAGTCGCAGATTTGGCCGGTGGCACTGCGGGATGGGCAAGCCAAATCCCTTGCGTAATAGTTGTAGTTGGCGATCTATCGAACTACGTCGAAGAGCGCGACAGGCACTTAATATATATCGACAGTGCCTTGGCCTCAATGCAACTTATGCTAGCCTTGCAGACCCTAGGTCTTTCGACCGTACCGATCAATTGGCCTGACGTCGCAGAGCGTGAAAGTCGCATGCAGCGCACGCTTGGTCTAAAGATATACGAGCGGCCCGTAATGTTGATCGGAGCAGGCTACGGAGCTACTGATGGCAAGATCCCGTATTCTCAAAAGAAGCCTATAGACCTGATGATGATCGGACATATTAATTCTGGAATTGTAAAATCCCAAGAAACTACCTAAAGAGTATATTATGAAAACCATTGAAATACGCAAAGCTGGCTTCACAAACAAGGGTGCTGAGATGATGCTGGTGGCTTCGGTCCAACAGCTCCGCCTGCGTTTACCCAGTGCCCGCCTAGTGGTGGCGCCTAATTACACGTTGCCATTCGAGCGGCGCGCAAAACTGGGGCTTTGGCACCGGGCAGAAATGATAAAGAAAGGATACGATTTAGGCCGGGCTGTGGAAGCACTTCCTGGCAAGTTGCGGGAGCGGTACGGCTTTGTGACTAGCGCCGAGGTAGACGTGATCCTCGACGCAGCGGGTTTCGCCTATTCCGACCAGTGGGGCTCCGCTCCAATTTTTGAACTGGACAAACGGGCTGCGCGTTGGAAAGAAGCTGGAAAAAAGATAATTCTGCTACCGCAGGCGTTTGGACCGTTTGAGAAACCAGGCGCAGCAGACGCAATACGCCGAATTGCAGATCGTGCTACGCTGATATATGCACGCGACAGGCAGTCATATCACTACCTAGTTCACGCGGTAGGCGAGCGCGAGAGCATCAGGATTTCTCCGGACTTCACCACGCTTCTCAGGCCAACTTACTGTAGCACGATCGCGAAGGGCGAAGGCGCAGTCGCAGTTGTTCCTAACGCGCGCATGCTGGATATGACTGGTCTGGCGGTAAAAGACATTTACGAAAGCTTCTTGCTTGAGGCGATCGATCGACTTCAGGCTGCGGGGCTGACTCCTTTCTTCCTCATCCATGAAACGTTGGACGATCTCGCCTTAGCGAGGCGAATCAATGCAGCGCGGGGAGAGCCCTTGGAGATCCGTGAAGTCGAGGACGCTGTCGCGGCGAAAGGACTCATTGCACAGTGCGACGGCCTCATTGGGAGCCGGTACCACGCTCTCGTCAGCGCTCTCGACCAAGCGGTCCCAGCAATTGGAACAGGCTGGAGTCACAAGTACCAAGAGCTTTTTAATGACTATGACTACGGTGAGGGGTTGGTAGACATTCCCCTTTCTACAGTGGATTTCGATGCCAAGCTTGCGCCGCTTCTGTCCTCGGAAGGGCGGGCAGAGATATCACGGCGACTCAGTACTGCCTCAAGAAAGATCGAAGCCAAGGTCTCGGCGATGTGGGACGAGATAGAAGCGGTTATCGCAGCATGAGTGGAGATCGTTCAGTCGGCATTGGCCTGCATAGAGACTTCAATCAAGCCCAGCATAAGTCCGTTCTATTCTTCCAACATTCTAGCAATAACGGCGGTGCCCCGCGTAGCCTCAAGCAGATCGTTACAGCGTACGAGTCGGAGTTCGGCCCACAAACAGTGCTATTCATCCGGCCGGGGCCGGTGCTGGAAACGTACAAGGACGTCCGGTCTAAGCTAATCTGTGGCAAGGTTTTGATGCCCTTCCACGGATCTGAGGTCAGCGGAATGACTTGGAAGCTTGCGGTTCGCAATATTCTTGGATTGCTGGCAGTTCCAGGTGCCTACGTCAAATACCTGCGCGGCTATGATGTCGTTTACTTTAACTCCTCGGCGCTTTGCTTCTACGGGTTAATGGTAAAAATTTTCTCACCGAAGACACGGGTGATCTACCACGTCCGTGAGCCGCTCCTTAACAATGGTTGGGGCGCGGTGATCCGTGCGGCTCTTCGGCGATCAGCTGATTACGTTATTGCGATCTCGAAGAACGAGATGGCCAATCTGCGTGTGCCGGACGTTCCAGGCGAAGTGGCTTATAATTATGTGCATTCTAACGAATATCCGCCACAGCGGGGCAACTCACTGCACCGCCGTGACTCCAAAGTGCAAGCTGACAACTTCGTAGTTGGGTACTTCGCCCGCGTAGATATTAAGAACGGCATCAATGACTTTCTCGAAATCGCACGCCGGTTCGAGGAAGACTCCACGGTCGCGTTCTGTATCTATGGTCATACCGGGCACGAAACGGGTCAAGTGCAGGAACTGATTGTATCGGCCGGCCCTAACGTCCACGTGTATCCGATGGTCTTTGACGTCCCGGAGAACCTTGGCGATCTGGACTTGCTGCTAGTGCCGTTTCGGGCCCCGCATTTCTCGCGCTCCGTGATCGAGGCTGCGATGCTGGGCGTGCCGTCGATCATCTACGACATCGTCAGTGTGAACGAAACTGTTAAGGATGGCGAAACCGGCTTTGTTGTGCCGCTTGGCGATGTGGCCGCAATGGGTGATCGACTGGCACAGTTGAAGGCCAATCCAGAATTGCAAGCCCGCCTCTCCGCTAATGCGCGTAAATTCGCGATCGAGAACTTTTCTGAACGCAACTACCGGCAAATCAGGGATGCCATCCATGCGCAAACTTCTGCACAGACTTGATCATGTCCTATGCCGTCTGGCTAACCGGGTGATCTTCCGGCTGAACCGGGTCGAGTGCCTAACCGATCTTGCCAACATTACTGGCACTTTGCGTCTCGCCGGCAATGGCCGTATCCGCATCGGTGCCCGCACAAGGATGAACTCGGGCCCGCGCCGCAACCCCATCGGTGGCGATACCAAACTAACGCTGGTCTGCCGTCGCGGCGGAGAGATCGATATCGGCCCGGATTGTGGCTTGTCGAATTGTGCGATCGTGGCCGACAGCAAGGTTGTGCTGGAGGCCGAGGTAATGCTCGGCGGAGGGGTTAAGATTTATGATACCGACTTTCACAATGTTGATCCTAAGCTTCGCCGCGCCGAACACGCCGGCACCTATCACGGCGTGTCACGCCCGGTGTTGATCCGGCGCAATGCCTTCATCGGCGCTCATTCTATCATCCTCAAGGGGGTAACCATCGGCGAAAATAGTGTAATCGGCGCAGGAAGCGTGGTTAGCCGCGACATTCCGGACAACGAGATTTGGGCCGGAAATCCCGCTACCTTGGTTCGCCAAATCACTCCATCTTAAGCGGCCCGAGCGTTGCTATGAATGTTCTAAGCGCCTTTACCAGCGAGGTTTTCGACCTCTTGTACGGTGCAAGTTGTGTCATGTCTGCCGAACGCACAGCTTCATTAGCCATCAGGAGTCGCTAGATGCCCGCAAATCACCCGAGTCGACCGTTGCTGTCGATCATTACCATTATGCGAAACGCGCATGATGGATTTCTGCGCACAGCCGACAGCGTCGTCGCCAGCAAGCCGGACTGGTGCGAATGGATTGTAATCGACGGCGGTTCGACCGACGGCACACTAGAACGTGTGGCTTCGTATCGGTCCTCGATGCAGTATTTTGTCTCGGAGCCTGATGAAGGAATTGCCGATGCGTTTAATAAAGGGATCGCTCGATCCACAGCCGACTATGTGCTTTTTCTGAATGCCGGCGATGAATTGCTACCAAATGTCTATGTCCGGCTAGGTCCCATCCTGTCAGACCCGCGCAACGCCCCGGCCATCGTCGGACAAATCCGCATGAACGGGCGCTACTATGGCCGCCCGATTAAGTTCTGGCGTCAGTTCGGCCGGAACTATCTTCCACATCAGGCGATGTTGATCCGTCGCAGCCTGTTTCGGTTGCTGGGAAATTACGACGTCACCCGACGGTTTGGCATGGACTATGAATGGAGTCTTAGACTGAAATCAAGGTGGAGCAAGATTTGGTTTGTTCCACTTCCGATCTCCGATATGGAAGCCGGTGGAATCAGTATGACTAATTACGAAAAAACTTTTGCCAGCTATCATCAGGCACGACTAAAAAACTGCCCTCGGCATCAAGCTCTTTCGAAAATCCTTGAAAAGTTCTTTGTCGCCAAAGTCAAAATCGGACGCGTCGTTCGCGGTTTGAGCAAGAGCTTATATTCAAAACTCAAGAGCAGCGGTTGAGCTGAAGATCATAATTTCATCTGCCATGACTTCGGGGGAGGTTCTCCATACAATGGTTTTTATCCTGAAGTCGTTCATCATGGGAAGAATGCCTCTTGCATTTTGGGGAAAGATTTAAAAGGGATAATTGACTGTCGTGTTTCATTCCTCCGACCGTTACTCCGGAACTAGGTGCCACAATAGGTAGTGATAATACGACAGCTGATTTTTGGAATTGAACCCTTGCACCATAGACTTCAGGTGTTTGATCCCACGGTTTGATGGTGCGATCCTTTCTCAGGAAAGGACGGAAGCATTATTGGGGAGGTTCGTCATGGGAGCGCCACGACCACGCACACCGTCAGAGCTGCAACATAACGAACGCAAGCTTCGCTCGCGACGCTGCGCCGGCAGCTAAGGATCAATCCCAAGACAGTCGCGAAGTGGCGCAAAGACCAGACGATCAAGGCTCTCAAGACAGGGCCGAAGGAGCCACGTTAGACAGTCTTGGCCGAAGCGGAGGAGACAGCGTCATCGCGTTCCGAAGACACCCGCTGCTGTCCCCTCGATGCCTGCTAGAACACGGGAATCCGAAGTATGCTCAACCTTGGCCATGGCCCGTCTCCTCTGTAGTTTGGTTGACAAAACCACCATAGAGACCCGAAGCTCGGTTATGGCCGCCTGCTGCGCAATTTTGGGGGCTGTGCAGGCCGCCATAACCTTCAACAATGCGTCATTCCCAACATGCTACGGCATCCAATTTGCCGAGAAACCCCGGAACCGGAACACCATCTACTCTAGGCCCACGAGCTTCGACATGATATGTAAGGCCAACGGTGTCGAACATCGCATAAAGAAGCTTAATCACCCGTGGACTAATGGGCAGGTTGAGCGGAGCGGATGAACAGGAAAATCATGGGTGCGACCGACTCACTCATTCTAACGCTATCCACCAGATGTTGGGACTAAACACCTAACCGAGGAATGGATTACATAGTTTTTTATGCCCCAGCCATAATGGCGCGATTAGAGTTCTTGTTGGAGGTTATTGTGAAGATGGAACCGAGCGGACCAAGTATACCGGAACACGCGCCACGTAAACTTTATGGTCACGACGGCGTATTCTTTGCGTTAGTTAATCTTCAAAATATTATTCGGTTTATATTGTGACAAACCAGCATGCGTCGTGAGGCAAATATTTGAACGGTTATAGTCTTTCGAAGCGGGCAGTAGAAGAGTCTCTGTTCTGCGTTGCACTTGCGTTTTCATGCCTCGTTTTGCCATCAAAGGTGCTTCGTGCTGCAGTTGGCCTTGAGCTTTCGGCACTCTTTGGGGCCGCATTTATGCTTCTTGCTTCTCTAGCATTTTTGACGCGCAAGGTCCGAGTACATAATAACAGCTTTTGGTTGGCATTTAGCATGGCGCTCATCGGAGGGCTGGCTTCAGTTATCGCGAGCTCCCCAACACACCTTATGCTTGGGGTGTCCGCCGGTTTCACGGTATATATAAGTGAATCGTGTCGCCTTGCGCTGGTCGGCAAACGTGTAGCGACTTTCTTTTTGCTGTCGTCCTATTTAGCGCTACTCTCTTCCGCAATTGGGATCGCGTATGCCTACTTCGGGGGCATGCCCTTATTTTCCGTGCATGTAGACGGCAGGGATAACTTACTATATTTGAGTACTTTCTCGGTGGCGGAAGTGGGCGGGTTTATCAGACCCTCCTGGATATTTGATGAACCTGGCGCCTTGGCAATGTATCTTGTTATAGCTGCCGTGTTTATTATTCGCGAGGGCTCATTCCGGAATCATTTAAAATTTATTTTGCCCGCCTCGCTTCTGACCACCTCTTTGGTTATGTTTCTTATCGTTCTGCTATATTTAGTATTGACCTTTAGGATCAAACGTTCTCTGAAGCTCTTGCTTGGGACGCTTCTAACTTGCGGGGTGATCCTTACTATCATGCCGGGGGTATTCGATTTGATAGGCAGTTTTATTGAGGGTGCTTTCTTAGACCGTTTGGCGCTTGAAGATGGACGAGTTGCAGGCGACAATAGAAGCAACCAGGTGATCGAGTTCTTCAGCCTCCTGAATAGTGATATCCTTTGGCGGGGCGCTTTCGCGTTACACTCCCCGCCACCCTTTCATGATCAGTCATCGCATCCGTTTTCAATAATTTTTTTCTACGGAATTTTACTTTGGCTGCCGTATGCAGGCGTCGTCATAATTCTCATTTCTGGATGCTTGCTTAAAGAGGGAAATGCGCGTTTTGCGAGTGCCGCAATGCTCCTACTTCTATTGCAACGGCCATATTTGTATCATTTAGCGTGGATGATTCAGGTAATATTTGCACTATCATTACTAGGTGTGTTCCGCCTCCAACTGTCCGGCGCGTTTGACCGTTCCGAACGTTGATCTTGACAGCATGCAGAATGTATATTCAGGGCGGAAAAGTTTACCCTTGTTGCCATGGGACATGGACATGACGTCCGACAGGGCCGCAGAGGCCGCTCAAATCCACTATGACAGGCTGACGGCATGATTGATCCCCTCCGCATCTTGCTTCTAACGTCAAAGCTATCCCCGGCAGCCGGCGGACTAGCCGTCTCCGTGCCGGGCCTTGCGCACTACCTGGATCCGCTGCCGGGTGTGGAAATGCATGTTATGGGTACGATCGACCCTTCCGACCCCGCGGCGGCAAAGTCTTGGGGGCCACGCGTGCAGGGCTTTCCCGTGAAAGGTCCGCAGGCCGCGCAATATGCGCCCCAGATGGCCGGAGCCATCGCCGCGCTGAACCCGGACCTTGTAGACGTTCAGGGTCTCTGGACTTATCCTTCGATGGCAAACCTTCGACATTCGACGAAGACTGGCGCGCGGTACATCGTGACGCCGCGCGGCATGCTCGATCCATGGGCGCGCAGGAACTCCGCTTGGAAGAAGAAGATCGCGGGCATTGTCTATGAATATGCACATCTGAGGGGCGCCTTCGTCCTCCGCGCGACTGCTGAGATGGAGGCACAGCACTTCCGCGACATGGGATTGATAAATCCCATAGCGGTGGTGCCAAACGGACTGAACCTCCCTGATCTCGCTCCGCGCACGGATCACACGTTGCGCTCTATTCTATTCTTAAGCCGTATTCACCCTAAGAAGGGGGTGAATTACCTGCTGCGTTCTTGGGCAGCTCTGCACGCGAACTTCCCCACTTGGGAGATCGTCATAGCCGGTATCGACGAGAACGGCTACGAGGCTAGGCTCAAGGCTCAAGCCCGAAAGTTAGGTCTGCCCCGCGTCCGTTTTGTGGGCGAGGTACACGGCATCGCCAAGGAAACACTGTATCGCGATGCAGATTTATTCGTTTTGCCGACGCACGCCGAGAACTTCGGCCTTGTGGTGGCAGAGGCTTTGGCTCAGGAAACTCCGGTTATTACTACTCAGAACGCTCCGTGGGAGGGTCTGGAGGCACAGGGCTGCGGATGGTGGATCAATCTTGACCAAGAGCGGCTAACGGAGAGCATTCGGTTCGCCTTGTCTCGCCCAGCCGAGGATCTCAAGCAGATGGGGATACGAGGGCGCGCTTGGGTGCAGCGCGATTTTGCGATGGATCGGGTTGCTGACAAGATGCGTGAAGTCTACCTTTGGGCTGCCGGACGTGCGTCCAGGCCGGAGACGGTGCATGACTGAACCCGCCCAACGCCTTGACCTCTTTAAGAATTCGAACTTTGAGCGCGGGGCATCCAAGCTGACTGAACTGATCTGGATGATGGTTCAGGCGTGGTTCTTCGGGTCGTGGCTGCCAGGATCTGGCTGGCGGGTGCGGCTGCTACGTGCATTCGGTGCCACTATCGGTCAGGGCGTTGTGATCAAGCCGCATGTGACGGTAAAATTCCCTTGGCGCCTCAAGATAGGCAGCCATGTTTGGATAGGCGAGCGCGTTTGGATAGACAATCTCGCACAGGTGACGCTGTGCGATCACGCCTGCATCTCGCAGGGAGCTTATCTCTGCACCGGTAGCCATGACTGGTCCGCCCAGGCGTTCACATTGGTCACGAAACCTATCTTCGTTGGAAAGGGCGCTTGGGTCGGCGCCCGCTCCAGCCTCGCCCCCGGCGCGGTGCTGGGGGATGGCGCAATACTTGCCATGGGCTCTCTGGGGCGGGGCCGGATACCCGCCATGACCGTGCATCGCGCTGATGGGAAGAGCCTAGAACGGCAGCTTCACACGTCTTCTGGCAAAGTTGCCGAATAGCGCGTAAGACCGCATGTCTTTTTCACCGGCACGGCCCAGTCGGATCAGCCTGTATTCTGATCGCGGGGCGGCAGGTGCCGTCCGTTTGCGATGGAGGAAGACATGCGGAACACCCATGGAACGATCTACGTCGGAATTGATGTGTCGAAGGACAAGCTCGCGGTCGCGCTCGCGGGCGGAGAGCGCGGGGACGAGGTGCTGAGCCTGGGCACGTTCGAGAACACACCCGCCAGCGTCGACAAGCTGCTAAAGAAGCTTTCCGGGCGCGGTGACATCTCGGCCTGCTACGAGGCCGGGCCGACGGGCTACGGTCTTTACCGCCAGATACGCGCCGCCGGCTGCGCCTGCTGCGTGGTTGCGCCGTCCCTGATCCCGGTCAGGGCGGGAGAGCGGGTCAAGACCGATCGACTTGATGCCATGCGCCTCGCGCGCCTTCTGCGTGCTGGAGAATTGACCCCCGTCTGGGTCCCCGACGAGACACATGAGGCGATGCGCGATCTGGTCCGGGCCCGGGAAAGCGCCGCAGAGGATCAGCGCCACAAGCGCCAGCTCGTCTCGGCCTTCGTGCTGCGTCACGGGCGGATCTATCATCGCTCCAAGCCTTGGACGATGCGATATCGGCGCTGGCTGCAGACCCTGACGTTCGACCATCCCGCACACCAGATCGCGTTGCAGGAAATGCTCCAAGCGGAACGCAATGCCTCGGAGCGGCTGGAGCGGCTCACGGGGCACATCGAGGCTCTGGTGCCGGACTGGACCTTGGCACCAGCTGTGAACGCGCTTCAAGCGCTGCGGGGCGTCGCGCTGATCAGCGCCGTCACCTTCATGGCCGAAATCGGCGATGTGCGGCGGTTCGAGACACCGGTGAAGCTGATGGCATATCTTGGGCTTGTCCCGAGCGAATACTCGACCGGCAAGACGACACGGCGCGGAGGCATCACCCGCGCTGGTAATGCCCGTGTGCGGCACAAGCTGATCGAGGGGGCCTGGACCTATCGTCTGCAGGCACGTCCGGGCGAGCGGAAGCTCTACATCCTGAAGGAGCAGTCGCCAGAAGTTCAGGACATTGCCTGGAAGGCACAGTCCCGCCTGACGGCGCGATATCGCAAGCTCAGCCAGCGCGGTAAGAAGTCGACTGTCGTCACCGCGGCGATCGCGCGGGAGATGGCGGCGTTTATGTGGGACATTGCCCGTCGCACCATGCCCGCGCGCTGAACTTGCCCCCCAAANGGTAAGAAGTCGACTGTCGTCACCGCGGCGATCGCGCGGGAGATGGCGGCGTTTATGTGGGACATTGCCCGTCGCACCATGCCCGCGCGCTGAACTTGCCCCCCAAAGCGCCCAATGGCGGGCGCGAGGTCGACGGCAGGGGAATATCCGACAGTCGCTTTGTGGCCAGCTTCGTGCTGACGCCCGTTGTAAGATAGGAATCGCCCCGAGACGCACAATCGGTCCTGCGGTATCCAGCCCGCGCATCAGAGCTTGTTCACCGACGTCTTCAGACCTCGTGCCCACCTTTGGGCGTCCAGACCGCGACGAACGCCCTGGCGTTCCAAATCGCGTGGCGCGACCCTTGAAAAAAGACATCAGAGCGCTGTCTTCGCCCCACATTGCCGACGATAGGCATCGTTGCGAGTTGATACGCATCCGAAGAGAAGGAGTGCGTTTCGCAATGTTCGCAAAGAATTCGTTTCTCACAGCGCTTGGCGTTGAAGTCTTCGACTCCGGTCAGAGGCGCTGGCCGGAACACGTGAAGGCGCAGGCGGTAGCCGAGACGCTGGAGCCGGTGTCGGGTGTCACTGCGCGCTATGAGATCATGCCGAGCCAGCTAACGTCGTGTCGACGGCTAGCAAAGGAAGGCAAGCTCGTGTTGCCTGCGGTCGAGATCGACGACGCGCAGAAAACCGCCATCCAGATCTTCGTGCGGGAAATGCGCGCCCTGCTCGCCGACTGGGCGGCGGGAGAGCGACCGTAAGACCCGGCGCGCGCGCTGCCCGTTGCAGATCCGTCAGGACAAGGCCCGCCCGCGCCGTCGCTCAGTCCAGCCAGACGCCGCTTTCCAGCATGCGGCGCAGCACGCCGGGCTGGCCGGAGACCTCCATGCGGGCATAGATCTGCTTGGAGGTGCTGCGCGCCGTTTCCAGCGTCCAGCCCAGAACCTGCGCCGCTCCGGCAAGGCTCAGCCCGTCGCAGAGGCAGGCCGCGAGCCGCGCCTCGCTGCGGCTGAGGCCGAAGGCGCGGGCGAGGCGGTCGCAGGGCAGCGCCCGGGCCGAGAGGGCATGGCGCAGCCGCCCCGTCAGCTGCAGCTCGCCGCCGACCGTCTGAAGCCCGAGACGCAGCTCCACCCGCGGCTCGGTCGACAGCACCACCTGCCGGACCGTGCCCGGCTGCTGCGCCACCGCCGCGAGGGCCAGACGCAGCGCCTGTGCGGCCTCTTCGGGCAGCGACAGCCGCCCGTCGGCGCGCAGGCTCAGCCCCGCCAGCGCCTGCAGCCGCGCCTCCAGCCCTTCGGCCATGGCGCTGACCTGCCCCGAAGGCGCGAAGAGGATCCAGCCGCCCCCCAGCCCTGCGGCGATCTGGCCATCAAGCAGGGCGCGCGCCCGCTCTTCCTCGAGCTGCCGCCAGCCGCCCAGCACCACGCCCAGATAGGGGATCAGGTTCGACAGCTGCAGCCCGTCCACCGCGCGGAAATCCTCGCCCCTGCGGCGCAGCGCCAGCAGCACCCGCGCCTCCCGGCCAAGGCGCCAGCGCAGCGCCCGCAGCGGCGGCCCCGAGGGCCCCGCCCCCGGCAGGTCGATCTGCGAATAGACCCGCCCGCTGCGCATGCGCTCCACCACCGCCTCGGCAGGGCCGTCCCAGTCCGCGCCCACCTGCCAGCCGGTGGCAGGGCGCCCCGGCCCGCCAAGCCGCAGCAGCGCGCTCTCGGCCTGCGTGGCGGCGGCGAGCCGCGACAGGAAATCGTGCCACAGATCTTCGCGGGCCGCAGCGGAGCCCTGCGGAGAGCTGCCCTCGGTCAGGCCCAATGAAGCGGCAAACAGCGCCGCGAGGATCTCGGTTTCGTCCGGCATCGGCCTTTCCTGCGCAATTACCCCCCATATGGGGGGTTTTTGACGCGGCGCGCAAGGTTAGCTCTCGCCCAACTCAGTTCCTCACAGAGATGGCCGATGACCAGCAAAACCCTGACCCACCTGCAGCGCCTCGAGGCGGAGAGCATTCACATCCTGCGCGAGGTTGTCGCCGAGGCCGAAAATCCGGTCATGCTCTACAGCGTCGGCAAGGACAGCGCCGTCATGCTGCATCTGGCGAAGAAGGCCTTCTACCCCGCGCCGCCGCCCTTCCCGCTGCTGCATGTGGACACCACCTGGAAATTCCAGGACATGTACAAGCTGCGCGACAAGGCGGCCCGGGATGCGGGGATGGAGCTGCTGGTCTACCAGAACCCCGAGGCCAAGGAGCGCGGCATCAACCCCTTCGATCATGGCGGGCTGCATACCGACATGTGGAAGACCGAAGGGCTGAAGCAGGCGCTGGACAAATACGGCTTTGACGTGGCCTTTGGCGGCGCGCGCCGCGACGAGGAGAAATCCCGCGCCAAGGAACGGGTGTTTTCGTTCCGCTCCGCCAATCACCGCTGGGATCCGAAGAACCAGCGCCCCGAACTCTGGCGGCTTTACAATGCCCGCAAGGCCAAGGGCGAAAGCGTCCGGATCTTCCCGATCTCGAACTGGACCGAACTGGACATCTGGCAGTACATCCATCTGGAAGGCATCGAGATCGTGCCGCTCTATTTCTCGCAGCCGCGCCCGACGGTCGAGCGCGACGGCATGCTGCTGATGGTCGATGACGCGCGCTTCCCGCTGAAGGACGGCGAGGAGCCGGTGATGCGCTCCATTCGCTTCCGGACGCTGGGCTGCTACCCGCTGACCGGCGCCGTCGAAAGCACCGCACAGACCCTGCCGGAAGTCATTCAGGAAATGCTGCTGACCACCACCTCGGAACGTCAGGGCCGGGCCATCGACCACGACCAGGCTGCCTCGATGGAGAAGAAGAAGCAGGAAGGCTATTTCTGAGCGCCCCGCGCCAGCCTCCCTTCCAGCCCCTTATTTTGCAGACAGGTACCCCTCTCATGACCCTCCAAGAGTCCACCTACAAGACCGACGCGCTGATCGCCGAGGACATCGACGCCTATCTCGAGGCGCACCAGCACAAGACCATGCTGCGCTTCATCACCTGCGGCTCGGTCGATGACGGCAAGTCGACCCTGATCGGGCGGCTGCTGTATGACAGCAAGATGATCTTCGAAGACCAGCTTGCCGCGCTTGAATCCGACAGCAAGCGCAGCGGCACGCAGGGCGAGGAGATCGATTTTGCGCTGCTGGTCGACGGGCTTGCCGCCGAGCGCGAGCAGGGCATCACCATCGATGTCGCCTACCGCTTTTTCGCCACCGAAAAGCGCAAGTTCATCGTGGCCGACACCCCCGGCCATGAACAGTATACCCGCAACATGGTGACCGGCGCCTCCACCGCCGATCTGGCGGTGATCCTGATCGACGCCCGCAAGGGCGTGCTGGTCCAGACCCGCCGCCACAGCTATCTGGTCCAGCTTCTGGGCATCCGCCATGTGGTGCTGGCGGTGAACAAGATGGATCTGGTCGGCTACGATCAGGCGACCTTCGACCGCATCGTCGCCGAGTACCGCGACTTTGCCGAAAGCATCGGCATCACCGAGTTCACCGCGATCCCGATCTCGGGCTTCAAGGGCGACAACATCACCACCTCGAGCGAGAACACGCCGTGGTATGACGGCCCCGCGCTGCTGCCGCTGCTCGAGTCGGTCGAGGTCGAGCAGAGCCGCGAGCTCGCCAGCCCCTTCCGCATGCAGGTGCAGTGGGTGAACCGCCCCAATCTCGATTTCCGCGGCTTTGCGGGCATGATCGCCAGCGGGCAGGTGCGCCCCGGCGATGCGGTGCGGGTGCTGCCCTCGGGGAAGACCTCGAGCATCGCGCGCATCGTCAGCCTCGAAGGCGACCGGGATCTGGCCGTGGCCGGGGAGTCGGTGACGCTGACGCTGAATGACGAGATCGACTGTTCGCGCGGGCAGGTGATCGTTGCGGCGCAGTCGCCGCTGGAAGTGGCCGACCAGTTCGAAAGCACGCTGGTCTGGATGGACGAACATGCCCTGCTGCCGGGCCGCGCCTATTGGCTGAAGATCGGCACCCAGACCGTGTCGGCCACGGTGGCGGAGCCGAAATACGAGGTCAATGTCAACACGCTGGAGCATCTGGCCTGCAAGACGCTCGATCTCAACGCCATCGGGGTGGCCAACATCACCACCGACCGCGAGATCCCCTTTGCCCCCTACGAGGAAAACCGCGACCTTGGCGGCTTCATCCTGATCGACAAGATCACCAACCACACGGTTGCGGCGGGGATGATCCATTTCGCCCTGCGCCGGGCGCAGAACATCCACTGGCAGGCCACCGATATCGGCCGCGAGCATCACGCCTCGATGAAGCACCAGAAACCGGCGGTGCTGTGGCTGACGGGGCTGTCGGGTTCGGGCAAGTCGACGATCGCCAATATCGTCGAGAAGAAGCTGGCGCGGATGAACCGCCACACCTTCCTGCTGGATGGCGACAACGTGCGCCACGGGCTGAACAAGGATCTGGGCTTCACCGAGGCCGACCGGGTGGAAAACATCCGCCGCGTCGGCGAGGTCGCCAAGCTGATGACCGATGCCGGGCTCATCGTGATCACCGCCTTCATCTCGCCGTTCCGGTCGGAGCGCGAGATGGTGCGCGGCATGATGCAGCCGGGCGAGTTCGTCGAGGTCTTTGTCGACACGCCGCTGGAAGTGGCCGAAACCCGCGATGTGAAAGGGCTTTACGCCAAGGCCCGCGCTGGCCAGCTGAAGAACTTCACCGGCATCGACTCGCCCTACGAGCATCCCGAGGCGCCGGAACTGCGGATCGACACCACCGAGATGTCCCCGGAAGAGGCCGCCGACCTCATCATCGCGCGGCTGATCCCCTGAGCCTCGCGCCCCCCGGCCCGGAACGGCGTCGGGGGGCAGTCACAGCCCCTGCCAAGACGGGGCGCCACCGCGCCGCCAGCACCTCCCCCCGCCCTCGCGCGGGGGGAGACTTTCGTGTCCTGCGAAAGTCTGGGGGCGCGGCCTCTGCCGGACTGGCAGCCTTGCGCGAAATGCGCGGCCCCCCGGCCCTGCCGCGGGCCGCAAGAGGCCGGGCCCGCGCCCTAAGCGGGCGCGGGCGGGCGGATCAGACCAGATCTGCCGCATGGGCGGCGGAGATGCGGTTCAGCACGGCGAGGATTTCGGTCGTGTCCTGCCGCTCATAGGCCGCCGCCAGCGCCTCCAGATCGGAGCGGAAAGTGGCGAAGCTCTGCTCGGCCTCCTTGGAGAGCAGCGGCATGCGCTCGTGGCGTTCCACGAAGGCATCGGCGATGGTGGCCAGCAGGAAGAAGGCGGCGGCCTGATCGGGGCGGTCGATGGCGGTGCGATAGGCCAGACGCGCCACCGACCGGTAGGCGTGGATGCCGTTGCCCTGCTCGGTCAGCGTCGTGAGAATGGTGCTGAACATGATGTCGTCCTTTCGGGTCAGAAGGTGATGTGGCGGGATCCGCCATGCGCCGCGGACCAGTCCAGCGGGGCCTCGATGAAGGCGGCAAGGCGGCTGCGTTCGGCAGGGGTGAAGATCTGCTGCTCTTCGGTGGCGGCGAGGATGTCGCGCCAGTTGGCGAGCGCATGCAGCCGCAGCCCGCGCTCGGCGAGGGCGGTGCGGGTGGCCGGGAAGATGTCGTAGTGAAACAGCATCAGCACGTCGCTGATTTCCATGCCCGCCTGCCGCAGCGCCTCGCAGAAGCGGATCTTTGACGCGCCGTCGGTGGTCAGATCCTCGACCAAGAGCACGCGCTGGCCGGGGCTCGAGACGCCCTCGATCCGGGCGGCGGGGCCGAAGCCCTGCGCGCGCTTGCGCACATATTGCATGGGCAGGCCCGACAGCGCCGCGATCCATGCGGCAAAGGGAATGCCCGCGGTTTCCGCCCCCGCCACGGCGTCGATGCGGTCGCGCCCGATCTCGGCATCAAGGATTTCGGTGGCAAAGCCCATCAGCATCTCGCGGATCGCGGGATAGGAGATCACCCGCCGCACGTTGATATAGACCGGGCTCGCGATGCCGGAGGACAGGATGAAGGGCCGGTCCTGCGCCGTCTCCACCGCCCCGATCTGCAGAAGCGCGCGGGCGGTGCGGCGGGCATAATCGGCACGGGTCTCGGGGGCGAGCGGCATGGCGGAGACTTCCTTCATTCTTCTCCCCCCAGATAGGCGGAAAGGATCGAGGTGCCCACCATGAAATCGGCCAGATCCATGGCCTCTTCGGGGTTGTGGCTGCCATTGCGGTTGCGCACGAAGACCATGCCCGAGGGAATGCCCGCCTGCGCGAAGACCGCCGCATCATGCCCGCCGCCCGAGGCCATGGTGAAGGCGGCCCCGGTGCTGCGCGCCATCGCCGCCTCCAGCCGGGCGATCACACCCGGATCCATCAGCGCCGGGGCCACCGCCACTTCGGGGCCGGTGTCGAACCGCACGCCGCGGCTGCGGGCGATGTCGTCCATCTGGTCGCGCAAGTAGTCGCGCATCTGCGCCAGCACCGCCGTTTCCTGCGAGCGGATGTCGAGCGAGAAGCCCAGCATGTCGGGGATGCGGGCGATGGCATGGCTTTGGGCATCGGTGCCGACGATGCCCGAGGTCAGCACCAGATCGCGCCCGGTGCGCAGCAGGTGATCCCATGTGTCGTCCAGCCGGTGCATCAGTTCGGCAAAGGCCAGCACCGGATCGTGGCGATAGGCGCGCGGCACCGCGCCGGAATGCCCGGCCTGCCCGATGCAGCGGATCAGGCGGTGGCGGAAATTGCCGCGGATCCCCGACACCACCGCCGCAGGCAGGCCGCGTTCGACCAGCAGCGGGCCCTGTTCGATATGCAGTTCCAGATATTCCTCGATCCGGTCCAGATCGCAGATCGGCTGGCGCGCGGCGAGCGGGGCGGTGTCGATGCCCAGATCCTCCAGATGCGCGGCAAGGCTGCGCCCGTCGCCGCGATGGGGGGCTGTCAGTTCCTCGGCGGGCAGCTGCCCGGTCAGCATCTTGGAGCCGAGATAGCAGGCGCCGAACCACGCGCTTTCCTCGCCGCGCATCGCAAGGCATTTGACCGGGCGGGCGAGGCCGCGCCCGCCGCGCGCGGCGCGGATCAGCACCATCAGCCCCGCGACCACACCCGCCAGCCCGTCGTAATTGCCGCCCATGGGCACGGAATCCACATGGCTGCCGATCAGCACCCAGCGCGGGGCTTCGACATGTTCGGGCAGGCAGAACAGCAGGTTGCGCCCGGCATCCTCCTCCACGCAGAGCCCCTCTGCGCGGGCAAACTCTGCCAGCCAGTCCAGCACCTTCGTCTCGATCCCGGAAAAGGCCGGGCGGCTGACCCCGGCGCTGTCCGGGGAGAGCGCGCGGATCTCGGCAAAGACATGCGCCGCCAGCGCCTCCAGCGTCGCGTCCTGCAGCGGGGCCTGCTTCATGCCGCCTCTCCCTCGGGCATCTCGACGCTGCCGATGATCTCTGACAGCGAGGCAAGGCCCTGCGCCTGCATCCAGTCGCCAAGCTCGGCCACCAGCCGCGCCATGACGGTGGGCGACTGGAAGGTGGCGGTGCCGACCTGCACGGCGCTGGCTCCGGCGATCAGGAATTCCAGCACGTCGTCCAGCGTGGCGATGCCGCCGCAGCCGATCACCGGGATCGTGCAGGCCCGGGCGCATTGATAGGTCATGCGCAGCGCGATGGGTTTCACCGCGGGCCCCGACATGCCGCCCATGCCATTGCCCAGCCGGGGGCGGCGGGTGCGCACGTCGATGGCCATGCCAAGCGCGGTATTGGCGGTGACCAGCGCATCGGCGCCATTGGCCTCCGCCGCCTGCGCCACCGCCACCGGCTCGCCGGTATTGGGGGTGAGCTTGGCCCAGAGCGGCAGGTCGGTTTCGGCCCTGAGCCGCCGCATCACCTCTGCCGTGGTGTCGGGGCGCATGGCGAAGGCATTGCCGTCGGCCTCGATGTTCGGGCAGGAGATGTTGGCCTCGATCGCCGCGACCCCGGGCAGGCTCACCTCGGCGCAGAGCCGGGCGAATTCATCCAGCGTATGGGCCGAGATCGACACCACCAGCGGCGCGCGATAGCCCAGCCAGTAGGGCAGCATGCGGCTGCGGAAATCCTCGATCCCCTTCGAGGGGATGCCGATGGCGTTGAGCATGCCGCCCTGCAGGTCGCAGACCCGCGGCACCGGATTGCCCGCCCGGGTGCCGCGCATGATCGTCTTGAGCACATGCGCGCCCAGAAGGTCGAGATCGAACACATCCGCCAGATCCTCGGAAAAGGTGCCGGAGGCGGGCATGATCGGGTTGGCAAGCGTCATCGCCCCCAGCCGGACGGAGAGATCGGCGGCGCTCATGCGATGGCCTCCGAGATGGGAAAGACCGGGCCCTCGCGGCAGACCCGGCGCTGGACGATGCCGCCCTCCTCGCGGAAGGGGCGGACGCAGGCCTGACACATGCCAAGACCGCAGGCCATCTGCTGTTCCATGGCGATCTCGCCGGGGATGCCGTGGCGCTGGCCCAGATCCTGCAGAAGCCGCAGCAGCCGCGACGAGCCGCAGGTGTAGAAGGCATCGACCCGGCCCGCCGCGATGCGCGCCTCGATCAGGCCGCGCAGCGCCTCGGGGGTGGAGCTGCCATCCTCGTCATGCACCACGATGACCTCGGCGCCATAGCCGCGGAACAGATCCACCGACATGGCAAGCTCGGGACGGCGCGCCGAACAGATCGCGGTCAGCCGCCGGCCCGACCGCTGTGCCGCGCGCGCCAGCGGCGCCAGCGTGGCAAGCCCCACGCCGCGCGCCACCAGCAGCAGATCCTGCCAGTGCTGCGGCATGGAAAACCCCTGCCCCAGAGGCCCCAGCACGTTGAGCATGCCGCCCGGGCGCAGCGTGGCAAGCCCGCGCGTGCCCGCCCCCGCCACCTTGTAAAGGAACTGCAGCTGCCCCGCCTCGGCATCATAGCCATAGATGCTCATGGGGCGGCGCAGGAACGGATGCTCGCCCTCGGGTTCGGGGCAGAGCAGCTGGAAGAACTGGCCGGGCTGGCAGTCCAGCACCTCGGGCGGCGCGTCCAGCGTCAGCAGGCGGTATTCGCCATTGACCGGCAGGTTGGAACGCACCACGCAGCGCGCCTCGGCGCAGCGGGGCAGCACGCCCGGTGCCATGGGCACCGACAGGACGGAAGGGGAGAGGGTCATGACACGCCTTTCTCAGCCGTAGATCAGCTTGGGGACGATCAGCGAAATCTGCGGGACATAGGTGATCAGCAGCAGCACGATCAGGTTGACCACCACGAAGGGCCAGACGCCGCGGATGATCTCCACCACCGGCTTGCCCAGCGTCGAGGAGGCCACGAAGATGTCGAGCCCGAACGGTGGCGTGATCATGCCAAGGCAGATGTTCAGCGTCACCACCATGCCGAAATGCACCGGATCGATGCCGAAGCTCATGGCGACCGGATAAAGCGGTGGCACCAGCACCAGCAGGGTGGAATTGGGATCGATGAACATGCCCGCGATGAAGAACAGCAGGTTGACCGCGATCAGGAAGGCGATGCGCCCGGCCTCGGCGGAGGCGAGCAGCCCGAGGATCATGTCCGGCACCTGCGCCAGCGTCACGAAAAACGAGATGAGCCCGCCCATGGCCAGCAGCACGAAGATGATCGCGGTGTTGATGGCGCTGTCTTCGGTGATGCGCACCAGATCGGCGCGGCCAAGGCTGCGGAAGACCAGCATCTCCACGAGGATGGCATAGACCACGCTGACGGCGGCGGCCTCGGTGGGGGTGATGACGCCGGAATAGATGCCGCCCAGAATGATGACCGGCATGCCAAGCGCCCATTTCGCCTCCCAGAGCGCGCGGAAGCGGGCACGGGCGGGCAGGCGCGGGCTGCGGCTGACATTGTCGCGGCGCGCCTGCATCTCGACGAAGATCGCGAAGGCGATGCCCAGCACCAGCCCCACGCCAAGCCCCGCCGCAAAAAGCTGCGCGATGGAGGTGCCGGTGATCCAGCCATAGACGATCAGCGTGATCGAAGGCGGGATCAGCAGCGCCGTCTCGGCGCTGGCCACCAGCAGGCCAAGGCTGAATTTCTCGGAATAGCCCGCACGGCGCATCTCGGGATAGACCATGCGGCCCATGGCGGCGACAGTGGCCGGGGCCGAGCCCGAGACCGCGCCGAAGGCCATGGATCCGCCCACCACCACATGGCCGATGCCGCCGCGGGTATGGCCGATCATGGCCGTGACCACGCTGACCAGCTGCCGGGCGATCTGCCCCGAGCCCATGAGGTTGGCGGCAAAGATGAAGAAGGGAATGGCGAGCAACGTGGTATGGTCGATGCCGCCCACGATCTTCTGCACCACCGCCGGATCCGGCAGCCTTGCGTAGAACAGCTCCTTATAGGCCAGCGCGGGCAGGCCCAGCACCAGCAGCATCTCGAACCCGCCGACCAGCAGCAGCAGAGCGAGCCCGATCACGATGGCCAGCATCATTGCGCCGCCTCCTGTGCCGCGAAGCGGTCAATCACGCCAAAAAGGCTGAGCCCGTAGCGCAGCGCCAGCAGCAGGAAGCCGATGACCGGGGCGAGATAGACAAGCCCGATCGGCACGCCCAGCGTCGGCGAGCTTTGCCCGGTGTTGAGCACGAAGCGCACCAGATCAAGCGACAGCCACGCGACATAAAGCGAAAAGCCGAGCCCGGCGAGGTCGATCACCCGGCAGAGCCAGCGCCGCGCCGGATCGGGCAGCTTCTGGCGCAGGTTGGTGATGCCCACATGCTTGCCGCGTTCCAGCGCGAGCCCGAGGGCGAGAAAGACGAGAAAGAGGTTCATCATCCGCACCGCCTCCTCGATCCAGGCGAAGCGGCTGGCGAAGGTGCCGCCGATCTCCCGGGTCACGACGGATCCGGTATAGAGCAGCACCATGGTCAGGAAGAGCGCGACCAGCAGGCTGCGCTCGATCTTCCTCAGGAGGTTGAGCAGGGGCATGGAAGGGTCCTTCGGCGCCTCGCGCGCCAGTTCGGGAACGGACGGCCGGGCCCGCCGCAAGGGCGGCCCCGGCCGGTCGGATCGCGGGATCAGTCGAGCTCGGCGATGGCCGCGTCATAGGTGGCAAGCAGGGCCTCGCCCGCCTCGCCCGCCATGGCGACATAGGCCGCCGAGGCCGGACCCCAGGTCAGCTCGCGCAGCTCGGCGCGCTCTTCCGGCGGGGCCACGCGCACATTGGTGCCCGCGCCCTCGATGACCTCCAGCGCTTCCTGCACGGCGGCGGCCTTGTGCGCGGTCAGCTCGGGGATCACCTCGGTGAAGGCGGTGCGGATCACCTCCTGATGCTCGGCGGGCAGGCTCTCCCAGAACATCGGGTTGAACAGCACCACGTCTTCCATCGCGCCATGATCCGAGACCACGAGGTTTTTCTGCACCTCGTAGAATTTCATGTTCTTGATGGTGTCGAGCGGGTTCTCCTCGCCGTCGACCACGCCGGTCTGCAGCGAGGTGTAAAGCTCGCCGAAGGGCAGGGCGATGGCCGAGGCGCCAAGTGCGGTGTACTGCTCGATCAGGATCGAGCTGTCCATGACGCGGAATTTCTGGCCGGCAAAATCGCCCAAGCTGTCGAGCGGCTCGTTGGAGGTGAACTGCTTCTTGCCATTGGGCCAGAGCGTCAGCGCCACCATGCCCTTGGAGGAAAAGCTGTCGAGAAGCTCCTCACCGAAGGCGCTTTCGCGCAGCGCCTGTGCCTTGGCGTCATCCTCGGGCAGCAGATAGGGGATGTCGAGGATCGACACCACCGGGTTGAACCCGCCAAGGAAGGCGGCGGGGGCGACGGTGCCCTCGATGGTGCCAAGCTGCACGCCCTCGTTCATCTGGCGCTGGTTGCCCAGCTGGCCCTGCGGGAAGATCTGCAGCTCGACCGCCCCCTCGGTGCGCTCCGCGACCAGATCCGCCACCTTTTCCAGATGCACGTGGCGGCTTTGTGCCGGGCTTTCCAGATGGCCGATGCGGGCGACGAACTCCTGCGCCGAGGCGGCACCGGACAGGACGAGGCCAAGCGCGGTCAGGCTTGGCAGAAGATAGGCGGATTTGAACATGCAGGACTCCCTGTGGGTTTGTTCTTCTTGAGCACCCGGAAGGTTCACCAACGGGCGGGGAATGGTCAACCGGAAAATCTAAATTTTGAGACGAGGCGGAAATTTTCCCGGCTCCCGGAAAAACTTCCGCCCATATTTTGGGCAGTGCCGCTAGCGGATGCCATGGCACGCGATCAGCGCATCGACATGGTCTGCCGCCTCCACCCCCTTGAGCGAGGTCGCCCAGAGCCGTTTCGCGATGCCCTCATGCAGCTCCAGCGCCTCGGGCGCCGAGGTGATGAGCCCGACCCCGATGCGGATATTGGGATTGTGGCCCAGCCGGAAGGGGCTGATGGTCAGGGTCGAGGCCGCCCCCTTGCGCACGATCTGGAACGAGGTGGAGGGGATCGGTTCGCGCGCCACGCCCAGCTGGATGCCGATATCGGGCTCGCGCAGCATCCGGCTGATATGCCGGGCCTCGCGCAGCGCCATGTGGCGGCGATGGGCCAGCGTGTCTGCCTCCAGATCCCGGCGCCCCACCAGCCCCTCGCGCAGGAAGCGCTCGATATCGGCATCCGACACGATCGACACCAGAAGCGAGCGGCGGCTGAGAAAATGTTCTTTTCTTTTCCTCAGGATTTCAAGGATCTGGACCACATCCTGCGCCAGATCTCCGGGGGCCGCCTCGTGCAGGACCTGCGCCAGAACCGCGTCATAGCCTTCGGTCGTCACCAGATAGGAGACGGGGCTGAACAGGCCGATGATCTGCTCGCTGTCCTCCTCGATCTGGCGCATCCGCTCGAAGAAGCTGACCGCATTGTCCACATATTCGATGCCCACCCCCAGCAGCGAGGGCAGCGAGACATGCAGTTCGTCAGCGATGGCGGTCAGCATCTCGATCTTGGCGATCTCGCCCTTCTCCGCCCGGTAAAGCGCCGCGCGCGAGATGCCAAGCCGCGCCGCCAGCAGCTCGGGCGCCAGCCCGCGGCCCATGCGATAGGCCCGCAGCCGCGCCCCGAGGTCTACGAAGTTCACCTTGCCAGCCTGCGTCACGGTCTGCCTCTTTGCTGTTTCGCCTGTCCTGCCGGGGCCGCGCGTGACAGAGATCCGCTGCGGCCTCCCCTTGGCGCAGCCGTATCGAAAATGATCCAAACGCGCCCGAGGGGCAACCGCAACTTGGCCCAACAGACCGGAACTTCGCAAAAACCCTGTGTTTTCGGTGAGATCTGACTGGAAAACGGGCAAGACCGGCGGATTTCTTCCCGCCATCGGCACGGCAAAACCCCTCATTTTCCACGGAAAACCCCCAGCCTTGGGACCAGATGTCCAAAAACTGAGAAGATCGCCGCATTTTTCCGCATCCAGCCAGACCCGGCCCCCGCGCAGCTCTGCCCGGAAGCCTGCCTCGCGTCAGGGGCGGGCCCGCCGCAGCCTGCGGCCCTCAGGGCCGGGCGTTGCGCCGCAGCACGCGGTCGATCATCTCCTGCGCGGTGCCGATCTGCGCCGCGGTCCCGATCACCCCGGGCGGCAGGGTGATCCCGGCCACCTCCTGCAGCGCGGGGTCAAGATCCCTGCCGCCCTCCGCGATCCGCAGCGCCACCTCATGAAGCACGTCATGGGCGCGCAGATGGCCAAGCTGCTCGGACAGGTGCATCATCACCGCTTCGGAATGGATGAGCCCGCCGGTCAGGTCGAGGTTGCGGGCCATGCGCGCGCTGTCGACCTCGAGCCCGGAGAGCAGATCCGAAGCCAGCGAGACCGCCCCGCCAAGGTTCTGCACCGCATGGGCCAGCGCGGCCCGCTCGCGGTAGCCCTGCCCGATGCCGCGCGCCTCGGCGTCAGACCAACGCCAGAAGTGTTTTTAGATCGGCAAAGCCAGGGCGGATTCAACCGGTCGTCGCAACACCGTCCATCATATCCTGTTTTATCAGCCGGTCGAGAGCTTCTGCCGGTGTTTGCCAGCCCAACGTTTTCCTGGGGCGCGTGTTCAGCGCATGGGCAACGGCGCTTAGCTCTTGGGAGCTATGTTTGCTGAGATCGGTGCCCTTTGGGAAGTATTGGCGGAGCAGACCGTTGGTGTTCTCGTTGCTTCCGCGCTGCCATGGGCTCTGAGGGTCGCAGAAGTAGATCTCGAGGCCGGTATCAATCCGCAGCTGTGCGTGCTGGGCCATCTCGGCACCCTGATCCCAGGTCAACGATCGACGCAGGTGGGCAGGCAGGCTGCTGAACGTCCCTGCGATGGCATTACGGACGGCCTCGGCACCGTGGCCGGCAAGGGCTGGCCCATTCTTGACGGATTTGCCCGTCCCGTGTCCCTCCATGCGCGGCAAGTGCAGGAGCATGGTGAAGCGGGTCGTGCGTTCTACCAGCGTGCCGATCGCCGAGCTGCCGAGGCCAAGAATGAGGTCGCCTTCCCAATGACCAGGAACAGCCCTGTCACCGATCTCCGCCGGGCGGTCGCTGATCATCAACGCGTCAGCAATGAAGGCCTTGCCGCGGTTCCGGGCACGTTCGCGGGGCAACCTGAGGGCGCGGCCTGACCTCAGACAGGCTGAGAGTTCTCGCCTCAGTGCCCCGCGTCCTTGAATGTATAGCGCCTGATAGATGGCTTCATGGCTGATGCGCATGGTCGGATCCTCAGGGAAGTCCACCTTCAGGCGCTGCGAGATCTGTTCCGGACTCCAGGCAGATGACCAGCGTCGGCTTTGTCGGAGAACGGCCCGCCGCCCTTTCCATACCACGACAGGCCCATCAAAGGCGATGCCGTTCGGCGTTGCAATGAGGCCGGACAGGCGATCCTGCACGTAATTGCGTAGGCTTGGGTTGACCGCGAGCTTGCTGATCTTAGGACGCCTGGCCGCACGATCTGCGTGCCACTGCGCGGCAATGGCCCGATAGTCGAAATCTCCGCCGCGTGTCGCCGAATTGCGCCTGATCTCGCGAGAGACCGTGCTGGGCGATCGGCCCAGCTTGCGCGCGATCGCCCGCACGCCCATGCCCCGGGGCATTCAAGGGCTATCTCCTCGCGTTCCGGGAAGGAAAGGCTGCGACTCTTCAGCGAAAGAGCAGATGGAGCAAGATGTGTGGGAGGCATTCCGCCAGAACTCCGAAACCATCGGGTTCCAACCGGAGGAGAAACACCCGCTGCAACAGCGGCTTCCTCGCTGGACAGCCCCGCTGCAATCTCCCGCCAGAACCTGCACAGATGCTCACGCTGCCAGACTGGCGGACGACCTGGCGAGGATAATTTGCGTCGCGTCGAGCGCTCCGACTTCCGTCTTCCTGTCGTCATCAACACCTCCAAGATCAGGGTGTTGCGACGACCGGTTGAATCCGCACAATGTATAAGCGAGCAGCTTCAATGGCTTTTGGCCGACAACGGGATCACCTGCTCGATGAGTCGGGCCGGAAACGTGTGGAGCAACTCTGCGATGGAAAGCTTCTTCCCCTCGCCGAAGACCGAACGGACGGCCAGGAGGGTCTACCGCACCCGCGAAGAAGCACGCGCCGACGTCTTTGGCTACATCGAGCGCTTCTATAATCCTCGCAGGCACCATTCGAAACTGGGCTACCTCAGCCCCATGGAGTTCGAGGCCCGCGCTACGCTAGTTAACCTGCTGTCCACGAAACCAGTAGCAGGCTGCTGCGGGACGATGAAAGACGGCGTCATGGCACGCATGCCCACCGGATGGCGCGATGCGACGCGCAAAGCCGAAAGTCTCCGAAAGGGAACCCGTTCCGGTCCGAAGACTTCTTCAGTAGCCTGTTAAACCTGCCAGCTCCTCGTTTTATGGATTGGCGCTGTTGATTTCTTCATATATGGTAAATACCATAATGGGATTAATATATGAATTACTCAGGGAGTTCGCGGAGCAGAGCCACGTGATACGCTAACCCCGTCCAACGAGCGAGAGTTGCGTCGCTCATATCTAGACTTCGATTGCTCAGCATAGATTACTCCACAAATAATACCTACGCCGATGGCAACTGGAGGGACGCCCCCCGAGAGGGCGGCAAGATTATTGCAAGTAGCAAAGGTTCCAGCCGTTTCCACAAGCCAATTAGCTCTCGCTGGGGTAACTCCTGATGCGACCATCACCCTTTTAACCCCGTACTTCAAGGGAATCAGGACCAAAGGTGCAGCATTACCAGCGGCAGCAGCAATGGGGTTAGCTTCAACTAACCCAGATGCTAGACCCACCGCCGTACTTCCAGCATCGGCGAAATCAGCAGGTCCAATCCGGACTTCATCCATGCGATCACGATCTGGAACTTTTAACGCAGTACCCTTCGCCTGAGTTGACACGACATTTACTCTTGATGCCGATGAGAGCACAGAATTTCTAGTATCTCTCGGTTTTTCGCCTGCATTAGAACAGCCGGCTGCAATTGACATTATTGCAAGGGAGTAAATCACGATGAAAGCCCGACCGTTTTTAATAGACATATCTTAACTACATGTTGAAGATCCGATCTCAGAATCTCACGCAAGAGTTAATAATTTGACATATAAAAAATTTCTGTCGAATTTCAATATATAAAATACTCCACATTCTGATTAATGTAGCGCAAATATTAGTTATTCTTTAAAAGTTGAAATGGAACGGGTGCCGACGACAAACTTGGCCGTCAGCGTCAACCAAGTTGGTCTATGGAGCCTAACGAAGTCAGGGCGTAGCTCGCCCGTAGGCTGGGACTACCAGCGCGGCTCTCTTAAGGGGCTCAGAGCTGGCCGCTGCGGACCAGCAGGCTAGACTCAGAAGCAAGACGGATATCCGATTGTGCCCTGAAAATCCAGCACCACCAGTAAATGAGAGCTTAGCAGCCGGCGGATCACAGCCGCCTGAAGGAGCTTCAGCGAACTCACTGCCTGCCGGATTGAGTCCGGTCCGGCCCCAACGCAAGCACACCCGGAGCCCCACTGTGCCCGATCAACCAGCCCAATAAGCCAGCGCTATGAATAGCTTAAATTACCCAATATCTTGTCTAATGGGTGAGAAGTGGCCCACCCAACTAATACTCACTTGCTTAGACACAGCATCCCAGACCATCGGCGCCGCGCACGACGCCTCGCAAGCACAAGCCAGCGCACTCACATCCGCAATCAATCGCCCAGAGGTCTCTAGAAAAAATCGAGATACTGGTAAGGGGAAATATCGTTGTTAGATCTGCCAATGTCTATTTCGAGAATTTGTGTAACACCTCTTTCTGAAAGCTCATATTGAACCTGCAATACACCAGCATGAACGCCCGCCGTGCTGGGGTCGAAGCGGCCTATTGTAGTATCGTAGAGCACGATGCGATCTCCACCTGCTGGATCAAAATCCAAAATTTTAGCTAACTGCCGACCAGGAACAAACTGAAAACTATCAGCTCCAACTCCGCCTGAGAATGTGTTCTCTCCGCCGCCCCCGAATAGATTATCATCTCCAGCGCCCCCGACAATAATTTCATTACCATCTGACCCCCAAATTGTGTCATCTCCGGAGCCGCCATCGATAAGTATTGTCATACCTGAAAGGCTATAGTCAGGGCTTGTGAGGTCGATAATGTCATTTCCGGACATCCCACGAATTTCTTCAACGTCAATTAACCTCGCTTTTCCAGGCATGCCAAAGCTATCGGTTCGCAACTGGATGTTGCTATGAAACGCTGAGAGCGAATCATGTAGAAAAAAGGCATCGGGACCAGAGCCAAGTATGACAACATCGCGATCACCCCCCCCATCTATCACTGATAAGTTCCTCGTCATGCCGTAAAGGGGCACTAAATTACCTGGGCCAGGCATAGCCGCAGAGCCAACATTATTAGCAAAGAGGCTTTCTGAGAAAGTCTGCATTGGCCTTAAGATAATGCTATCTTGACCCTCATCACCAAAAACCCAATCTGCACCATCAATTTCCCCGATCAAGTCGTCACCTGCTCCACCGTAGAGCAAATCCTCCCCACTACCGCCAATGATGGTGTCGTCCCCCCATCCGCCATTAAGCGTATCACAGCCAGAACCACCACGAAGAAGATCATTACCAGTTTGACCTTTTAATGAGTCATTACCCTCTCCACCTTCCAGAGTGTCATTTCCATTTTCCCCGCGGATCGTGTCGTTAGAAATCCCGCCTTTTATAAAATCATCTCCATTGGTAATTGCTTGCAGCTCGATCATTGAAAGTTCCCACTTAGCGAGAGTAAAATTTAAACTTGACCCCTCCAGAATGTAGCCATCACTATTACGAACTAAAGGATTAGCTCGATCATCTCTAGGAGATCCATTATCACTTGTCATCCCAGTCTCAAGAACAAAATAAATTTCGGAAAAGGCAAAATTTTCTAAATCTATATTTATATCTTTATATGCCTCTTGCTGTCCAACTATACCTCGTTCAGCGACGAAAAGGATAGCCTTTGTCTTATTGCCAAAGCCGTGGATGTCGATCCTCTGTTCGACCTCAAAGTCGAATAGAGGTGTGAGACCTGCCGTCTTGGTTAACCAAGAAAACGCTACGCCTGCAAAGGTAAGATCGCTCTCCGTACTGTCAATAAGCGTTCTGTAGTTAACTGAAGGGTTGCCAAAGGTGATCGGCCAAAAGTTGGCGCTATCAACGCCATTAGATGTAAGCTCAAAAAAGGCCTCAACTGTAGTGTGGGCATATAGAAGGCCATTGGCGTGCCCTTCAGTGGTGGTTCGATTGCGTGGGCTCCATTCGGTGACGTAATGTTCAAGAGAATTTTGCCCGAGATACAGGCGAAAGTTATCAAAAGCGGTTCTAAGTGCGAAGTCACGCTCTCCGTCTATTTCTGAAAAGCCGCCATTGAAATAAACATGAGATATCGCTCCCGAAATATTATCCACGGCACCGGGAACATTGAGTATTTCTCGAGCAATCGTTTGATTTTGCGTTAAGGCAGCGCCTTCACCGGAAACTGTTCTAGTCAACCACCCAGCGGGTGGAGTTCCAGAATATTCCGCCGCGAGGTGTATATCATAGCCTCCGTGAGAAAGTGGCTCGAGGTAGAAATGAGCGTCTGTGACCGGGCTGTACATATTACCTGAGGAGACGATCTGAACACCGATATCGACGTCAGGATAGCGTGACCCCAAAAATAAAGAGAGTCTCCCAGACAAATAACCATATTCCATAGCGGACATTTCACCACTGCCCCAAAATTCATTTCCTATTTCAAATCGAACAACTTCTATCCCCTGCGTATGCGCAAGCCTCAAGGCGGCATCAATATAACGCGAAACTAATTGGAAGTAATCCGATCTTAGCTCTATTCTGCTACCGTAGGTTCCATTTTCAATAGCTTCACCGGCGGATATCGCGAAGGCAATCCTAGTAGGGATCACCAGTTGCACATCAGCACCTGCATGTGCTGCGCTAATAAAAAAATCGGCCAACGGAGTGAATGTTGTATTCTCCCCATTAGTGGAGTAGCTTCCGGTTTCCCATGAGCCAGTTAAGAACACAGAATTTGTGAATCCCGACTCTGTGATGCTACCTCCCGGAAAACGCAGGATCGTTGGAGCCAAACTCTGAAGCACGCTAAGGTTAGCGGGGCGATTTGGGAATTCGAAGTCATATGTGGTAACAAAATTTGTGCCAAACATTGCCTCCGGTACAGGGTGAGAGATGAATTTCTCATTTTCAGTTATTAGGTATTTAGACATCATCAACTCCGCGCTTGCGTGGCTTTGATGACTTTTTTTGCGGGAGATTTTTCGAAAAGAATTGGGCTGAATTTGGGCGTCAATTCTTGAATTTAGTGAAAATCGATATATTTTAGAAGCCTTTTAAGGTCCCAGCGGTTTAGGTGCAGAGCCCTTCTCTCCATGTTGGGACGATTAGAGCGCCGTGTCCCTGAGTGTATAGTACCTGATAAATACTATTTATCGAATGGGCAACCATACACTGGGACAATTGATAAAGCTGAGATTGCCTGCTGAGCTCGATCAGCTATATGCCGCCAGCCGAGATTGAACGGCAGCATCTTGAACAGATCGAAGCATTGGATAAGGTCGCACGACGTGTTGAACGATGCGCTCTTCGGCCAAGCCCGGGTGGCTCAGATGGAAAAAAACGGCAAACTAGGTAGAACAAGAATTTCGGCGTTATGAACGCTAAACTTCTTAACCCAAAAATATTCCATCACCGGTGCGGCTCGTACATCCTGTTTCGATCTCGAAGACTATGTTGCGAGATTACGTCGGTCCAGAGAAAATGTCGACATACACGAGAAATTTCAATAATTTCTTCACCTTTATCAATTTTTATGCGAATGAGGCGCTTCGATTTTGAGGTCGATATGTTTAACTTTCTAGAAACCCCATTTACTGATAGCGAAGCAATATTTGTGCTTTGCATTGAGCCGAGCGATTTTAATAGTCTTCAGGCGGTTGAGCGAAATATTATCTGCCCATTTCGTGGTGACAATAAATTTAGCTTCCCTAATTTCTTTGATCTGCTCACTTACGCCTTGAGTAAAATATATTTCGACGACTGCTTCTCTGAATCTGAAATGAATGATATTGTTCTTAATTATATGGACGACTTAGCCTCCTCACTTGATAGCATCGCCAGCTATAATCCAGAATTGGATTATGGCAACTTACCAGATATTGCAACCGTTATTTTGCTTGATCCGTCTAATCCTTTTTTAAAAGCGGAGGCGGCAGAGGGAGAAATGGTAATGCTGTCGCAAGATAAGCTATGGAGCGCGAACCTTCGTATTCCAATATTCATCAGTATCACAGCAGCTGTATTTCTTCGCTCAATCAAGGCATTGACGCCTTCCCTGTCCTTGATTTGAGAACACCGCCTGCTCTCGCTCCAAAAAATACGCCAGGCGCGTGCGCCGGCTGGGACGGCCACCGCTACAACACGCATGTGCTCTGCCCTGTTGCTGAGACCTCTACCCAAAGATCAGGTACAAGATTGGTGTCAGGCTACAGCGAACGTAAGCAATCACTTAGGGGCCGCGATCGCGTTAACTTGACGATTTGAATTTTATTAGTCTAATGACTAGCGGTGACTGCCTCAAAACTTACTTCAAGATTAGGGATCATTTTGGGGTGCAGATCTCCCCCCCGCTGCGGTTTAGAATGCCCTTAGAAGTTACGTCTGATTCTGAACGGTTGAATTCTCCATATTCGCTTATGCTGATTGAGCGGGCACCCTCCACCGCAGTGGTCTCACGCATGTTATGGGAGGCCCTGTATCAGCTCAGAAATGATCGCAATTATGACGACAAAATTAGTAAGTCTCAGATGGTAACTTTCGTAGCTGTTGGGTTTTCTTGGAGATGGCTTACAGTTCAGCTTAGTCAGTAAAACCTTGGACTGAGACATGTCCGGAAAGAGCCGTTCCTGGCGCGGCACAACTGCCATTATGACCCTCTTTTTGGTTTTGTGAACAGAGCGTATGAGATGTATGCAGCCCGATGTAGGCATTTCCTGCAGCAATCTCGTCGATTACGAATTGTGCAGTCAGGCCGCGCTCAGCACCGACCAACGGATCTTCGAAAAGCCAGTTCTCCAATTCAAACTGCATCCCATAGTCGGTCCGTGTGGTCGTCCCTGGAAGTTGTTGAACGAAGAAATTCGGCCCCCCTTGGGGGTAGTTATGAAAGTGGATCGCTCCGAGTGCTCCGCCTAGGCCAGCAGTTGCGAGATCAGCAGGGAAGATACCGTACACTTGAATTAGAAGATGCGTCAGGGTTCTCGTTTCAAGATCAATATCAATGGATGCGTAGCCAGTTCCCTCAACGCTTGAGCCCCAGCCGTGCGCAATGGAGTGGTCACGGGATAGCTCGGCTGTTGCCCTAAGAACTTCGGAAAGTGCTGGGGAAGCACACGCTGCAAAACAGAGGGATGCGACGAGCGCATGAACTGTGAAGAGCTTCACGTTGACCTCCTGATCATACGGTTTTCTGCGTCCTTTGTGAGACAAAGGCCTTAATTTTCCGTTCTCGAAGATTGGCGTGATCCTTGGGTCGATCAGGGAGGGTGACCTAGCCCCATGATCGCTGTGCGAGGTGACTGGGTTGGTGTCCACTCCCGCGGTATTTTCCGTTCGAGGGTTGCGTCAGATTGGCAGACATTGAGCCTCAAGAATGCCCGCGCCCAATGGCGGGCGCGAGGTCGACGGCAGGGGAATATCCGACACTCGCTTTGTGGCCAGCTTCGCGCCGACGCCCGTCGTAAGACAGGAGTAGCCTTGAGACGATGCGGTATCCAGCCCGCGCATCGGAGCTTGTTCACCGACGTCTTCAGACCTCGTGCCCACCTTTGGGCATCGAGATCACGATAAACGTCCCAGGGTTCCTGATCGTGCGGGAAAATACCTGAAAAAGACAACAGAGTTCTGTCTCCGTCCCACGTTCCCGTCGGGATCAGTGATTGCGAATTGATACGCACCCGAAGACAAGGAGTGCGTTTCTCACAGGGCTTGGTGTTGAAGTTCTTGCCTCCGGCCGGAGGCAATGGCCAGATCATGTGAAGGCGCAGGTTGTTGCTGAGACATTGGAGCCTGGCGCGACGGTGTCGGGTGTCACGGCGCGCTACGAGATCATGTCCAGCCAGTTGACGGCTTGGCGGCGGTTGGCGAAGCAGAGCAAGCTCGTGCTTCCTGCTGTCGAGGTCGATGAGCCGGTCTTCGCCCTCGTCGTCCGTGATGATGCCATGGGCACCACGGAGCCCGAGATGCCCTAGCCCGAGGCTCCCATCTTCCGCGCAGCCTGAATCATGGCTTCGCAGGTGCGCTGGCTATGTGCTGCCCTGCTGCGCATTTTTCCGCCAGAGGCTTCTAACAGGCTTCGGCAGCGGTCTCCCCCGAAGCCGCCGTGGAAAGCATCGCGCAGATCTACGGGCGCGCCACCGCCTGAGCGAGGCAGGGGGGGCTCTGCCCCCCTCGGCCTGCGGCCTCTCCCCCCGGGATATGGAATCCCGGGCGCGAAACCCGGCTTCCAGCGGCTCTAAATACCCCCGCCGGAGGCAGGCCGTGCCTGCGCCACGGGCGCGGGGCGGGGCAGGAGCGGGCCCTTGTCAGGCGGCGGCCTCGACCTCGGCCACGATGCCGTCGATCAGCCGGGCAAGCAGGGCTTCGTCCTCGCATTCGGCCATGACCCGGA
>NZ_JAYKSL010000028.1:0-40598 GCF_035481585.1 Salipiger marinus | reverse complement strand
TGCGATCAAGGAGATAACAGGTTTGAGAAACCCAAGGTTGACAGGCCTGCTCCCATTGCAAGCTATGGTCCTTCTGATCTGCGTTCCCGGACCAGTTTTGGCGGAATCCTGCTTCGCCCCGGCCCGTCCTTTCGTGCCAAGCGATTCGCAGGCAGCGCGGGACTATGCAGACATCATCCGTGGCGATTTCGAAGACTACATCCAGGATATCCAGAGCTACTTCCGTTGCCTCGACAGCGAACGCGCCCGCGCCTTCGAGGAAGCGCGCGAAGTCAGCGAGGACTATGGCCGGTTCCTGCAATTGGTAGGGGATTGATGGGCAACCTCGGGAGCATCAGACTTGCAGCCCATGGAAACCAGACGCCGATAACACCCTCATATATCTACTTTTTAGATAACAGATTTCATCCGCTAGCGACGTCACAAAAGGTATGTGACGCGTGGCAAAGACAATCAGAAGCACGGGACAGGTGGCACTCTGCCAAGCATTGGTCGACGCCCGCATCAAGGCGGGCCTCGGTCAGGAGGACTTGGCGATCAAGCTCAAGTGCCATCAATCCCTCGTGGCGCGCATTGAAAGCGGCCAGCGCCGGGTCGACGTCGTCGAGCTGGTCGTCCTTGCGCGCGCCATCGGCTTTGACCCCTTCGAGGTTTTGGCGATCGTCGAAGCCGCCACGGAGCCCGACCACCGGATTTGAGCAATTTCATTAATCAAGAACACGGGAGCTAACTTTTCCCGGTGTGAGTATCGGTGCCGCGAGGAAGAACAGCTAACCAATTTAACCAAAACAGGCATGCCGCTGCAGCAAACGCTTCGGAAGTCAAAGCTGCGGTCGGAAAAGCCCAATTGCAGGAAATTAGTTAACAGTGAATGAAGATAAGGTCGAAGGTGTCGCAATCGCCAATTTGATTGCAGCCGATGAAGAAACCATTGTTGGCTGGGTTTATCGATGGAACACAGGTGCTCTGGCAATCCGGTGGGACATGCATGGCCCACAGCGCGTCTCAAAGATTTACCCGGATCTCTGCGATGCCGATAAAGCTGAAATCGACTTTGCGTCACTTACGCAGCTGACTTGTCGCGACGACTGACATGGAAGAATCTGGCCTTTATGGCCCTTGAATGGGTGCGTGTGCCTGCGTTGCAGGTTTGATTTCGTACAAGGCCCTGCGCGACTTCGCTGCGGCTCAATAGTCAGTAATTGACCTGCTCAAAACCGTAATTCCCGCTATAGTCACGCCACTCAACGAAGACGGATCTGTGATAAATGCTCGGGCAGTGCTCGCCCCATCGCTCGAGACCGGCATGCGCATCAGGAAGCGCTGCGGGTGACGACACCCTCCAAGAAAAATCGCCCTGGATCCCGTAGGTGCCGAGGACAACGGCGGCGCTGCGGTTGCAGTCGCCATCTCGCCCGGATTCGTGCTGGCGGGCATAACGAACGTCAAAGACGCGGATGGAACGCACGAAGTTGAATTCCGGCCCGCTGATATCGATGTCGGCGCGGTCTTCTACGAGCTGGAGGGCGTAATCAGCCCTTACGAGGTTGTCCCAAGCCGCGTTGGAGCCTTTGCGCCCAAGCATCCCGCCTGCCCTGGCTGCCTGATCGAAGAGCGGGGTTGAAGAGTTTGGAGGGGTTCCTGAATCACCATATAGGGCATCGAAGATCCGGTCCGCGGGCCGCGATCTAGCAGGTCCATCGTAAGACGCACCCATCGGGCAGCGCCAAATCTGAAGCGGCGGCTCCACCGGCCATGGAGTTATGCGCCGGATGAACTCGGCCCGTGCGCGGGCGCAGGGCACGGAAGCTGGCCATCCACCGGACAAACACAGCAGGATGGCACAATCGATCTGATAGGTTTGGGCGCGTGCTTGTGTCGGAACTGTTGGGCCGGTCAAGGCGAGAGCTAAAAAGGCCGCCAGAGGGAGGTTTTTGAATTCGAAACGCATGGCAAGGACCCTTGACAATCTTCACCCAGCATACCTACGAAAATATACTATTGCAACAATGATGATGCGTGTTGCGGTTGCGGCGGTCAGCAAGATCGCGAGGTGACCGAGCCGCCCGTCGTCATCCGCCACGTTGCGCGCTGCGCCAATCCCACGGCATGTCAAAGCGTCCGAGCCATCTCGATCGTCAAATGAGTCTCGAATTGCCCTTAAATCGGTTCTACCTAAATCTGTTTGGCGAATAGGACGCATTCGGGCTCTCAGCAGTTCTGCAACGGCTCAGAAGCAGACGGAACCTTGAAGGCTTCGAACCTCGTGAGTTCGAGGACCAGGCCAGGCTGGCTTGAAGCAGGCCGTGCACCCGTTTCAGGTCGCTGTCGCTTAGCTTGCACTCGCAATCGACGTCGATCACACCTTCATGACCTCTCACAAGCTCAGTGAAAACGGTTCTCCTCCTCTTCAGGCTTGCCGTGACCGTAGAGGTCGGCGTTTTCGTGTGCGCGGTCTTCGTGTTCGAACTCCAGGCTGGAATGGGCGATGTTGAAGTCCTCCTTCAGCCGGTCCTTGATCGCTGCCTTGATCTTTTCGATTTTACCCCAGCCGCCCGCTGTCAGCACCACGTGGCAGTCCAGCGCCGCCTTGTGCTCCTCCATCTGCCACAGATGAACGTGGTGAACGTCCGCTACACCATCGACGCTCCGCAGCGCCTCAACGACGGCTGCATTGTCGATGTCGGGTGGGCTGCCGAGCATCAGGGTTCTGATCGGACCGCCAATCTCAGTGAAAGCCAGATAGAGGATGTAAAGGGCAATGCCGATGGTGATTGCGGGATCGACCCATCGCATGTCGTAGAGGATGATCAGGGACCCTCCAATGATGACTGCCACAGAGGCCAAAGCGTCCGACAGGTTGTGCAGGAAAAGCGCACGGATGTTCACANGACCCTCCAATGATGACTGCCACAGAGGCCAAAGCGTCCGACAGGTTGTGCAGGAAAAGCGCACGGATGTTCACACTGCCTTTCTGCATCGAATAGGTGAGCAGCGCCGTCAACGTGTCGACGACGAGTGCCACACCGCCCAGGATCACCACCGTCCAACCAGCGACCTCGGGCGGGTCGATCATCCGCATGCCACCCTCATAGATCAGGTAGAAACCGATCAGGATCAGGGTCGTGTAGTTGATGAGTGCCGCGACGATTTCAATCCGACCATAGCCGAATGTCATGCGTTCATCGGCGGGTCGTCTGGCGATTTTGCGCGCAACGAACGCGATCACCAGTGACGCCATGTCCGAAAAATTGTGTAGGGCATCTGCGATCAGCGCCAGGCTGCCGGAAAGGATGCCGCCAACGATCTGCGCGACGGTCAGAAGCCCGTTGGCCCAGATTGCGATGGAGACCCTACGATCACCTGATTCAGGATCAATGTGGGTATGGCCATGATCATGCGGCACGGTTGTTCTCCTCATGGCTGTGGTTCGGTCGACTGAGACCAGGGACCTTTGGCAACATTCCACGACGGATGCGGCGAACCCGGGCATTCATCCAGTGACGGATGACGTGGCGATAGAGAAAGTCACGCGCAAATCCGAAGTTCTGACTATATTTCAAATAAAAGTCATCGGGCGCATCAAAGGTTCCAAAATCACGAACGATACCGGTTTTCTGAATATAAGTGCTGCCGCCGTTCCAACTGACTGGTGGCGCACTCAGGCAATCCGTTCCAGCGCCGTAGCCGCAAAGGCTTTCTGTTTCGCTGAATTCCTTCTGAAGCGACTGCAGGAAGGGGGCGTCCAGAATGAAGCCTTCGAGATTGATCCAGCCCTCTTCTGTTTCGACTTCGACCCACGAGTGCAGAATTTCGGACGGTGCGAGGGGGTAGACCAATTCGGGCACCACGCCACGCTGCAGGGCCTTGTGGATGGTGAAGCCGTGCAGTCGGCAGCGGATGCCTACGCTGCGCAGCAGTGCCATGAGAAGCGTCCCTTTCGTGTTGCACTGCCCGTAGCCGTCGGTCAGCACCGCAGAGGCGGGAATGTCGTCGACGCGGTTGTAGCCGAACGCAATCACGTTCCGGACAAAGTCATAAACCGCGCCAATCCGGTCGACACGGGCAAGGTCATGCCAGCCACGATCTCGTACCAGGTTCGAGATTGAGGGCGAGTCAAAATCCAGCAGTCTTGTTGCGGTTAAATAGGAATCGGTGGGTGCCACAGGGTCTCTCCTCGAATCGTTCACGAGGAGTCTTAATCTCTACAGTGACTAGAGAGACAAGCCTTTTCTCAAATGTTACTTTCGATCACAGCTCTATCCGATAGTGCCAAGGGCCGGGAAGGTTTCGAGCAGCCAGAAGGCAAGGCGGCTGATCTGACCTGTCATCACGCCGATACCCATCAGCACCATCAGTCCGCCCGATATACGATAGAGCCATCGACCAGCCGCACCGATCCGCTTTAGCCTGCCTGCAATCTCGTTGGTGAAGAGCGCTATGATTAGAAACGGCAGTCCAAGCCCTGCGGAGTAGATTGCCAGCAAGGCCATCCCGTCCGCTCCAGATGTCGCGCTTACTGCCAGGATCGACCCAAGCACAGGGCCTATGCAGGGCGTCCAGCCAAAGGCAAAGGCAAGACCCAAAAGGTAGGCTCCAACGGCGCTGCCGCCGTCAACTTTTACGTCGGGCCTCGTGTCACGCATCATTGCGGGGATCTTGATCGCGCCCATCATGACAAGTCCGAACAAGACGATCAAGAAGCCACCCGCAAGCCCGAGTTCGTATTTCCAGCGCAAGAGCATCCCGCCCAAAAGACTTGCCCCGGCCCCGAGCGCCACGAAGACTGTCGAAAACCCGAGCACGAACCACAAACTCAGGACCACGCTGCGCGCCCGTTCGGCAATGCTGCGCGCCGCCCCGGATTTCGCGGCGGGCTGTCCCGCGATGTAAGACACGTAGCCAGGAGCAAGAGGCAGGACACAAGGCGACAGAAAGGATATGGTGCCACCCAGAAAAGCCGCGACGATTCCAACACCTGAAATTTCGAACATTCAATTCCTGCCTTGCTTTAGCCTGTGAAACGCGCACCGTTGTAAAAGCTAAAGCTACTGTAGGAGCAATGCCGTTTTATTACGCTCCGCGGGGTGCCGCGAGGATGATGGCAGCACCCAACAAGCATACAGTGGTGCCGAGCAGATCCCACCTGTCCGGCCGGTGCCCTTCGGCGAGCCACATCCAGAGAATGGACGCGGCAATATAGATCCCACCATAGGCGGCAAAGGCGCGTCCCGCAGCCACAGTGTCGACCTGAGCCAGAAGCCAGCCGAACGCCACCAGCGCCGCCACACCGGGGACAAGCCAAAGTGGGGACGCGCCAAGACGCCACCATGCCCAGATGGCAAAGCATCCGGCGATCTCAGCCAAGGCCGCGAGCGGATAGACGAGCACTGCGGTCATCTCAGGCGCCGATCTCGTCGTGGTCCGTCAGGCACTCGGAATGGTCGCGCAACACCTCCAGCACACGGCAATCGGCCGTGTGCCCGCCGCTGCATTCGTGCACCATCCTCTGCAATTCTGTCCGAAGGGCTTCAAGTCGGGCCATACGTTGCTCAACCTGCTTGAGTTGTCGGCGAGCGATGGCATCGGCCTCCGCGCACGACTTGTCTGGATGATCGCTCAGATCAAGAAGCTCACGGATTGCGTCCAGCGAGAACCCGAGTTGCCGCGCATGCCGGACGAAAGACAAGCGGTCAAGCTCACTATCTCCATAGCGCCGCTGACCGCCAGCCGATCGCCCGGGCTCGGGCAGGAGTCCGATCTGCTCGTAATAGCGGATCGTCTGCACCTTCGTCCCGGTCCTTTTTGCCAAAGTGCCGATTGTGAGCATATCACCTCTCCAAACTATCTACAGCCCGTGTAGCTTTAAGCGTTTTTTTGCACAAGTTCCGCTCGGCATCTCACAGGTCAGTGAACATCGCTCTTTCATCCAGAATAGGTCTTGAACCTACAGTAGCTAGAGGGTGTAAACGCGCCTAAAATATAGAATCAAATTCGGGCGGAGCGGCGTGCGGCTATCAGGTCTTCAGAAAGTACTACGGGTTTTGGCGGGTGTGGCGGCGCTCGTTTTCATCTGGTCGTTGTTGTGGTGCGACTATTTTGTCGCCCAGCATCGGGTCTCGACGGGCGCACTATCGTAAGTATCGTGAACAGACAAAAAAGGACTAACCTTGAAACGGCGCTAGCCTGAGAGCGCGACACCATGGAGAGCGGGTCCAGCTTGCGTTCGACGCGGAAAAACGACTGTTTTGTAGGAAGCCCAGACGAGCATCGCTGTCGCCTAGTTGGTCGGAGTCTTGGCTCTGCCCACTGTTTGAGGGGTCGACGCCGTCACAAAGGCGTTCGGGACTAGCACGTTGCTGTAACTTCCCGAGACTGAGCGCGAAGAAAAAGAGGTCAGAATATGCGTACAACCTTGGCAGGGTATCAGGGATTGCTTATCAGTCTCGCACTCTTTCTTGTTTTTGTGGCAAGCCCTGTTCGCGCCTTGGAATCCAATGCGTATCGTTCCGAAGTTCTGACGGCACGTTTGATCGTCGCGGAAGCAGGAATCGCCCCAGGATCGCAGTTCCTTTCGGCGGGTTTGAAGATTGAACTGGAGGAAGGATGGAAAGCGTACTGGCGGTCGCCAGGCGAGGTTGGCCTGCCGCCAGAGATCGATTGGGAGGGGTCCACAAACCTTGAATCCGTCGACATGCTTTGGCCCGCACCCACGCGTTTCCGCGCCTTCGGAATTGAAAATTTCGGCTATGCCAAACAAGTAATATTTCCATTGCAGTTGCGGCTTGCGAACTCTGATAGAGCGGCCGAGCTGAAGGGACTCGTCGATCTGCTGATCTGCTCCAATGTGTGCATTCCGGAAAGGTTTGAATTGACACTCCCTGTGCCATTGGGAACGGGCGTCGATGCGAAAGCCGCGACCGATATCGCGACATGGGCCGCTCGCGTACCTGTTGCAGGGCCAGAAAGTGCAATAGCGGTCTCGGGCGCATCGCTGAAGCAGGATCAGGCATTGGTTGTTCAAATGACGCGGCCTTCTGGCTGGAACAATCCCGATCTTTTTCCAGAGTTTGGTGCAGGCTCTGCATTCGGCGCACCCGACATCCGCCTTACAAGTGATCGCACCGGTCTCTGGGCAAGTATCCCGATTCTCGCGTTAAGCGAGGAACAAACCTCCCTTCGAATTACGGTCGTAGACGAGGGTGTCGCGGTTACATTCGATGATGTGAACACTACCGACGTTGTACCTGCGCCACCTTACGCATCCGAGACCAGCCAAGATAGGGGTCAGTTTTTCCCGATTCTCTTGCTGTCCTTCCTGGGAGGGTTGATACTGAACGCAATGCCATGCGTCTTGCCAGTTCTATCGATTAAGTTCGGGTCGGCGCTCCGAATGAAGAATCGCTCCCTTTCACAATTGCGCGCGGGATTTCTCGCTACGGCTGTGGGAACTGTTGCTTTTATGTGGGTGCTGGCCTTGGCGGTCATAGCGCTGCAGACGCTCGGATATGCCGTTGGATGGGGTGTGCAGTTTCAGAATGCATATTTCCTAATTGCACTCATTCTCGTTGTCGGACTCTTTGCGGCAAATTTGTTTGGAGTTTTTGAAATTTCTTTGCCCAGCAGCTGGATGGTTAGGCTATCTGGCCGCTTTGGGCGGGGGTATGCCGAAGACTTCTCCACCGGCGCTCTGGCTGCGATACTTGCAACGCCTTGTTCAGCCCCGTTGCTGGGGACAGCCATTGCCTTCGCCCTTTCTGGCACGACAGGCGATATACTTGCGGTTTTCACAGCGATGGGGATTGGGCTTGCACTGCCATATATTCTGGTTGCCGCTTGGCCTGGTTTCCTGTCTCGACTGCCCAAACCGGGACCCTGGATGATAAGCGTGAAGATCGTTCTCGGATTGCTGCTTGCCGGAACCGTTGCATGGCTATGCTGGGTCTTGATTGGTGTGACGTCGCCAACTCTCACAGGCCTGGTGCTGCTGGGTCTTGGGCTCATCGTACTGGCGGCGAGAGCCTATCAGGTTCAGCCTCGTAACGGTTTGCTGTGGGGAATGACTGCGGTTTTGGGCATGACGTTGGCGGCCCCTGCACTGCTGCCAAAAAGCTCCGATGATGTAACAGCCTCGATCACTTCTTACTGGGTCGAGTTCGACCGGTCCCGGATCGCGCGTGAAGTGTCGCAGGGCAAAACTGTCTTCGTGGACGTTACTGCGGATTGGTGCATCACTTGTAAAGCAAACAAAACCCTGGTCCTGGATCGTGAACCAGTTTTGGGAGCACTTGGCGAGGAAGGCGTGATTGCGATGCGCGCGGATTGGACGCGACCGGACGCGAAAATCCAATCCTATCTCGAGGCGCACGGCAGATACGCAATTCCGCTCAACATCGTCTACGGTCCAGATGCTCCTGAAGGTATCATTTTATCTGAACTACTATCTGCGGATGCCGTTCTCGAAGCACTGTCGGCTGCCAATCTCAGCGCTGTCCGAAAACGATGACATAGTGCCGTTGCATTGCTCAAGGGAGGCAGAACCTACAGTGGTTTAGTTTCAGGTGAAAGGAAAGCTGTTATGTATCTGAGACCACGCGGCCCCAATTTATTTGTTGATCCGATCCAATCGGGCCGTGGCGGCGGCACGCATAGGGTCGGTTTCCGGAAGGCTTTCGGCCAAGGTGCGCGCATTGTCGGCGGCGTTCTGGGCAGCATCAAAGTCACCCAATACACTGTACGCCTCCGCAAGCCGAAGCCATCCTTCAAGATTGTCTTGGTCATCCAACAATCGCGCCGCCAAGCGGTCAACCATGGAGCGGACGAAAGCGCTGCGTTCCTCGACCGACATGTCCTGAGCGGCCTCGATATCGGCCGCACCGGGGCTACGCGCGTCCCGAGAGTCCGGAAAGAAATCAGCTAGGGTGACAGGGCTCTCTCCAACCTGTTCCCCCAATCGGTTGGCGACAGACAGGAAAAGTTCCATCCACGGATAGGCGCGATCCGCTCTCTTGAGGCGCTCGATCAAAAGCGTCCTCGCTTCATCTGGAACCCCGTCCTGTTCGAGGATCCGGGCTCTATAGAAAATTGGGCCTGGATCATCGGGGTCCATCTCCGATGCGCGTTCGATCACGCTTTCCGCTTGCGGCGTCACGATCCCGTTCTCGGCTGCGATCAAGGCCTCGGCATATAGCAATAGGGTTGAGATATCTGCATTGTCGCGGACAGTGACGCGTTCGAATGCATCGGCGGCATCATCGTAACGAGCCATACGCATATAGGTCTGACCGAGCAGAACCCAACCATCACTTGGTCCACCAGACTCGTCTGCTTCAAGCCGGGTTTTTAGTCTCTGGGTCAACTCTGAGAGGTTTGCGGCTTCCTGGGTTTCAGATGCGCGAGACGCCAGAGGCTGGCTTTCGATCTGTGGCGAGCCGATTTGAGAATACAGAGCGAAGGCTACCAATGGCGTGGCAATGGCGGACGCGAAGATGGTGCTTCGCCCACTTGCGCGCGACGATTCACGTGTCGCAAGCCGACCGGCAGCCAGAATGCGGCGTTTGATTTCAACCCTGGCCGCGTCGGCCTCGGTAACGGATATCAGATTCCGCTCTTGATCAGTATCAATTTCGGAAAGCTGATCCTTGAGGATAACCAACGCTCCATCCTTTCTGTTCAGGACTTCACCCGTTCGATAGAGACCGGACAAGAACAGAAGGACAGTGATGGATGCCATCGCGCCTAACACCAACCAAATCATGGGTCTCTCCGTCCTTCATTTTCATGAAAAATGGCTTCGAACTCACGCTCTTCATCGGGGCTCAGTGGATCAGCAGTGCCATCAAGAACGGCCCTGCTTCGGCACCTGATTGTGACAAAGACAACGCCAATCCCAACGGCAAAAAGAACCGCTGGTCCGAACCACAACAGATACGTGGCGGGTTTCAGTCGCGGCCTGAACAGGACGAAGTCACCATATCGATCTACGAAAAACGCAATGATCTCGTCATTTGTTTCACCTGCAATCAGACGTTCGCGCAGCAAGGTGCGCATCGTTCGGGCAACACCCGCATTTGAGCTATCGATATCCTGATTCTGGCAGACAACGCAGCGTAGCTGCTTTGAGAGCTCCCGGGCGCGCGACTCAAGCACCGGATCATCCAGCAACTCATCTGGCTCCACAGCCCATGCCGCGGTTGTTGCGGCAAGCATCAGCACCAGTGAATAGAGCCAACTCTTCATGATTGACCACCTGCTGCGGCCAACGCAGCACGAATTTCATCCTGTGCCTCTGGCGTCACAATGGGACCAACGTAGCGATAGACTACGATACCGTTCGCATCGATCACAAACGTCTCAGGCACCCCCGAAATACCCCATTCGATACCGACCCGGCCCTCGCTGTCTGATCCGATCCTCTCATAGGGGTTGCCAAGCTCCTCCAGCCAGTTTGCGGCATCTGCTGGTTTGTCCATGTAGTTAATCCCCATCAGCCGAACACCGTCCTGTTCAACAAGCCTGGTTAGCACCGCATGCTCAGCACGACAGGGCACGCACCATGAAGCGAATACATTGACCAAAACCGGCTCGCCAATGCTACGAAGGGCTGCGGCCGACAGTCCGGGGGTCTGCGTGCTCTCTACCGGTGGAAGCTCAAAATCCGGAACTGGTTCGGAGACCAAAGCGGAAGGAATTGCGTTAGGATCTCGGTCTGGGTTGAGCCCCCAGAACAAAAATCCACCCAAGACCACTGCGACCAGCGCTGGCATCGCGAGAAGGATTTTCTTCATCATATCATTCCGCCGGTTGAAGCGCTGACGACCGGCTTTTTGGCGACGGCGCACCCACCCGCAATCTGCGGTCCGATAGCGAAAGGGACCCGCCAAGCACCAGCATCGTCGCTCCGATCCATATCCAATTAACCAGTGGTTCGTAGAGAATGCGCAAATTCCACTGGCCCGACGCCTTTTCGGTCGCAGGCTCACTGATGGTGACGTAGAGATCACCTCTGAGCGTTGATCGGATTGCAGATTCGGTTGTGGACGTCCCCGCAACTGGATAGTTTCTGCGCTCTGGACGAAGAAGCGTAATCTCCCGTCCATCTTTCAAGACGCGAAGCTGGCCTTGTTGTGCGATGTAGTTTGGACCACGCAACCGTTCGACACCGTCGAATATTACCTCAAAACCGGCGATTTCCACGGTCGTCCCCGGTTCTGCGAAAAGAACACGTTCTTCCTTCCAGGCTGTGGAACCTACAAACCCAAGCACAAGCATTGCAACGCCAAGATGCGCGAGCGTCATACCGTGCGCAGCGCGCGGCAAGTTCCGCGCGCGACGCAGCGACTGTGAAAGGGGTAAATCAAAGAGCTTGATGCGCAACGCCCATTCGCGCAACGTTGCAACAAAAACCCAGGCTGCAATCCCTATTGAGACCACTGCAAGCAGGGGCCCGTCTGTCTGAAGGTACCAAACGATCCCCGCAACACCAATCGCGATACCAAAAACCAAACGCAGCCGCTGCCAGATACCGGGAAGATCGGCCCGTTTCCAAGACAGGAATGGGCCAATTCCCATGATGATGACTAGCGGCAGCATGAAAGGGATAAACGTCGCGTTGAAATACGGTGGTCCTACAGAGATCTTTTCATCAGTCACCGCTTCCACAAACAACGGATAGAGTGTTCCAAAAAGGACGGTCGCCGTTGCGGTCGCGAGCAGAAGGTTGTTGAGCAAAAGCCCCGCCTCGCGGCTAATCGGCCGAAATACGCCACCCGATCCAAGCTGAGGCGCGCGCCATGCGTAAAGTGTCAGTGAGCCGACAATGGTTACGCCAAGAAGGCCGAGAATGTACACGCCGCGCGCCGGGTCGACCGCGAACGCGTGAACGGATGTCAAAATGCCGGATCGGACGATAAATGTCCCCAGAAGTGACAGTGAAAAGGTCAGGATGGCCAAAAGAATGGTCCAGCTTTTGAACGTGTCCCGCTTTTCCGTGACGATAGCGGAGTGCAGGAGTGCCGTACCCAGCAGCCATGGCATGAAGGATGCGTTTTCCACCGGGTCCCAAAACCACCAGCCGCCCCAGCCAAGTTCGTAATAGGCCCACCAAGAGCCGAGTGCGATCCCCGCAGTGAGGCTGATCCAGGCCGTCAGAGTCCAAGGCCGCACCCAACGCGCCCATGCGGGATCCACCCGACCCTCTATCAGAGCCGCGACCGCGAAGGAGAAGACGATCGAGAAGCCGACATACCCAAAATACAAGAGCGGGGGATGCATCGCCAACCCGATGTCCTGCAGCAGAGGATTAAGGTCTGTGCCATCCAGAGGCGGCGGAAACACCCGCTCGAACGGATTGGATGTAAAGAGCATGAAGCTCAGGAAACCGACGCTGATCCAGGCTTGAACGGATAGAGTTCGCGCTTTGAGACCAACCGGAATGTTTCTGCCCAGCAGCGCGACCCCAGCCCCGAAAAGTACGAGAATAAAGGTCCAGAGAACTAGAGACCCTTCGTGGCTGCCCCAAGTGCCGGCAACCTTGAAGATCATCGGCTTCAGAGAGTGGGAATTTTCAACCACGTTTCGAACCGTGAAATCACTGACAACAAAGGAGCGCATGAGCGCGCCAAACGCAATTGCAACTAACGTCACCTGAAGCACCGCTGTTGTCTTTGCACTTTCCATCCAAAGCACGCGTCCCGTGCTTGCTCCGACAATTGGCAAGATGCTTTGAACAATCGCGACGGCAAGCGCGAGGGTAAGGGCGAATTGTCCGATCTCAGGTGTCATTTTGCGTCCTCCTGAGTAGCGCTTCTGCATCCGAGCCGGACAAGGTTTCCGCATCGGGATAGTTCAGCATGTTCATCGTCCATTCTAGTGAGATCATATCGCGACATTCTCCACTTTCCGCCTGTGTTCGCTTCTGTGAATCGCAACCGAGTTGGGGTTGGGCGGAAAACCGAATGGGATGAAGTTCTTTGCGCGTGCATGCCGTGAGCAGGATCCGACAGTTGATTCGCGTCCTTTGTAGTTCCTGTAGTCGCTGTAGGTTCAAGCGTTATTTTAGACTGATACCTTAAAAAATGACCCATGCTTGCAGTGCATCTGCGTAGCAGCTTTGTATCTGCAGGCCCGGTTTCCGCAGGCGTCGGATTTAGCGGAAATTGCCGTTGCCTTCCCTTGATGGCCACCTGCAGGGTCAGACGAAGCAGCGAAACATTGAGTGACGGCAGGTTTTGAAGCGCTGAATAGAGAGCATTAGCTTCACAGGTGCGTGACGTGCTGCCGCAGGGCAAGAATCACGCTTGAACCTACAGTAGCTAGAGGGTGTAAACGCGCTTAAAATATAGAATCAAATTCGGGCGGAGCGGCGTGAAGCTTTCAGGTCTTCAAAAAGTGCTATGGGTATTGGCGGGCGTCGCGGCGCTCGTTTTCATCTGGCTGTTACTGTGGGCGGACTACCGCGCCGATATTTCCCAAGCCGAGACCGAACCACCTTTCCTTGCGCAGTTCGAACTGACGGACCATATGGGCATGATCCGCACCGAAGAGGACTTTGCGGGTCGCTGGATGCTTGTGTTCTTCGGGTTCGCCAATTGCCCAGATGTCTGCCCGACGACGCTTGCAGAGGTGGCGGCGGTCATGGATGGACTTGGCGAGGATGCCGCAAAAGTGCAGCCGATCTTCATCTCGATTGATCCCGAACGCGATACGCCAATGGCTCTTGCCGACTTTGTGCCGCGCTTTGATGCAGGCATCATCGGTCTGACCGGAACATCCGATCAGATCGCTGAGACCGCTGAAACCTTTCCGATCTACTTCGAACGGATCGAAGAGGCCAGCGCGCCGGATGGCTATACAATGGGGCACACATCGCACCTGTTCCTTTTTGATCCGCAGGCGGGCTTCGCCGATTCCTGGCCCTACGGCACACCCGCCGAAGAGATCCTTGCGGATCTGAGAGAGAGGATCTGATCGCCATGACCCGACTTTCCGGAGAAACGGCCCTTGTTCTTGCTTGGATCATTGCGCTTATCTCATCGCTTGCCGTGCTCTTTATTGGCGAGGTTCTTGGTCAAACGCCTTGCGTCCTTTGCTGGTTCCAGCGCGCCTTCATGTTCCCCCTGGCTGTCGTTCTTGGGCTCGGGCTGTGGTGGCAAGATCCTCGCGTGGGGCGCTATGGCGTTGCGCTGGCGCTTGGGGGGGCGGCGGTGGCGTTGTATCACATCGGCCTCTATGTCGGGCTGATCCCCGAGGCGATCCAGCCCTGCAAGGCGACCGGCCCCTCTTGTACCGACGACAACCAGGTGGTCTTCGGCATTCCGATTCCGCTGATGGCGCTTGTCGCCTTCACGATGATCGGGGTGCTGTCGGCCATTTCACTGAAGGAAAAACAAACATGAATCGACGCGGTCTCGTTCTATCCGTTCTGGCTGTTGGTGCCGCAGGTTTTGGCGGCGCGGCCTGGTATGCCACCCGCCCCCAACCCATTGCAGAGGCAGTCCCTGTCGCGCCTGAAGTGAACGATGTGCTGATCCGGCCCTATTCCCCGATCCTCGGCCCCGAAACGGCACCTGTCACGATTGTCGAGTTTTTCGATCCAGCTTGCGAGGCCTGCCGCGCCTTCTATCCCGTGGTCAAGGATATCATGACTGAGCACGGTGATGCGGTCCGTGTCGTCATTCGATACACTGCCTTTCACGGGGACGCTTCGGTGGAAGCGATCCGTGTTCTCGAAGCTGCGCGGATGCAGCATGTGTTCGAACCCGTGCTGGAAGCGGTCCTGCGCGAGCAGCCGCGATGGGCGTCCCATGGCACTCCGGCACCGGGTTTGATCCTTGAGATTGCCGCAAGCGGTGGTCTGGATGTCGAAGCTGCTCGGACACAGATGCTGGCCCCCGGTGTCGTGGCCGTGCTCAATCAGGACCGCGCTGATGTCGAAGCGGTTGGCGTTCGACAAACGCCCACGTTCTTCGTCAACGCCAAGCCATTGGACCCGTTTGGTGAGGCAGAACTGCGGCGACTGGTCGCGGCGGAAGTTGCGGCCAGCCAAAGTTGATGCTCGGCCAGATACAGGAGAATTCTTCATGACAAAACTATCTTACATCAACGGTTTGACCCTTGTCTTACTGCTCTCGGGCATGTCGACTCCGGCATTTGCCGGTTCGGAGGATGTGGTCGTCGAAAACGCGTGGTCCCGTGCTTCAATCGGGGTCAACCGCCCTGGTGCCGCCTATATGACTGTGCGCAACACCGGTGAAGACACGGTCACGCTGACCGGGCTTACAACACCACTGGCCGTGATGCCCCAGATCCATGAGACGAAAACCAACGCCGACGGCGTCAGTTCTATGGCGCCTGCTGACGAAATCACGATTGAACCGGGCCAAAGCGTAGCATTGGAACCGGGAGGGCTGCACGCCATGCTCATGAAGCTGCAAAACCCGATGATCGAAGGCGAGACCTTCCCACTGACACTGACGTTCTCGGACGGTGGTGAAGTGACTGTTGAGGTCCCAATTCTGGGGATCGCCGCGCGCGGGCCGGAGAGCTGATGCAGCGTCGGCATGTGGTCCAATACGGTGCAGCCGGTGTAGGCGCTGTCGCTCTGATGCTCGGCGTCGGCTGGTGGCGCGTGGACGGTCCCGGTGCACCAAAACCGGCCGGCCAAAGGCCTCTCCCCCTGTCGGCGATGGATTTCCGACTGACCGATCACGAAGGCAATGAAGTGGGCCCGGAAACCCTGATCGGACGCCCGACCATGGTGTTTTTCGGGTTCACCTACTGCCCGGATGTCTGCCCCACGACGTTATCGGATATCTCAGGTTGGCTTGAAGATCTCGGGGACGAAGCCGCGCGGATGAACGTGGTCTTCATCACAGTCGATCCGGAGCGGGACACGGTCGAGGCCATGGCCGAATATGTCGGCTATTTTCATCCGGCTATTCGCGGCTGGACTGGGCCGGCAAACCAGGTTGCCCGCGCTGCAGAAGGATTTCGTGCCTCGTATGAGCGCGTCCCGACCGAAGGCGGCGACTATACAATGAACCATACGGCAAGTGTATTCCTGTTCGATGCCAAGGGTGAACTCGTCACCATGATTGACTATCACGAGCCAAGAGAATTCGCAGTGCCGAAGATCCGGCGTGCACTGACAGAAGTCGTAGAGGGGGCAACATGAAGATTAGAATTGTTTTGGCGAGCGCTGTGGTCGCAGGCGCTTTTTCGCTGACCGCCATCGCCATTTCTGGCGTTCTTTCTAAAGAGCCAGTGCCTCCTGCGATTGCTGAAGCGACCCTCTGGACTCCCGATCCGCTCTCGATGCCTCAGATCGCCGACTACGATGTGACACCGCCCGCTGCATTTCACGCCGACAATGCTAGCCCAATGCGACCTCTGCCGCTCTTGCAATCTGTCTTCGCAGAAACCGCCTTGCCCGAGATTGAACCGCCTTTGATCACCTGGTCGCGTGAGATCGCGTCGGGCGAGACGCTGGATGCGGTCCTGGCGAACGCGGGTATCGCTGCGCCTGCGCGTGCCGAAATCGCGCTCGCGCTTGGTGCAGAATATGACCTGCGCCGATTGCGCCCGGGCCATGAGATCACTGTGATCTCAAAGGTGGACGGAAATCCGAGCCGCGTGGAACTGGCAGTTGACGATGGGGTGCGGATCGAAACGGTCTTTGGTCAAGAACTTGTCACACGCGTGTTGGAGCCAGACCCTGAAATGGTGACGTTCGCGGGCGAGGCAGTGATCGAAAGCTCTGTCTTCGCGGCTTTGGACAAGGCGGGCATCCCTGCTCGTTTTGCGGTCGACATGGCGCAGATGCTGGGCGGCACAGTAGATTTTCGACGCGAACTTTCCGGTGGCGAGACGATGCGTATTCTTTGGCGCGAAGCCCGCGACGGAAACGAGAGGATCGGTCAGCCCGAACTTGCCTTTGCCACACTGGACCTTGGTGAAACGGTCTACGAGATCGTCTGGCCGGATGACGGCAGCGGTGAAGCAACGATCTATGTCGATGGAGAGGTCCTGCGTGTTTTTGCCCAACCGGTGGAAGGAGCGCGGCTGAGTTCCGTCTTTGGCCGTCGCACACACCCGGTCTATTTGAATGTGCGCATGCACACCGGGGTCGACTTTGCTGCGGCCCGCGGTACGCCGGTGAAAGCGACAGCACCCGGACGCGTGAGCTTCATCGGACGTCGTGGTGGATATGGCCGGGTGGTGGAGATAGCGCATGGATCCGACACCCTGACACGATACGCACATCTCAGCGAGGTGCCGGACACACTCGAACAAGGGCAGCGCGTTTTGGCCGGAGACATGATCGGTCGCGTCGGTGCGACCGGCACCGCGACCGGCCCAAATCTCCATTATGAGGTTCTAGTCGATGGTCGCCCGACCGATCCTCTCTCAGACGACAGACTGGCAGAGGCGGCCGAGCGGGATGCGGATGACACGGCTGCACTTGAGCGATTGGCTGAGGCACGCTCGCTACTGGCCGAGAGGCTCACCAGCGAATTTGTGCAAACAACAACCGAAAGGCTTTAATCCATGAAACGACTGGCTCCCGCCCTTGCAGTCACGCTGGCCTTGTTTCCCGCAGCGCAAGCGGTCGCCGATGCGATCCAGATTGATGTCCGGAAGACAAACGGCTGCGGCTGTTGTCTGTCCTGGATGAAGCACCTCGAGGAAAGCGGATTCGCGCCGACAGGCGAGGACATGTTCGGGGGATCTCTTGTGCGCTTCAAACTCGACAATGGCGTGCCTCAGCGCATGGTCTCCTGCCATACGGCTTTGGTCGACGGCTACGTGATCGAAGGACATGTACCGGCATCAGACATTCAGCGTTTGTTGGATGAGCGTCCAGATGCAGTGGGGTTGGCGGTGCCCGGAATGCCCTATGGATCGCCGGGCATGGGACCGGAAGACGATCGAGAGGCTTATGAGGTCTTCCTGATCCGCGGCGATGGATCGACCGAGATCTTTAGCAGTTATTCGGCCGCTGACTGACGTATCGACGAGACCTCAACGCTTGGAACCCCTCTCCCCAATTACCCTTGGCTTTCTAGGAAGTCTGGCCGCCGGATCGCTGACAGCGGTCGGGGCGATCCCCGTTCTTTTCGGGCGCATCCCATCCCGGGCTACACGCGATCTGCTACTTGGCTTTGCAGCGGGTGTCATGCTCGCTGCATCGTTTTTCTCGCTGATCATCCCGGCTCTCGATGCAGCCGAAGGACAGTTCGACAACGGTGCTCTCCCGGCGGCCATCGTTTGTGTTGCTATCTTGCTTGGCATGGGCGCGGTCGCTCTGATGAACGAACGGCTGCCGCATGAGCATTTCAAGTCGGGGCGGGAAGGCCCTGACTCTGCTTCGCTGCGCCGCGTCTGGCTCTTCATCATCGCGATCACGATCCACAATTTCCCCGAAGGACTCGCCGTTGGTGTCGGGTTCGGGGCTGACGGTCTTTCTGGTGGCTTGCCGCTTGCGATTGGCATTGGGCTGCAAAACGCTCCCGAGGGTCTCGCCGTAGCGGTCTCATTGCTTGGTGAGGGATATTCCAGGCGCCGTGCGTGGGGCATTGCCGCCCTGACAGGTCTTGTCGAGCCGGTAGGCGGGCTTCTTGGGGCTGGGATCATCAGCATCTCGCAGCCGCTGTTGCCATGGGGCCTCGCCTTCGCCGCCGGGGCGATGCTCTACGTCATCAGCCACGAAATCATTCCCGAAACCCACCGTTCTGGCCATCAAAACAGGGCGACACTCGGTCTCGCGGTTGGCCTGGTGATCATGTTGTTCCTCGATGTATGGCTGGGAGGATGAGATGAAACAGTCCCATTTCCAAGGTTTCTTTGCGGCTGGAACTGCTTTTCTTGTCGATCAGGTGACAAAAGCAATTGTCGTCGCCAATGCGGCAGATTTGAGCGCCGGAGTTCCGGTCTTTCCCGGTTTCAATCTCATCTACCTGCGCAACGATGGCGTGACATTTGGATTACTTGGTGGAGCGCCATGGTGGAGCCTTACAGTGTTGGCCCTCGCGGCCTGCGGCTGGTTGACTGTCATGTTATTGCGCACGGACAACCGGGCCGAGGCTATCGCCTATGGTGCGATTATCGGTGGCGCGCTCGGCAACGTCCTCGACCGCATCCGGTTTCGGGGTGTGACGGACTTCCTCGATTTCTATGTCGGATCCACGCATTGGCCCGCCTTCAACATGGCGGATGTTTTCGTGGTCAGTGGCGTGGGCCTACTGCTCATAGCCCCTTGGTTGAGCGCCAAGTTGAAAACAGGCACATGATGGCGGGCTTGCGACCACTGACGGGTCGTGGCCGTTACATTCCCCTGCGATCAGGGATTAGCTTTGCAGCGGGCGGTTTAACGGTTTTAACCCTTCCACCATTCTCATGGCTCATCGTTGTTCCAGTCGCCTTCTCAGCACTCTTTCTCGTCCTCCGGCAGGTTTCGACAGCGCCTGCCTTCTTCATCGGCTGGGTCTTCGGAATGGGCCAGTTCGGGTTTGGAGTTTCCTGGATCGCCGAGAGCTTTTACGTCGATTCCGAACGTTTCGGTGCCCTTGCGATCCCGGCAGTCGCGGGACTGTCCGCCGGACTGGCCATTTTCCCGGCGATTGCGGCGATGTTATTTGCCACCATCATGCAGCGCCGTGCTGTCGGCGACACTACGGCAGGTCTTCTGCTTGCAACCTGCTGGGTTGCCGCAGAATGGCTGCGTGGTCATGTCCTGACAGGGTTTCCCTGGAACCTTGCCGCTTATGCCCTTGTCGAACACGCCGCTCTGCGCCAACCCGCCGCCTGGGTAGGAAGCTATGGGCTGAGCTTTCTCACGGTCTTTATAGGGCTGTTGCCCGGTGTGTTGATTGTGGCGGCACCAAACAGACGCGTGCCTGTTCTCGTGCTCTTCGCCGTTGTGGTGATGGGCCTCTGGGGTGGCGGCGCGCTGCGTTTAGGGACGAATGTGCCTCCGACGGACAGCGCTTTGCGCATCGTCCAAGGCAATGTGCCGCAAGTCGAGAAGTGGGCACCGGGCAGCCGCGAGCGAACGCTGGAGAAATATTTGGGCTTGTCGGCGCAACCTGGACGCTTCGACCTGTTGCTGTGGCCGGAAACGGCCTTTCCCGGTTTTCTGGACGAGGACGCCTTGGCGCGTAGGCGGCTATCCACGGTTCTGCCAGACGGCAGGATCCTTTTGACAGGCGTGCCTGACCGCGTAGAGGGCGATGGGGGAACCCGATATTTCAACACGGTTCAAGCCTATGACGGCAGCGGCGAAATTCTGACGGGATATGCAAAACATCATCTTGTTCCGTTCGGGGAATATGTGCCCCTGAGAGGCTGGCTGCCGATCGAGCGGCTGACCGAAGGTTTGGGTGATTTCACGCCAGGACCAGGGCCACGCACGCTGGCGATCCCGGGTGCGCCTCTGGTCGCGGTGGCGATCTGTTACGAAATCATTTTTCCGGGCCAGGTAGTCGATGACCTTTTTCGCCCCGACTGGATTTTCAACGCCACAAATGATGCCTGGTTCGGGACCAGCATCGGACCCGAGCAGCACCTCGCCTCCGCGCGCATGCGCGCGGTCGAAGAAGGGCTTCCTGTAGTCCGGGCGGCCAACACCGGGATTTCCGCGATCATCGACGCCAAGGGAGAGATCATCGCGCGCCTCGAGACCGGACAAACTGGAGTCATAGATGCCAGCCTGCCGACAGCGCTTGCGCCCACACCTTACGCACGTTTCGGTGATTGGACATCGCTGGCGCTCATCTGTGCGGTCTGGGCTCTAGCCTTTACCGTCGGATTGGTCAGACGACGTTTCAATTCAGAAAAATCAAAATCGGAGGAATCGTGATGCTGGTGCTCGCAGGCTTTGTCGGAGGGGCGCTCTGGGGTGGCTATCTGGCGCAACGGCGGAAAGGGAACCGCCTGGATATACTTCAATACGCGACAGGCTTCGGTATTGCTTTCGGCCTACTCGCTTTTTTCGCCTCGGTGATCCTCTTGCGCATCACGTCTTGAGATTGCTTTGGCACCGGCAACGAATTGAAACGACTGTTCAACATATTACTGTACTTGCTCCTGGCGATTTTTGCATCAGGACTGGCCGTATCCGGTGTCGTCTACTTTCTTTTGCGCGCCTCCGTCCCCGACTATGACGAGGATTTCAGTGTTGCGGGAATCGAAGGTCCAGTCGATATTCTGCGAGATGCTGCGGCCATACCGCACATTTCTGCAGACTCCGCTGCGGACGCCTATTTCGCGCTTGGTTTCGTTCACGCTCAGGACAGGCTTGGCCAGTTATTGAGGGCAAGGCGGGCAGCGCAAGCCTTGTTGCCACTTGACCAGACGATCGAAGTCGAGCCTTCGACAGCCCAAGCGCTCGACGCATATGCCGCTGGTGTCAACGCGTGGCTTGGTCTGGTATCCGAAGGCGGGCGCGGCAGAGGCTCACCCGATCTGTTGATCGCGGATGAGAGAATGATCGCTGCCTGGAGACCCGTCGATAGTCTCAGACTTGCCCAAGCGTTTCTGAACGATCTTCAACCCGAGAGACGCCAGAGTGACCTGTCCGGCTTGTCAGATCGACCTCTTTTGCCCGAGCTGTTTGTGACCTCGCCCAAGGTCAGCCTCGATGCTTGGGCGTTGCCTGGCGACAGAACAGCTTCGGGAGCACCAATTCTCGCCGCCGATATACGTGGCCCCTTATCGCTGCCTTCTGAATGGTACCTGGCGGATATTCAACTCCCGACCGGAGCCGCGATTGGGGCTACAATGCCGGGTGTGCCCTTCATTGTCGTCGGTCGCAGCGAACGCGTCGCTTGGGCGTTCCGATCTCTGTCACTGACTGCCCTTAAAGAGCCAGTGAGTCCCACCGCTGCCAAGGCCGGCAATTTTCTGATGATGCTTGACCGTCTGGCGCGGTCCGCCGATGTGAACGATGCTATGGACGCAAGCATGAACCTGGCACCAGCCGGATTGGAGATTCTTGCCATCGGCCGAGAAATCCTTGCTCGCTGGCCTGACAGGGAGGTCGAAACGCCTTTATCGTTTCGAGACGCCCGTCTGGCAGCTCTTGATGTGCGGCAACCGATATTCTCGGTCGAGGGCGCGATTGCGGCGCAGCGCGACACGGTCAGCACTGCCGCGCGGGCGCTTCTTCCTATAATGGCAAAAGAGCTCTGGTTCGTGGGTTCCGCAGGCGCTCTCGAAGAGAACCGCGCAGATGAGCTTCGCGGCGATATTCTGGGTCAACTTGCCCAATGGAATGGCGACATGGATCGCTTTTCACCGGAACCGCTCGTGTTCTGGGCCTGGGCGCGCGCGTTGCAAAAACGGATACTTCAGGATGAATTTCCATCCGCGACAACGGTCTGGGCCAGGCCAAATGCCGATATCCTATTTGCGGTGCTTTCAGATCGCGGAGGGAGCGCAATCTGGTGCGACATCCGCCCGTCCACCCGCATCGAGACCTGCCAGGATCAGGTTCGTGCGGCCCTGGATGATGCCATCGGCTGGCTTGTCGACCGCTACGGACCCGATCCGTCAGATTGGGTCTGGGGCGAAGCACACGCTTTGAATATGGGGTGGGCGCCAATCCGATCGAGTGGGATCATCAGCGATCTGCTGTCTCTCGAAGCCCCATCTTCGGGCGATCCATACACACTGATTGCAACGCTGTTCTCTTCTGACAATGACCGCCCCTTCGCGGCCAGCGCGGGCACCAATTTTCAGGCGGTCATGTCGTTTTCGGAAGAAGCCGGATCCTATTTCATCGCGCCAGCCGGTCAGTCCGGCCACCCGCTCTCACGTTTCTATGAAAACCTTTTTCTCATGTGGATGCAGGGCAAATATCTCACGATGTCCACTGATCTGTCCTTGGCCCGGGGTGGCGCTGTGGGAACATCCCGACTTTCACCGGTATCCGTCGATACGCCGACAATACAAAATGACAGGAGCCGATGATCACTTACTTCCTCCTTTTCGACCCGTTTGGGTATGCGATTTCGCCAGTGTCCCTTGTTTCCGTCAGCTTGGCCGCATGGGTCTACATGCGCGGCCTCGTGCGATCCGCTCGCATTCGCGGGACGGTGTCTATGTGGCGGCAAGCCCTGTTCCTCGCTGGCTTGACCTGCATTCTCGCGGCCACAAATGCGCCTCTGGCTTCGTTGGGGCATAGCCTCTTTTCGGTGCACCAAGTGGAGCACCTTCTCCTCCGCCTTGCAGGACCACTACTCTTCGCGGTCTCTCAGCCGTGGCGATTATTGCAAGCCGGTTTGAACAGACGGTGGCGTCGATACCTCGACGCTCTTGGAAAATCTTTTGCATTTCGGTTCTTGGCACATCCGGTAACCGCCACTGCCGCGCTCATCACGTCGCTCTTTATCTGGCAGATTCCAGTGCTTTACGGACTTGCTCAGCGCATCGCGGCGATCGAGGTGTTCGCCCATTTTGCGATGGTGCTGGCAGGGATCTGGTATTTCGGCATGCTCTTCGACCCGAGAGATCCCCCTGAGGGCGCGAGGCGCGGCGCAAGGCTGATCTCCGGTTTCGCGGTGATCGTTTCAAACATTTTTCTGGGTTCCTTGACGACACTCAAAGAGGTGAGCCTCTATGCTTCCTACCAAACGGCGGGAACCGGGTTTCTCGATCCCCTGTCCGACGAAACCATGGGTGGCTACACGATCTGGGTCCCGTCCTCGATGCTGATGATCGCCGCGATCATTCTGGTCATGAACGGGTGGAACGCGGCCGAGGTGCGTCGCTGGAATTCACGATACGAGTTGGTGCGAGGGTCAAACTCCGCGGCGCTCGAGTTTCCGGAAACGGCCGAAGAATTGCGTCTGAAAGTAGCAGAGCCAAACCGCGACATGGGCCGGACGCTCGCCATAGGTGCCTTGGTCATGTTCTTCATCGTCATGACGACGGTGGTGACAATTGTCTATGCGCTTTGAACAGAGGAGCAAATCAAAGGTTGTATCCACGTCTTTTCCCGCGATCGACATTTTCGCTGCACCGTCGTCGCAGTCAGGGATTTTGGGCACACTATTTCGGGCTGGCCAAGCTCAGAGGACACGAACGATTTTCTGCACTAAAGTTGACCATCAGAACAAATGCCAACCCACCAGCCTTTGACTGCTGACGCCGCCGCCTCCTGAGTCTTGCTTTGCTGAATTTCGCGAGAACTTGATGCTGCGCTACTTGCCGCTCTGAGATTGCAGGAGGGCGTGTTCGAAGGCCTCCAGCGTGGTCGTGCTGACGTGATGCTCGATCCCCTCCGCATCGCGTTCCGCAGTCTCTTCGTCGATTCCCAGGCTGAGGAGAAACGCGACGACGATCCTGTGTCGTCGGCGGCAGGCCTCGGCCAACTCCCGACCGGCATCCGTGAGGAATATGGCGCGATAAGGTTCCCGCCGCACCAGGCCAGCAGCTTTGAGCCGCGAGATGTTCTTGGTCACGGTCGGCGGCTTCACTCCAAACCGTTCGGCGATCTCCACCGGCCTCGCCTCACCGCGCGACTCGATCAATTCGGCGATCAGTTCAACGTAATCTTCCGCCATTTCGCTCTCATGTGCCTGACGCACGGTCGCGAACCCCTCAGCCTGTGCTTCGGGAGCCCTGTCGACAGTTTCGAACGGTTCATGTTCCTGTGATTGCAGCTTTGTCATACTTGGGACTTTGCAGGGAAACTGCAGGATTGACAACTTGTTTGCTTAGGGTAGATAAATTAGCCATGTCTAACTTTTGAATTCGGAGACTGCGGTGATTCAGAAATTCCTTGGAGCGTTCATTGCCGCACTCGCAAGCGCGCTCGTCCTGTCCGGACCTGTCGCTGCGACGCCTGCCAAGGAGGCTCCATGGCTTCCCGAGGCGGCGGCCTACCGGCTGACTCTCTTCCTCGGAAATCTCAAACCGCTGCCTTGGGATGACGTCGGGACCGCCTGGGCCGAACCCTACCGGGGTTCGGAATTCTCTGTCGGTGCACTAGCATGGCTGGACGGCAGCAGCGACATCGGACCCGCCCCCCTTCTGGACGCCATCACTCGCGAGGACCGCCAGGCGGTCTTCGCCGAGGCGACGCGGCTGATAGCGCGCCGGATCGACGAGGAACTGGACCGGGCAGTCATGGCCGACGACCCTGCACGTGCGCAGCAGGCCGTGCGGACAGCTCGAGAACTCTATCGCGCGTTCGCGGACGGTATCGCGACTGCTGATCCCGACGCTTCGAGACGCATCGGCCTCGCCTGGCTGGAACTCAACAGCAGCACAGGCTCCGCCGGTGTTCTTGGTGCTGGTGCCACACCCGCGAGTCGCAAAACCATGGAAGCCGCGCGCGAAGTCATCTCCCTCTATCTCGCCGAGAATTTCCTCGTTGACGATTTCGCGCCGCGCCGGACGCTGAGCGCGCTGCCGGAAACTGTTGTCCAGAGTGGCCGCACCATCGAGGTGCCGCCTAGCCTGCCGCCGGGGTCTGACATCTTCGATCAGGATCCGCTGCCGCGCCTCGTCCTCAATTTCGAGGAGCAGGGCATCGACGAGACCGACCTGCCTTTGGTGGCCTATGGCGACATGCTGTTCGACAGCGCGCAAATCTTTGGCAATCCGGCGCAGGACCTCGGGGTTGCTTGTTCGACCTGTCACAACCGCTCGGACGTTAACCAGCGGCTTTTCATTCCGGGTGCGAGCCATCAGCCAGGCGGGATCGATGTCGATGGCGCCTTCTTCAACCCGATCTTCAATGACCGGCGCGATGATCCGATTGACATCCCCAGCCTCCGTGGCCTGCGCTTCACCGGGCCCTACGGCCGCGATGGCCGCTTCGCCTCCTTGCGCGATTTCACCCGCAACGTCATCGTCAACGAGTTCGGCGGCGATGAACCGACGCCCTTCATGCTGGATGCTCTGCTCGCCTACATGCGCGAATTCGACTTCCTGCCCAACTCCATGCTGACACGGGATGGTCAGCTGACCGAAGCCGCTCCCGAGGCCGCGCAGCGCGGCGAAGCGATCTTCAATACGCCCTTCGCGGCGCTCGGCGACCGTTCCTGCGCCAGCTGCCACGTCCCGGACACGAACTTCCTGGACCGGCAGGCCCATGATATCGGCTCGGTTGCGTCGGCCTACGATGGCGCCCGCACCGGTGCGATGGATACACCCACGCTGCTCGGCACCGCCTACACCGCACCCTATTTCCATGACGGGTCTTTGCCGACGCTAGCCGCTGTCGTGGACTGGTTCGACGAATCGAAAGCGCTCCGGCTGACCGCTGCGGAAAGGGCTGACCTGACTGCCTATCTGGAGACCGTGGGCGCAGCGGACGAGCCCTATGAGGCGTTCGACGCCGAGAACACCGCCTTCCGGCTGGCATTCTCCGAACTTACGACATTCGCCTCGACGCTTGATACGCTGCTGCCGCAGCGGGATGCAGAACACATCCTGCTGCTGACCGACACCGTGGCCGTGGACCTTTCGGCGGACGCCAGCACAATGTCGAACCTGGCTGCGCGGCCTGAAGTTTACATGTTGGCCGAACGTCTGGCCGAGGTTGGTGACGCCGTTCGTGCTGATGACTGGGTGGCCGCCGAAACAAGCTGGACCGCGTTCAGGACCGAAGCCGACGCAATCGCAGAAAGGGCATTCTGATGGCGATCCATATGAACCGCAGAACGATGTTGGCGCTGGCCAGTGCGGGCGCAGTATCGCTCGCAACCCCGCTGGCTGCGCAGGACACTGCGTTGCGGCTGGCTTTCATCCCGCAGGAGAACCCCGAGAAGCTTCTGGGCGACATTGAAGCCATCACCGGCTGGCTGGCTAGTGAGATCGACGTCCCCGTCGAAGGGTTCGTTACCATCGACCATGCAGCGGCGGTCGAAGCGCTGCGCAATGGTGACGCGGATATCTCTTTCATGGGCGCCCTGCCCTTCGTTCTGGCCGAGGCCGAGATCGGCGCGGTGCCGCTTCTCTCCGAGGTCTACCGCGACGCGCCGAGTTATACGGGACGCATTTTCGTGCGTCGCGACAGTGGCATCGGCGCGCTTGCAGACCTGCGCGGACGCGACATCGCATTCGCCGATCCGATCTCGGAATCGGGCTATCTCTACCCGCTCGCCGAATTCGTCGAGGCTCGGCTGATCGACGGCCCAGGCGCGGCGGAGGCATTCTTCGGCCGCGTCTTCTTCGCAGGCGGCTATCAGCAGGCCATGCAGGCGATGGCCGAAGGTCTGGTCGACGCTGCGGGTGCCAGCCAGTATGCCGATCTGCTCCTGACGCCGCAGCAGCAAGCAGAGGTGACATGGATCGCGGAAAGCCCGCCAATCCCGAGCCATGTCGTGATCGCGCGACCCGGGTTGGATGCCGAGGTGCAAGACCGCTTCACCAACGCGATGCTGCGGCTCAACGAGCCCGAGAACCGCGACAAGCTGCGCTATCTCTACGGGCCGGACGGCTATGTCAGGGCCGACCCTGCCGCCTATGACGGCGTGCGCGACATGGCACGGCGATATGGGCTCCTGGAATGACCACCGCCATCCGGATCGACGACCTGAACTTTGCCCATCCGGGCGGGAGTGTTCCGGCGCTGGAGCGGGTCTCGCTTACGATTTCGACCGGCGAAAGCGTCGCTTTGCTTGGCCCGTCCGGGGCAGGAAAAACAACGCTGCTGGCATTGCTCGACGGCAGGCTTCAGGGCTGGCGCGGGCGCGTTTCAATCTTGGGTGCGCCGCTCGATCCCGACCAACCGCCGCCGCGCGCAAGCCGACCTGATACCGGTTTCGTGTTTCAGGAATTCGCCCTCGTCGAACGCTCCACGGTTCTGCGCAACGTGCTCAATGGCCGCCTAGGGCGGATGGCGCCCCTGCGCGCCCTGCTGGGGTCGCCAACGCCACATGATCTCGACATGGCGCGCACAGCCCTCACCGATTGCGGCATTGCCGATCTCGCCGAACGCCGGGTCGACAGTCTCAGCGGCGGCCAGCGGCAGCGCGTGGCCATTGCGCGGTGTCTCGCGCAGGAGCCACGGCTGATCCTCGCCGACGAGCCGGTGAGCAACCTCGACCCCACCCGCGCTGGGGAGGTCTTGGCGCTGCTGACCGGGGCGGCACAAGCGCGCGGCGCAACGGCGCTGTTTTCCTCGCACCAGCCCGACCTGGCGCGGCGTTTCGCGGAGCGCATCATCGGCATGCGGAACGGGCGGATCGTGTTCGATGTGCCGACATCCGAGTTGCAGGACGAGGCGACGGCGGCTCTCTACCGGGAGGCAGAGCCGCTGCCCGGTTCCGGCCTCCGGGCGGTGTCCTGATGGGCCACCGCAGGTTCGGCGGCTTCGCGACCAGCACCCTGATCGCAGGCGCAATCCTCTGGTCCTTCGCCACGACCGATGTCGAATTGTCGCGTCTCGTTTCGGCCGGTCCGCGGATCGCTGACTTTCTCGGGCGGATGTTCCCGCCCGATCCGACAGTGATGGCCGAGATCAGGAAGGGCAGCGCGGAAACGCTGAGAATAGCGATCCTCGGTTCCCTCGGCGCTGTGATCCTGTCGATCCCTCTGGCCATCCTCGCCTCCGAGACCATGGTCTCGCGCATGGTGTTCGGCCCTGTGCGCGCGCTGCTGGCCTTTATCCGGGCCGTGCCGCTGATCCTCGTGGCCATGCTTATGGTGGGCGCTGTCGGGCTCGGGCCGCTGCCCGGCATCATCGCGGTCGCCTTTCATGCAACGGGGATGCTCGCCAAGTTCTATGCCGAGGCGATCGACGGCGTGTCCCGCGCGCCGATCGCAGCACTGGAAAGCGCCGGCGCCGGACCGCTCGTGCGGCTCAGGCATGCGATCTGGCCGCAGATGGCCCCAGTCATTGCCCGCGACACGATTTTCCGGTTCGAGTTGAACCTGCGCGAGTCGCTGATCCTCGGCATCGTCGGCGCGGGTGGGATCGGCTTCTACATCCAGACCTACGTGAGATCCTTCCAGTATGATAAGGCCGCCAGCGTCACGATTGCGGTCGTCGTCATGGTCATGGCCATTGAGGCGATCAACGTCGCACTGCGGCGCCGCTTCACCTGATCCTTAGGCGTAAATGTCGATCGGTGTCCCGTCCCTGACCATGGCATAGATTTCCTCGATCTGGCGGTCAGTGACGGCGATGCAGCCTGCCGTCCAGTCGCGGACATTCATTGGGTCGATCCCCTTGCGCGGTCCGCCGTGGATGAAAATGTCGCCACCGGGCGACTTTCCTTGAGCCTGCGCAAAAGCGATGTCTGCCGCGTTGGGATATGAGATGCCAATCGACAGGTGAAAGAGGCTCTCCGGGTTGCGCCGATCAATCACGTAGGAGCCCTCCGGCGTACGGCCGTCCCCCTCGAACTGCTTGTGACCTTCGGGCGCGAAGCCTAATCCGATGGGATAGGTCCGCAAGACGTCATCCACCCCGTCCAGAACCAGGAACCGCTGTGCCTTATACATGCGTAGCCGGGTCACTTCGGGTCCGTTGTACGACCGGAACTTGCTGGCACAACCTGACAGGAAGGCGGCCAATCCGCCCATCAAAAAGGCGCGCCGTGGAAATCTGGTGTTTGTCACTGCTCGACGCCCCTTTTTGCGAGGTCTGTTGGTGCCAGAGGTTACTCTACCGAAGACGTCGGATCAATGACCGTGCGCCAGTGCTCCCTTCGCCATCTGCTCGCCCACCGGTTCACCGCCCGAAGGCCCGTCCTTGATCCGATGGCCGTTCAAAAGCCGCAGCGCATTGGCGACCACCAACAGGGAAACGCCTACATCCGCAGCGATGGCGCCCCACATCGAGGCCATCCCGAACGCGGTCAGCCCGACGAACAGCGCCTTTGTTGCCAGCGATATACCGATATTCTGGTGGATAATCGTCATTGTCCGCCGAGAGTGAGTAATCAGCCACGGCACTCGAGCCAGATCGTCGGTCATCAGTGCAATATCTGCCGTTTCGATCGCCGCATCCGATCCGACAGCCCCCATGGCAATGGCATAATGCGCGCGCGCCATTGCGGGCGCGTCGTTCACGCCGTCGCCGATCATCGCCACCATATCGTGGCATTCCACCAGTTCCTCGATGGCCTTCACCTTGTCTTCTGGCAAGAGTTCGGCGCGCACCTCGTCAATGCCGACCTCGGCCGCCACCGCACGTGCGGTGCGTTCGTTGTCGCCCGTCAACATCACGATTGTCTTCACACCCTGCGCGTGCAGACGCGCAACGATACCCTTTGCATCGGGGCGAATGCGGTCACGAAGCTCCAGCACGCCGGTCACGCCGGTCTCGTCACCCACGGCAACCAGGGTGCTGCCTGCCCCTTCGATCCGGTCCCGAAGATCCGCCGGAATGGCATTGCTGAAACCTTTCTCTTGGGCAAACCGATCTGATCCGAGCCAGATCGCGCGCCGGTCGGCGCGTCCTTCGAGCCCGCGCCCAGGCACGGTCCGCGTGTCCTCTGCGGCAGACACGGAAACACCATCGCTTTCTGCGCGCGCGAGGATGGCGCGTGCCAGCGGGTGCGAGGACCGCGCCTCCAGACTGGCTGCCAGCGTGATGATTTCGCGAGCGGAGGCTTCACCCAGCGGGTGAACCGCCGCCACCTCAGGCTCGCCCATGGTGATCGTTCCCGTCTTGTCCATCGCCAGCGCTGTGGTGCGCCCTGGCGCTTCGACATAAGCGCCGCCCTTGATGAGCACCCCTGCTCGCGCCGAAGCGGCCAGCGCTGCTACAATGGACACCGGCGTAGAAATGACCAGTGCGCAAGGACATGCGATGACAAGAAGGACCAGCGCATTGTAGAACCAATAGTCCCAGGCGCCGCCGAGCAAGAGTGGCGGCACCACCGCGATGGTGATCGCCACCGCCATCACGATGGGTGTATAAATGCGCGCGAATTTCGCCACCCATTGCTCGACCGGCGCGCGGCGGGCATGGGCATCACCGACCATACGGATGATCTTGGCCAACACTGTGTCGGAAGCTGCCTTGGTCGCTCGTACCGTCAGTGTGCCTTCGCCGTTGATCGTGCCGGCATAGACCTCATCGCCCGGCTCCTTTGGCACGAGCGCGCTTTCTCCGGTAATGGGAGCCTGATCGACGGCTCCCGCCCCCTCCACCACTTCACCGTCGAGGGGGATGCGGTCGCCGCCGCGCACAATGAAGCGATCGTTCACGGCGACCTCTGCCGCAGGCACATCGGTTTCGCTGCCATCTGATCGGATCACCCGAGCTGTCGGCGGCGCCAGATCCAGCAAGGCCGATACCGCGTTGCGGGCCCGCCCCACACTCCAGCTCTCAAGGTAAAGCGAAAGTGAGAAGAAAAACGCAACCGTCGCGGCCTCGAAGAATTCGCCCAGCCCGATGGCACCCGCCACTGCGACCACCATCAACAAGTTCATGTCAGGGGAAAACCGTCGCGCGGAAGACCAAGCCTTGGGCGCGACCAGCCAGACCCCGAAGAGAATTGCCACCGCGAATAACCCTGCTTCCGCGAGTGGCATCGGCATTTCTCCGTGCCCTGCGAATAGCCCGAGCGCACCACCCATGCCGGTTTCGACGATGTGGTAGAGAAAACCTGCCACCCAGAAGCCGCCGCTGAGCGCGGTAAACCGCTTTTGACGTGCCAGATGCGCGGCCTGATTCTCTGCTGCGTTGTCGGCGTCCCACGGTTTTGCGCTCATGCCGGTACTCGCGACCAGTTGCGAAATCTCGTTGTCCGAAATCCCGACTGCGGTATCCAGAATTGTCATCCGCCCATTGATGACATCGAACGCCAGATGCTCAGTCCCGCCGACTTTTGGACCGACCACCCTATTCAGGATTGCCACCTCTTCGGCACAATCCAGACCGGAAACTTGAAAACTTCGCCCATTCGACGGGATGGATTCTGCCGGTCCCGTGTTGGCTCCAGCACCGCAGCACGCAGCACCATCTCCATGAGAGTAGCGAGCTACGCTCGCATGTTTGTGATCATCAACATGATCGTGACTGCAGTCAGAGCTGTGCTTGTGGTCGTGGCGGTGGCCATTGGAAGACATGGGATTGACCTCGGGATTCGTTCATTCCACATTGAGATAGCCCCTACAGTAACTAGAGCTTCAAGAGCTAAAACAGAAACTTGGTCAAGTAAGGACACCGATCTGCGGAACCTTGAAACGCGTTGCCAAGTCTGTGGACGCGGCTGACCTGCCAAAGAGTGAGATAGATATGCTTCAAAAATATGCGGTGTTCATGGTTGCAACATTGGCCCTAGCTGGCTGTGCGGTGCCTCCGAAGGAAGACAACGATCCATTCAGGATCGGGAATATTCCAGAGTCTGTCGCAGCCCTTGCTGCACCCGACCAAGATCTCAACGCGGCACGGCTACGTCCCGAAGATAACTGCTATTGGTATAATCATAATGGGCCGGTGGAAACGACCTTGGTCCCGTTGCGATCGGCGGGCGGCAATCCCATCTGCGTCGCGCGCCAATCCTGATTGGCACGTTCGAGCTTCGGACTGACGACGCGCCTTGGGTCAGCTCTGCGGAGTCACGCTGTCCTCGGCCGAATATAGGAACGCCGTCGAGCCAATCTCCACGTTTGGATACAGATCGTTTATGTGCGCCATGACCATCCGGACGCAACCGGAACTTGCTCGTCCGCCGATGCTTCGCGGCTGTGGTGTACCGTGGATGCGCAGATAGGTGTCTCGGTCCCCGACATAGAGATAAAGCGCCCGTGACCCGAGCGCGTTCTCAGGTCCGGGTTCCATACCGTCAGCGATGTCGGCGTAGAGCTCCGGGTCGCGGTTAATCATGTTCTGTGTTGGCTGCCAATGCGGCCACCTGACCTTGCGCTTGATCGTGTAGACACCCGGCTCATAAAGTTTGCCGCGAGCGATCGCGACGCCATAGCGCATCGCAGTGCCGCCTTCCTCGATATGGTAAAGATAGCGCGCCACGGCGTCGACATGAATGTCACCGGCCACAAGACCATTTTTAGCTACAACCCGCTGCGGCAGAAAGCGCGGGTGTAGGCCCCACGGGTTTGATGTGGCTGGGTTATAGCCCGGCGGTGTTACCTGTGCATCCCAAGCACCCTTTTCCGCTTCAGTGGGCCAGGTGTCAGCGAGGAGCGGACTTGAGATAGACGCGGAGAAAAGTGCAGCGGTCGTCTGGATGAAATGTCGTCTTGTCAGCATCTTTCTTGTTCCTTTCACGCTATTGGCGGCGATCCAACCCACATCCCGAATTTTTTTACCTAGGAAGGAGTCAAGTTATTACAGACGACTATGCTCCATGGGGCCGACCGTTATCGATGCCTTAACTCTTAAAGTTACTAGAGGTTCAAGAAAAATATTGATCCCGCACGGGCATGTGTTTTCGCAACTTACGTATGGACAACCCTTGGTGCCTAGGTCAGTTCAAAAACCTCTGACCTCAACCGCCCTTCATTGTCACCGTCTCGAGTTCAGGCTGCCTCGTAGTTTGTGAACGGCTTCGTGGTCCCCTCTCGATTGACCAAATGTACAACATAGGCCTCACGTTCCGATTCTGGCCCATGCCCTGGCGATCCGTAAGGCACACCGGGGACTTCAAGGCCAACAGCGTTTGGGCGCTCATCCAACAGACGGCGAATGTCGGCGACCGGGACGTGGCCTTCGATCATATAGCCGCCGAAGGCTAATGACTTTTCGTTTTCCATAGTGAGACCTCTTGCTCCAGATAACTTCGGAGATAGGGGTTCCAGCGGGTGGAAGATCAAGGGCTATAAGGGCCGATCTCATAATCGTCCCCCCTTTCACTCGGGGACGAGTTCTGCTATCTTTTCAAGAAGTGTGCCGCGCTCGATCACACCGGGGATTATTTCGTCACCCAATACGAACGTCGGCGTTCCAGTTATACCCAAAGCTTCTGCGAAACGCAGAGAGGCCGCAATGTGATCACTCACTGAATCAGATTGCATATCTGTTTTCAAAACTTCGAGATCGAGCCCCACATCGCCTGCAATTTTCATAACGCTTGCTTCAACGGCTTGCCCGTTCAATGCCATCATTGCCTCGTGAAACTGCTGATATTTACCTTGGTTTCTCGCGGCAAGTGACGCGCGCGCCGCAACTTCGGAACCGGGCCCTAGGATCGGGAATTCACGATAAATAATGCGGACATCCTTGCTTGCCTCCAGTACCGCTTTGACCTCTGGTGCAGCGCGGCGACAATACCCGCAGTTATAGTCAAAGAACTCGACAAGTGTGACGCTGCCATCCAAGTTCCCGAAGATCGGAGCATTCTGTTCGAAATCATCGCGCAACTCAGACAGGGCGTCAGTCTGCGCTTCGGCGAGCGCTACATTTTCACGTTCCTGAAGGATTGAAAGCGCTTCGATCAGAATTTCGGGTTTTTCCAAGATCGCTTCAAGTGCGAGACGCTTGATATCTGCTTCATTGAGTTCTTGTGCGGCCACAGTAGTAACAGGAAATGCTGCTAATACTGTTGCAAGAACAATTTTCGACAGGCCGCGTCGCGCTAATAACATCTTGAATCCTTCCTAGGATTGAGAGAGATCCGGGGTGATTGAGTTATCTTCCCTAGGAAATCTTCTGCTGAAAAGCTACCAAAACACGCTGATCTCGCCAAGGCAGTGTTCTAAGTTGCGGGGTATAGGATCACACGGGTGTCCAGCGGGACTTTATCATAAAATTGGACAATCTGATCGTTCACCAATCTGGCGCACCCGTTCGAGACTGCACGGCCGATAGTGGTTGGGTCATTTGTGCCATGCACACGCAAAAAGGTATCGCCACGACCCGGTTGAAAGAGGTAGAGGGCCCGCGCACCTAGAGGATTGCTCAAACCGCCAGGCATTCCATTTCGTAAGGGACCATATTTCTGAGGCTCACGACGCAACATGCCCGGGGTCGGTGTCCAGCTGGGCCATTCCTTCTTTGCCCCAACATAGAATTCGCCTGCCTCATAAAGACTCGGGCGACCGATCCCGACGGTATAGCGAATTGCAGTGTTGTCAGGTTGGGTCCAGAAGAGGGCAAACTGGCTTGGGAAAACATGAATTTCGTAGGGATCAGCGCCTCCTGGGATGCTTACTACTTGAGGCAAATACTCCGGCGGCAAATCATACTTTGGCAGCACTACATGAGCTGAAACGGGCTGACTGCACAAAGCTCCGACAGCCCCGGTGGCAAAGAGAAATTTTCGTCGTTTCATGAAACTATGGCTTTCGAGTAGTGAACGTAGAATGAGCGCTGGTACACGAGATCAGACTTTAACAAGTCATGCGAAGTGCGGGATCAAAACAGCTTGACTTGTGTTCCTACTTCGGCCAAAGCAAACAATTCTTTGATATGTTCGTTATAAAGACCAATGCACCCATTTGATGATCGGCGGCCAATCTTCCGCGTGTCTCCTGTCCCGTGGACGCGATAATACTGCCATGACAGGTAGAGAGCGTGCGTGCCCAAAGGATTATCAGGACCAGGTGGAAAGTAGTCGGGCCATTCAGGATTGCGGATTTTCATTGAAGGAGTTGGGCGCCAGCTTGGACCTTCCACTTTCTTGATCACGCTAGTGTACCCGCGTTTGGTAAGATCTTCGGACTCAGGCACACTGGAAGGATAAAGCTTATAAACGCTTTGGTTTTCGGACCAATACTGCACCGCTCGGGAATCTATATCGCAGAGTATTACCCCATGTTTCAGGTTGTCGAAGTGATCCTCCCAATTCGCGACAGCAAAACCGGACGAGTTCCTACGTACAACCGGTGATGCTAGCGGAGGCGTGTTTTGGGCAAATGCGGTGCCCGCTTTCAGAGTGAGGCCGCTCGCCGCTGCTCCAAGCAGGATACTGCGCCGCGAGATAGCCGCATCTTTTACAAACTTCATTCCACTACCCTCAAACTAAACTTTTCCGGTTTCTACAACCTTCACCCACTGGAGGTTCAACCAATTTAATATCACAAAAATGTGAGGTCAGTAATTTTGAGATTTTCGACAGGCGAGTGATAGCGTCTGAGATTCTTCCCGAAATTCGGACACTGGCGTAAGCTGCGATTTGTAGTCTGCTGATCTTCAACACGAAGGAGATCTGACATGTCGAAACGGAAGCAGCATCGCCCAGAATTTAAGACCAAGGTCGCATTAGGTTCCAGACTCATTGATTCAGAGCCAGAACAAGACGGTCGCGGCGAGCGCGATTGCTGAGAGGGATACGGTTGGGGATCTGTCGTAGCGAGTGGCAACCCGCCGCCAGTCCTTCAGGCGTCCGAACATGATCTCGATCCGGTTGCGCCTCTTGTATCTCCGCTTGTCGTATTTGATAGGTTTGTCGCGCGACTTACGTCCCGGGATGCAGGGCTTGATCCCCTTTTCTATCAACGCCTCACGGAACCAGTCCGCATCATATCCTCGATCCCCCAGTAGCCAGTCAGCCGATGGCAGGCTGCTCACCAGCGCCCTGGCACCGGTGTAGTCGCTGACCTGCCCACCAGTGATGAAGAACCGGATCGGACGCCCTGCGGCGTCGGTGACAGCATGCAGCTTTGTGTTCATGCCACCTTTCGTGCGCCCGATCAGCCTTCCACGCCCCCTTTTTTTAAACGCAGGCTGGAGGCCGTGCGATGCGCCTTGAGGTAGGTCGCGTCGATCATGATCGTCTTCCGGTCCGTTCCCTCCGAAGCCAACCCAACCATGATCCGGGCAAACACGCCCATGTCGCTCCACCGCTTCCATCGGTTGTAGAGCGCCTTGGATGGACCATATTCCTTTGGCGCGTCGCTCCAACGCAAGCCATTGCGATTAATGAAAATAATGCCACTCAGAACACGCCTGTCATCGACGCGTGGCTTGCCATGGCTCTTCGGAAAGTACGGTCGAAGCCGTGCCATCTGCTCATCGTTCAGCCAGAAAAGATTGCTCATCACGCCCCCTAAAGTTTGGGAGCTTGAATCAAGATCGCGCGGAGACCGCAACCAAATCAATGGGTCCAGAGCCTAGAGGCGCTGAAGGGCGAAGAGACGGTCAGCGAGTTGATCAGTCGATTTGGGGTTCACTCAACGATGCCCCCTCAATGGAAATTATATGCCTGCCCGGGTCGCTTCTGAGTGGAAATCAACAGCCTCGGCAGGAAATGGATGCCGCCATGCAATTTCCCGGCGTATCGAACGCCTGGACGATGCCGATCCGGGCGCGCATCGACATGCTGTCCACCGGCATCCGCACGCCTGTGGGGATCAAGGTCTTCGGCACCAGCCTGACCGAGATGGAAAAGGTCGCCCGTGAGGTCGAAGCCGTGGTACGAACGGTGCCCGGAACGACCAGCGCCTATGCCGAACGGGTGATCGGCGGCTATTACTTCGACATCACCCCGGACCGTACAGCGCTTGGCCGCTACGGTCTGTCGGTGCAGGATGTGCAAGAGGTAATCGGCATGGCGTTGGGGGCCAAGGCCATCACGCAGACCGTCGAGGGGCGCGAGCGCTACGACGTCGCAATGCGCTATCCGGCGACACTGAGGTCTGATCCGGAGGCGATTGGGCGCGAGGTTCAGGTTGCACTGCCGGGCGGTGGCACCATTCCACTGGGGGACGTGGCCACCATTGAACGCACCCGCGGAGCTACGTCGATCCGCACCGAGAACGGACAGCTTGCCGTATATATCTTTGTCGATATCGTCGGACGCGATCTTGGCGGCTATGTGGCCGAAGCTCAGGCGGCGGTCGCGGCCTCCGTCACTCTGCCACCCGGCTATTCTTTGGGCTGGAGCGGTCAGTTCGAATACCTTGAACGCGCGAAACAGCGGCTGGCCACTGTTGTGCCGCTGACGCTGGCGCTGATCTTTCTGCTGCTTTACCTAAACTTCCGCCGCCTGACGGAAACCTTGATCGTGATGTTGTCGCTGCCTTTCGCTCTGGTCGGTGGCATTTGGCTCATGTGGTTCATGGGCTTCAACATGTCGGTTAAGGTGGCCGTCGGGTTTATCGCGCTGGCCGGGGTGGCGGCTGAAACCGGAGTGATCATGTTGATCTATCTCGATCAGGCGTTGAATGAAGCGCGTGCCCGCGCGGGCGACAGGGACCTGACCCGCGACGAGCTCCACGCCGCGATCATGGTGGGTGCAGTAGACCGCGTGCGCCCCAAGATGATGACAGTTGTCGCAATCATGGCCGGCCTGATGCCGATCCTTTGGGCGCATGGCACCGGGTCCGAGATCATGCAGCGCATCGCAGTGCCCATGATCGGGGGAATGGTGTCGTCAACCTTGCTGACCCTGATCGTCATTCCGGCGGTTTATGCCATCATCAAAGGGTGGGGCCTGAAGCAAGCCGGTACAGTGCCTGATTTGGCCCTCGGGCGGGCCGCAGAATAAGGGCAACGGCGTCAAGCAAGCACTAGGATATTGAGATGTATGCTCGAAACCTATGGAGTCACCGCGACTTCGACCATGCGGATTGTAGTGTCCCCATCCCCGCCGCCGGTCGGCTGCGTCCAGGCCACAAACGTACCGGCGTCTCCGCGCGCCATTCGGGGAACACCGATCGATCCGCCGCCCCGATTGATATGGAGCGCCTGAGGCGCTGCGCATCCGGTACTTCGCGATATGTGGCACATGACGATCGCTTCACCGCCTCCCACATATTCAATCCAGAGCGCCAATGCGCTTCCATCCGGCATTTGCAGAACATCCACCCGTCCCGCGGCTGTGCCGAGGTCAATGCGGAGCGGTTCGTCAAACTGCGCGCCGCCATCGTCCGAAAACGCGATATAAACCTCCGGTTTATTCTCAGCTGCAGTGAACCAGATGACGGACACCTTGTCGTCCATCGTATCAACAGCTGGGCCATTTACGGGGCAGCCGGCACTTTCCCATCCGTCGTCGTGAACAGTGAGGGGTTGCGTCCAGTCCCCTCCGGTAGATCGAACAATCGAAATGTCGCGGATTTCATCGGCGGTTCGATCACGATAGACCGCCACGATATCGCCCGAAGCGGTCCGCGCTGCGGACGTCTGACAACAAGTACAAGCGCGCGCGTCCAACAGGCTTTCTGGCTTCATCGTTCCGTCAGAGTTGATCTGTCGTGCGCGCAGCTGCATCGCATTCTCGAAGTTTTCGCCTTCTGTTTGACTGTCATACTCCCGGCCATCCAGCCACAGCGCCGTCAACCCGCCAAACTGATCGGGAACCAACGAAACAAAACCGTGCTCGCGTTGTGATCTGTCATCATGGGGAACAAGCGGTTCCGTCCAGCTTCTGCCTTCATCTTTAGAAAAAGCGATATTGACGTCATATTGGTAATCACCCTCCCCATTCAGTTTAAGCCATTGTGCCGCCAGGCCGCCATCAGCCAGCACCGCTACCGATGGAAAATCGGCCCAGTTGATGTAAATCTTTGACGATTTATGAATTGTGCGAGCGTCCGACCACTCGCTGCCATCAAGGATGGCCATGCGAACTTCCGCTTCGGCTCCGTTTTCTTCTGTCCAACTCAATACGACCCGGCCATCCGGCAAGGTTGCAAGTGATGGCTCACGGGCACCGATGCCGACCGGGGCTGCGCGGTCGGTCAATCTGAAGAGGTCGGTTTCCTCGGCATATGTTGCGGTGAAAGAACTGAAAAATGCACCAATACTCAATATGGACGCATAAAGACATTTACTCATGAAAACGTTCTTCCGCCAGTTGTGGCCATGTCGCGGCGAACCTAGTAGTCGTTGACCGCGAACCAAACTCCACCCTCTTATCTGTCGAAACGGCTTAATTGATCCCATTGGCACGCTGCAATGCTCGAATATACGTCACGATAGCAAGGATCTCTGATCGCGTCACGCCTTCAACCGCTGGCATGTTTCCAAATTTCCAATGATGCGCCCGCACTCCATTTTGCGCCGCGAGGACAAACGCCATGTCGCTGTGATGGCTCGGTTCGTAAATCTTGTGAACAAGCGGTGGAGCAACGCCATCCCGGCCTTGCCCGTTCAGGCCGTGGCACACGGCACAGACCGCATCATAAGCGCCTGCGCCGATTTGCTCCTGCTCTGTAAAACTTGCTGGTAGCGTGACAGTTACAAGCGCGCCTGCGGGAAGCGCGACGCCCTCATCCGTCTGCGTACCCGTTTGAGAGTAATCCGGCTGCATGATGTACCAGCCTGCTGAAGCAACGGCGATCAAAGCAAAGAATATCGCTGCCCATTTCATCCCATCAAACTCCTTCATGATGTTGCTATGGCCCCCTGCCCTACCAAAGACAGAGCTGGGTATCTCTGCTTGGATCGCTCGAATTGGCCAGCCTCTTGTGGCGCAGTGTTGTCTGGCTGAGCATGCCCCAATGGCTGAATCGATTTGTTTAAAAAGGCCATGATTTCCTGATACCGGATCCGCGTGTCTTCCAGCGTCTGATAGTAATTGAAGAGCTCTTTCAGCGGTGCCGAGAAGTCCTTGTGTGCTGCCAGGACGGCCACCAGCGCGCCGAGTGTAATGCGACCTTCGATGACAAAATATCCACCCAAAGAGTAGAACAGGAATGGCGTCAGCGCGGTCAGAAAATTGTTGAGGGCCTTGATGAAGAACTTCATGTAAATGCTGGATCAAAATTCCCCAGAAGTGCTGGCGCAA